>NZ_JAVXCI010000028.1:4570-30446 GCF_036659555.1 Acinetobacter sp.
TTTGCTGGGCGGGCATCATTATGAGTCGGTTGAAGAAGAAAAATTAGAGCGGTCGCTGACCAACCGGCATATCCAGATGATTGCCATTGGCGGCGCCATCGGCACGGGTCTATTTATGGGTTCAGGCAAGACACTGGCGGTGTCGGGCACTTCCATTATTTTGACCTATTTAATTATTGGCTTTTTCTTCTTCTTCGTCATGCGCGCGATGGGAGAGCTGCTGCTTTCCAATACCAACTATAAGTCCTTTGCTGACTTCGCGACGGCGTATTTAGGGCCTTGGGCGGGATTTTTCTTAGGCTGGTCCTACTGGCTGAGCTGGATTGTCACCGCAATTGCCGATGTGATCGTGATCGGGGGCTATGCCCAATTCTGGTATCCCGATCTGCCCGCATGGATACCGGCTTTCAGTTCAATCGCCATTTTAACCCTGCTGAATTTTGTTGCGGTTAAGCTGTTTGGCGAAGTTGAATTCTGGTTTGCCCTGATCAAGATCATCGCGATTATCATGTTCCTGCTGGTTGGTGTGTATTTAATTACCATCGGCTTTGTTTCTCCGGACGGCGTGAAAGCTTCTTTGGCGCACGTGGTGGAGAAAGAATCGCTGTTCCCTTACGGCTTGACGGGCTTCCTGGCCGGCTTCCAGATTGCGGTGTTCGCCTTTGTCGGCATTGAGCTGGTCGGCACAACTGCAGCCGAAACCAAAGATCCGCATACTGCTTTACCGCGCGCGATCAACTCGATTCCATTGCGCATTTTATTGTTCTATATCGGCGCATTGGTGTGCATTATCGCGGTCACTTCATGGTCGCATATTTCTCCAGACAAGAGCCCATTTGTTGAAATGTTTACGCTGATCGGCCTGCCTGCCGCAGCCAGCATTGTCAACTTTGTTGTGGCGACTTCCGCCATGTCTTCGGCAAACAGCGGCGTTTTCGCCACCAGCCGCATGCTGTTCGGCTTAGCGGTTGAAAAAGATGCGCCTAAGAGCTTTGGCAAGCTGTCAAAAAGCAAAGTGCCGGTCATCAGCCTGCTGTTCTCAATGTTCTGCGTGGTTGCAGGAACGTCTATTCTGTTTATTGTGCCGGATGTGATGACTGCATTTACTATCATCTCAGCCTTTACGTCCATTTTATGTATTTTTACCTTTGCCATGATTATTCTGTCTTATCTGGCATACCGCAAAAAAGCCCCTGAGCTGCATCAGCAGTCTGCCTATAAAATGCCGGGCGGCGTATTTATGGCGTGGTTCACCTTGCTATTCCTGATCTTTGTGGTCGCAATTTTGGCGCTTGATCATGACACCATGATTTCCTTGGCCTTCTCTCCAGTCTGGTTTATTGGCCTGGGTATTGCCTACTACTATAAAACTAAAAGATATTCAGAGCGCGCATGGATTCTGACCCATGGCAGACGCATAGAACCTGATGAAATTCAAGAAAACAACTAAAACTTAGCAGAGGGGGGAAACCCCCTTTTTTATTATCGCCGCAAGGAGCGCTTCACTTTGAAAAAAACCGCACTATTGGCCTGCCTGCTGGGAACAGGCCTGCTTAACGCAAACAGCAGTTTTGCTGCCCCATTATTAACCCCGCATCTTTCAGCTGTGCAAGCGGCGGCGCCGCAGGCCAATGCATGGGTTGAAATTAATGTGCAGGCCTTTGAACAGAACATTCAAACCCTGCAAAAACAGCTGCAGGATAAAAGCCAAATTTGCGCGGTGATGAAAGCCGATGCCTACGGCCATGGCATAGAAATTCTGATGCCCAGCATTCTGAAGCTGAAGGTGCCTTGTGTGGGCATCACCAGCAATGCGGAAGCCGCGGCGGTGCGCCAATCCGGCTATCAGGGCAGAATTTTAAGGCTGCGGGCAGCCACCGATCTGGAAATTCAAAATGCGGCCTCCTTAAAAATTGAGGAGCTGTTCGGCAACTATGAACAGGCGCAGCGCATGTCCCAATGGGCGAAGCAGCAGGGGCTGAGCCTGGCCTATCATCTTGGATTGAATGCCGGCGGCATGGACCGCAACGGTTTGGAACTGAACAGTAAAGCAGGCCAGCAGCAGGCCCTCAGCATGGTGAAATTGCCGAATCTTCAGCTGGCGGGCATCATGACCCACTATGCGGTGGAAGATGAAAAATATGTGCGGGAGCGCTTGGCTGTGTTTAATCAGCAAACGGGCTGGCTGATTAAAAAAGCCAAGCTGAAGCGTGAAGCGCTGATCCTGCATACCGCCAATTCATTTGCGACATTGACGGTGCCTGAATCGCATTTGGATATGGTGCGCGCCGGCGGTGTAATTTACGGCGACAGCATTCCTGACCGCACCGAATATCAAAAGCTGATGAGCTTTAAAACTCAGGTGGCAACGGTGAATGCCTATTTAAAGGGCACAACCGTCGGCTATGATCAGACGTATACCCTCAAGCGCGATTCCTTATTGGCGAACTTGCCGCTTGGCTATTCAGACGGCTACCGGCGCGCCTTCAGCAACAAGGCCTATGTGCTGATCCGCGGCCATAAAGTGCCTGTGGTCGGGCGCACCTCAATGAATACCACCATGGTGGATGTCACGGATTTTCCGGATATCCGCGCCAATGATGAAGTGGTGCTTTTTGGCCGGCAGGGGGCTGAGCAGGTCAAGCAAAGCGATTTGGAAGATTACAACGGCGCGCTGCTTGCGGATGTGTATACCATGTGGGGCAATTCAAATCCTAAGGTTGCGGTGCGTTAAGCAGCTTGAAGCGGTTAAGCTGTAAAAAAGCCCCGGTCTTCCGGCTGTAATGCCAGTCAATTAAGCATTTTTAATCCTCCCCTTGCGCAGCAGTGCTGCTCACCTTTTTCAAAGGAGGGAGTATTTCGGAACTCAATACGGTATTGAATTCAAGGGTGTTCCCCTCTTTTTCCTTGCGCTATATATGGCTCAGGGTTAGGGGAGATTTATTAATCAGTCATAATGAAATTACGCTTAACTGATCAGTATTACCTGTCTTCCGGCTTGGACTTCCTGAAAATCTGGAAAGGGAAGCGGGGCCTGAACCAGCCATCCCAGCCTTAGCAAATGCGCTAGGGCTGCTCGCCGCTTGGCCTTAATTTTTCGCTTCAGGCAAGTCAAACCAGATCACTTGAGCATCTTCAAGCGCTGCAATTTTTGCTGATTCAGTAAAGGCAATCGCATCGCCGGCATTTACCGTATGTTCCGCCACCTGAATTGCGCCGGAAATGACATGCAGGTAATTGATCCGCTGCGACGCTGCCACATCCAGCGTCTGCGCCTTTTCAAGCAGCGCCGACTTCACTTCGGCCTGCTGGCGGATGTGCATCAGCGCATCCGCATTGGGGCCTGCAATTACATGCCACTGGTTCGGCTGTTCGCGCGGGTCGCATTTAATCTGCTGGTATTTTGGGGCTGCATTGCGCTCATTGGGATGAATCCAGATTTGCAGCATATGCACCGGAATATCGCCATTATTGATTTCACTGTGCTGCACCCCGGTGCCGGCGCTCATCAGCTGCCATTCGCCGGCGGAAATATGGCGCTCATTGCCCATGCTGTCGCGGTGCGAAATGGTGCCGTCCAGCACGCAGGTTAAAATCTCCATATTGTCATGCGGATGCATGCCAAAGCCGTTATGGGCGGCGATCAGGTCATCATTAATCACCCGCAGCGCGCTGACGCCCATATATTTAGGGTTGTGCCAGCTGCCGAAGGAAAAACTGTGCTTTGATTCCAGCCAGCCCATTTTCACATGGCCGCGTTCACCGCTGCGGTGCAGATAAGCATTCATGGCGCTGTTCCTGTAATAATTTTAACTTAAGGCCATTTTAGTGTTTTAGACCCGCAGCAAAAACAGAAAAAAGGCAATGCAGTGTTGCATATCTGAGATGCTTTACGGCATTTGCTGCATCTATTTTAAATCGCAGAAACGCTGCCTGAAATCCGCCCATGCATAAGATTTGCCGCTTTCATAGGCGGTTAAAAATGCCTGATGCAGCGCCGGCTGCTTCTGCATCCAGTCATTGCCCCAGCGGATGCCTTTGGGCGCGGCTTTATCGTGAAAGACCCAGTAATCATCCAGGCAGCTGCTGGATTCAGGCGGGCTGTTTTTCCGCGAAGCATCGTACTCATCTTGCATATTTTCCACATTGATGCTGCCTTTGTTTTCCCGCAAGGCGGCCCGCTCACTGAGCGTCAGCAGGCGGTTTTCGGTATGCTTTTTCAGTTTGCCGTTCTGGTATTCATAGCGGTATTCGATGTCATAAGGCTTGAGCGTTTGATAGGCTCCGGGCGTGCTGGTGGTGTATTCAATCACATTGTCTTTATATTCGCCGGTGCTTTCATCCAGTTTTGGCCCAAAGCCAAAGCCGTTCTCAGGGCTGGGCGCAGCAAACTGGGCGCGGTGCAGGATTTTGCCCTTTGGCGTAACCTCTATCAGCTCATAGCTGGTGCGGTAATAGTCAGAGGCGAAACTTTTGCTGAATGCGCTGTTGCGCTTCAGCTCTGCGGGGGTATGGAAATAGCGGCTGCGGAAAATCAGCATCAGGTTCCTGCCGCTCGGCTGAATACTGAAAAGCTGATGATCCTTTAATTTGTGCTGCAGCTGCGGCTCAATATGGATTGCTTGGCGCGCTGAGCCGTAAGACTGCGCAAGCGCAAAATCCGCTTCATTATTCTGCAGGCTGTAAAAGAGCGCAGGATTTTTGCCTTCGGACAGCGGATAGTAATCAACGGCTTGCCTGCCATTGATGACGAAGCGGCGCAGGTTGCTGAGGTAATGCTGTGAAGTGTCCTGATGCGGGTCATAGTTTTTGCTGCGGACTTTTTTACGGTCTGACCAGTTTGCCGGATAGATTGAATCATCAGCATCCCCTAATGAGGCGTCAATATAAATAACCTGCTGAATTTCTTCTTCCAGTTCAGCATGCGACAGTGAGTTGAATGAGCCAAGCAGCATGGCAACTGCCAGAAATGGCCAATAAGGCTTAAATAGAGGGCGCATGGGGCAGAATACCTGAATTGTTCAGTGCTGTGATCAAAGGCTGTTTTTATAAGGATAAGCCTGTTAATTTTTCTAATTTTTAAATGCCGGCCGAAGCTTAAGGCTGAAACTAAAAAGGCGCTCCGCCCTGAAGCGGAAGCGCCCTTGCATGCTTAGCGTGCAATGATCACTCTAAGAATTTAACCGTTACGCCGGATTTGACTTTTTTGCCCAAATCGTTGGCATCCCAGTTGGTCAGGCGGATGCAGCCATGCGATGCAGTCTTGGAGATTGCAGACGGGTTAGGCGTGCCGTGAATGCCGAATGACCTTTTGCTTAAGCCGATCCAGATATTTCCCACAGGGCCGTTCGGGCCAGGCGGCAAAGACAGCGGCTTCAGGTTCTTGCCCTGCACAAAGTTGCTTGGCGAATAGCTGTACCAAGGGTTCGGCGCTACGCCGGTCACTTTATAGGTGCCTGTCGGCGACGGCGTATCAGAGCTGCCGATGGTTGCAGGGAAGGAGCCGATCATCTGGTTGCGGCTGTTGAACAGGTACAGCTGCTTGGCGCCTTTGTGCGCCACGATCAGATGAATGTCTTCCGGCACTTCATTGCGGATATTGGCCACGACAATTTTTTCGCCGGCTTTGCTGAAAGTTGCCTTAGGATTCAGTTTCTTTAAGAAATCTTCATCCATGTGGAATTTTTCACCCAGCATTTCAGTTACGCGGGTGTAATACAGGCCTTTCATTTTGGACTGCAGCGCGTAATCGCGCGGAATGGATTTGGCATACGGGCCGTCAAGGTCTTTCTGCGTAATGGTGTATTCAATAAATGCCGGTTTGCTGCCCTGCTTTGCCACTAAGGCATCCCAAGTTTCCTTAGTCAGCGTGCCTGTCGGCTTGATGCCGTTCATCTGCTGGAAAGAGGCAATCGCTTTCAGGGTATTTTTGCCGCTTGAACCGTCAATTGCGCCCGGCGAAGCATGGGCATTGTTCAGCATGACATGCGCGCGCGCATACACAGGGAATTGGCCCTTGCCGATATTGTCATACCACTGCGCATTGTTGATGCCGTCTAAAGTCCAAGAGGCTTTAGCCGCAGGCGCGGATGACGGCGCAGCCGGCGTGGACGCCGTTGGCGAAGCGCCTACAGGCGCAGTTTGATCTTCAGTTTTTTGCAGATCGTTCAGCGTTTTGGACGCCTGATTTAAATCTTGTTGTTCTTGAGCTGTAATTTGTGCCGGAGCTGCCGATGCTGAATCTACAGCCAGCGGATCAATCGGATCTTGAACAGCAGCATTTTTAATGGCTTTTGGATTTAATGGCTGTTCAGCCGCAGATGCGGCGAAAGCTGTACCCGCAAATATGCAACTTAAACTCAATGCGAGCATTGTGCGAACGAACATGTAACTCAACCTTAAGGATTATTCATTTACTATGTGTGAAAAAACGTTAGCAAGTATTGCAGAAAAAATCTGGAGATGCAGTATTTGTTTTGTGTAAATGTCATTTTTGCCTTTGATCAGGGCTGAATTTTAAAGCAGAGAGAAATTATTAAATTTGAAGGCTTTTTGATATGATGAACGCCAAGTTGAAACTAGATGGGAAAGTAAATGACGACCTTAAAGAATGACCGTTTCCTGCGCGCTTTGCTCCGCGAGCCTGTAGATGCGACACCTGTATGGATGATGCGTCAGGCGGGCCGTTATTTACCGGAATACCGCGCAACCCGCGCGCAGGCCGGCGACTTTCTGTCGCTCTGCAAAAATACCGACTTTGCCTGCGAAGTGACGCTGCAGCCGCTGCGCCGCTACGATCTGGACGCGGCGATTTTATTCTCTGACATTTTAACTGTGCCGGATGCGCTGGGCCTGGGGCTGTATTTTGAAGCCGGCGAAGGGCCGAAATTTCACAAGACCGTGCGCACAGAGCAGGACGTGGCGAATTTGCCGGCGTTTAACGCCAAAGCGGATTTGGACTATGTGATGAATGCGGTCAGCGCGATCCGCTCCGCGCTTGGCGGCCAAGTGCCGCTGATCGGCTTTTCCGGCAGCCCGTGGACTTTGGCGACTTACATGATTGAAGGCGGTTCCAGCAAGGATTTCCGCTTCAGCAAGCAGATGATGTATGCGCAGCCTGAAGTGATGCATGCCTTATTGGACAGATTGGCTGTCGCAGTGACGGAATACCTGAATGCGCAGATTGATGCCGGCGCGCAGGCTGTGCAGATTTTTGACAGCTGGGGCGGCGCTTTGGCGCACCGCGAGTACATTGAATTCTCACTGAACTACATGCAGAAAATTGTGTCAGGCCTGCAGCGCGAAAAAGACGGCCGCAAAGTGCCGGTTATCCTATTCACCAAAGGCGGCGGCCAGTGGCTGGAGCCGATGATTGCGACCGGCGCAGACGCTTTTGGCCTGGACTGGACCACCCCGCTGCATGTGGCGCGTCAAACCGTTGCCGGCCGCGCGGCGCTGCAGGGCAACTTAGACCCGGCTACGCTGTACGGTTCGCCGCAAGCCATTGCCAAAGCAACGCAGGCGATGCTGGATGACGCCTATGCCAATGGCGAAAAGACCGGCTATGTCGCCAACTTGGGCCACGGCATTACCCAGTGGGTTGATCCTGCAAATCCTACAGCGTTTATTGATACCGTGCATGAATACAGCGCCAAGTATCTGTAATTGGATTGGGCGCACAGGCATTTAAGATTCAATGGTGACCTCAGTTTTAAAATCATGTTTTGAGTTCTCATTTAAGGCAGCTTCGGCTGCCTTATTCGGGATACTGCTTTTAATCGCCTTTGTGGTGACGGCGTCAATGGGCAGCCAGGAATTTTACGGCTTTTTCCGCTATGACTATCTGCTGTTTTATGCGCTGGCCATTCAGGCCTGCCTGCTGTATTTGAAGCTGGAATCCTGGGCGGAAGCCAAAGTGATTGCCTTGTTTCATCTTCTGGCCATGGTGATGGAAGTCTTTCTGACCCATCCGCAGATTGCCTCCTGGCAGTATCCGCAGCCCGCGGTATTTAAAATGATGACTGTGCCGCTGTTTGCCGGCTTTATGTATTCCGCGGTCGGCAGCTTTTTTGCGCGCTCCTTGCGCCTGTATCAGGTGTCTTTTGAACGGCTGCCGGGCTTTGCCAATATGCTGGCGCTGGCGCTGCTGTCCTATATCAATTTCATGAGCAAATTTTTTGTTTCAGATATCCGCATGCTGCTGTTTGCCTGGAGCATGGCTATTTTCTGGAAAACTAAAATCAGATTTCAGCTGCAGCTGCATCAGCTGCAATTGCCGATGCTGCCCGTGCTGATGCTGCTGGCGTTTATTATCTGGATTGCAGAGAACATCAGCACTTTCTATAAAATCTGGCTGTATCCAAGCCAGGTCGATGCATGGCATATGGTAGGCTGGGGCAAATTAGGCTCATGGTACCTGCTGCTGCTGCTGAGTCTGGTTCTGGTGCTGAAAATACTCGGCCGGCGCGATGCAAACGGCAGCTGGTTTATTAAAGATAATATGAATCAATAGCTTAATTTATACCTTTTGTCTAAATTTGTTTTGCGTTATCTGCGGGATGGCGCTAATCTACAGCAGTGCGAAAATTGCACAGTTTTAAATAACTCTAAGATTAAAAACATTGGAAATGATTTCCTGGAGAAATGCGATGTTAAAAAAATTAGCTTTAGCTGCAGTTTTGGCCGCCGGTTCCACAGCGGCTTTTGCAGACAGCGACGCCGGATGCGGTATTGGTTCTCAAGTATGGGCTGGCCAGTCAGGCAAGGTTCCAAAAATTTTAGCAGCAACCACCAATGGCCTTTTTGCTAACCAGCTGTTCGGTATTACTTTTGGCACTTTAGGCTGCAGCGGCACAGGGACAGTCACTGCGCAGGCAGTAACATTCACCAATGAAAACGCCGAATCTTTGGCGCGCGATATGGCGGTTGGCCAAGGCGAGAGCCTGAATGTGCTGGCAGAGCTTCTGAACATTAAAGCCGAAGATAAAGCGCGCTTCTTTGCATTGTCCAAAGCCAGCTTCTCTGAGATCTATGCAGCTGAGAACGCAACCTCAGCTCAAGTGCTGGCATCGCTGCAAAGCGTGATGGCGCAAGATGATGTGCTGAAAGCCTACGTTTAATCCGCAGCAGCAAAGCCTTGCCGTTCCGGCAGGGCTTTGCTGTTTTTACCCGCCGCAGTTTCCGCTTCGCTGTAAATTCCGATAAGCCATAAAAAAATATAAATGAAATCAATTGCTTTATTTTGCGCCTTTGCTGTTTCCAGCCTGACTGCCGCTGATGGCAGCGCTGCGTCCAGCGCGGCTTATGTGCAGAAGGCAGGGCAGCTGCAGCTGGCATCCGCAGTGACTTGGCAGCGGCTGATGTATGCCGGCGCTGCAGGGCAGAGTGAGGTTGGCTATTCCGGCTATTTTATGGCGCCTGAAGGCCGGCAGAATCTGCAAAAAGAGCTGAACGCCAATATTCAGGCCTTATTTCAGGCTGCAGAAGCGGATCAGTCTGTACGCTGCCGCTTTCCGGCGCGCAGCCAATGGCTGATTGAGCAGCTGCAGATTCCGCCGCAGCTGTTGCCCCAGGCCGACTGCCCTGAGCTGGACAGCTGGTTTGGTAAAATCAAGCCTTATAAAGCCACGCTGATTTACGCCACAGACTTTATGGGCAATCCCAGCTCAATGTTCGGCCACACACTGCTGCGGATTGACCCTAAGGATCAGCAGCAGCTGAATTTAGTTTCTTATGCCATCAACTATGCTGCGACGGCTGCCAGTGCCGACAGCTGGTCTTTTGCATGGAAAGGCTTAACGGGGCAGTATCCCGGTGAATATTCACTGATGCCGTATTACCGCAAGGTGAAAGAATACGGCGATTTTGAAAGCCGTGATTTATGGGAATATGAGCTGAATTTAACTGAAGCTGAAACCCGGTTTTTGGTGCAGCATATTTGGGAAATGCGCCAAGTCACCTTCCCTTATTATTTTGTCAGCGACAATTGCGCTTACCGCCTGCTTGGACTGCTGGATTTAGTCCGCCCTGAACTGAATTTAACGGCTCAATTCAATACCGCATCTATTCCGATAGAAACAATAAAGGCCGCCGCGCAGCAGGGCTTAGCGGCAAAGACGGTTTACCGCCCAGCCTTGGAAACCCAGCTTTTGGCTCAGGCCAAGCAGCATGGCAATCTTTTGGCAAAATCCGCCCATCAGCTGGCATTTTCAGAACCTGCCCAGATGGCTCATCAGCTGGCTGATCATGCCGAGGCTGACAGGGCAAAAATTCTGGAAATGGCCTATGACGACCTTTATCTGCGTTTAACTTCACGCAAGGCAGAGGGCGGCTTTGCCCAGCCGCGCCTGCGCCAGCTGCTGGTATTGCGCAGTCAAATTCCGCTGGAAAAACAGCGTCAGGATGCAGCGCGTCCGCATGCCGACCCGAGCAAGGGGCATCATGCGCGCAATTTATCACTCAAAGCGGGTGAAGTGCAGGGCGATCCATTTATTGAGCTGGGGCACCGTCAGGCCTACCATGATTTGATGGATCCGCAAGGCGGTTTCCGCACCGGCACGCAGCTGATGTTTTTGGACGGTTCAATTCAGTACCGCAATGAGCAGTTCAAGCTGAACCATTTCGATTTCCTGTCGGTCAACTCCTATAACCCGGTGACGCCTTTTAAAACGCCATTAACGTGGGGCTTTAATTTGGGCTGGCAGCAGGAATCTTTAGATTCAGCTGGACAATTCACTGCGCAGGATCAGCATGGCGTGGCCAGTTTAAAAATGCAGGCCGGCTACAGCTGGGCCAATTCAGACCGCACCCATTTGTGCTATGCGCAAATGCAAACTCAAATACAGGGCGGCAAGGCTTTGGAGCAAGGCTGGAGGGCAGGAGCTGGGCCGGCAGCCGGATGCCAGAATGTATGGACGGATAAGATGAATACCTTGGTGCAGGCTGAACTGCCTTATTGGCCTGACGCAGCGCAGTGGAATTTAAAGCTGGGCGCGCAAGTTCAGTACGCGCTGGATGCGCAGAATGCATTGCGCCTCGGCTGGGAATATCAGCAGCAGAATGGCCTGAATTGGGATAAAGCCAGTTTGGGATATATCCGTTTTTTCTAAACGGAAAGCGCTGAATGCTTGGGCCTTTCTGCAGGCGTTCAAAAGCATCAGAATTCAAAGCATTCAGCATGCAGGCGGGAGTTCCGGGCCTGCATCGCTGCCGGAGTTTATTAAAATCCGGGCACTGCAGCGGAGCGCCGTGAAATGGCCTTATTCGGCGGCGGGGCCGGAAGGAAATAAAACCTTTAAGCGGAAATGAATAATCAAGCTCTGCCGCTAAAGCTTTAACTAGGTCACATCAGCGGGATTATGTATAATTTGCTGTATTAGTAAACTTTTTTGTTTGCACATTTTCTCTGGCTGCTGGAACTGAGTGTATGAATACTGAAAGCGTTGACGTGCTTGCGAAACAATGGGAAGCGATTTGCAGTGACTATCCAGCAGGTATTTTAAACGATACTTTTCAATTTATTCAGGCGCATTCTGAAGCGCTGGTCATTGAATTTTACAAAAATATGATGCTGGAAAAAGAGGCTTCATATTTTTTGTCCGACGATATCGTGCAGAACCGCTTAACCAAGACGCTGAACCAGTGGCTGATTGAATCCTTTAATGTGCCGTTCCAGCAGAACTTTGCAGAACTCACGGAAAAGCAGCAGACGGTAGGCAAAGTTCATGCGCGCATCGGCATTCCGTCCTGGCTGATCATGCGCGGCGTCAGGGAAATTGAAAAGAAAGTCTTTAGCCTGCAGTCTGAGGCCATGCAGCCGGAAAGCCGCGCTTTTTCCATGACCTGCTATATTTTTCAGGTGCTGGGCTTCTGCTCTGAAATTATGTGCCGCTCCTATGAGGTCAATGTCGAAAAAAGCAATGACATCAAGCACACCTACCGTCTGTTTTCCGCCATGCAGGATGTGGCGGTGCAAAAAGACAAGCAGCGCGGTTCCCTGCTGGACTGGGAAAATGAACTGATGTTCAAGGTCTTTTCCGACCAGCAAAAATTTACCCATCCGGCATTGTCCAAATCGGAGTTTGGCCTCTGGTTCATTCATAAGGCGGCCTATGCCTTTACCGGTTCCGAGCAGGTGGATGAAATTGTCGCGCGCATTTATGCAGTAGATCAGCTGAATCAGGCGGTTTTAGAATGTGAAGAAAAAGAGCGCACCATTCAGCTGATTCAGAACGTGCGCGGAAAAAACCGTGAAATTCAGCATTTGATTGATCAGCTGTTCCAGGTGGCGGAATACATCGACTCCGGCAATGACGCGCTGACGCAGCTGCTGAACCGGCGCTATCTGGATACGATTGTTTCGCGTGAAATTAATTTTTCCCGCAAAAACAGGGCGCCGCTGTCTTTGCTGGCCATCGATGCCGACTACTTTAAGCGCATTAATGATAAGCATGGCCATGCGGCCGGTGATTTGGCGCTGCAGTTCATTGGTGAAGTCCTGCTGGAGTGCGTCAGGGGCAGTGATTATGCTTTCAGAATTGGCGGGGAGGAGTTCCTGCTGCTGCTGGTTGACAGTGATTTGTCCCGCGCGCAGGAAATTGCAGAGAAGATCCGCCAGCGGGTGCAGGAAACAACCATCCGCACTGCGCTCGGCAGCAGCTTCAACTTTACAGTCAGCATCGGCTGCGCGCTGTATGATGGCCATCCGGATTACCAGCGCTTTCTGGACGCAGCTGACGCTGCGCTGTATGCCGCCAAGAACAATGGGCGCAATAATGTGTATTTAGCGCGGTAACGCGGCGGCCCTGAAAATGGCGCAATTGCGCTATTTTTATTTGAGGCGATTTGGACGCCGGGCTATGCCATTTTCCTGATCAGTATTCCATTAAAAAACTTGAATTGCGCCGCTGTCATTTGCAGTACAGCATCATCTGCTGCTTATGCGCAGTCCGGCTTAAACCTCGACAATCACATAATATTTTTTTACAGCTTGAAGCACTTCAAAAATCCCTTCAAATCCGGGCGGAATAATGCCGGCATCGCCTGCGCCAACTTCAATAACGATGCCTGAATGCTTGTCGTGCAGGCGCACAAGGCCTTCTATCACATTGAAGAATTCTTGCTTATTGCCGGAAAATGCAATATTCCATGCGCCGGCTTCACAGTGCCAAATGCCGCAGGCCATGTGCGGGTGTTCATACAGGCTGTAGGTATGGCGCTCAGGGTTGCCTTGGACTAAGCGGTCTGGGCGGGGGAAATCTACTGCGCATTCGCTTTGGGCCTGGCCTTGACCCGCTAACCATATTGCTGACATTGATGCTGCCTTATCAATCAAAAATAGATAAAAAAGAAAAAATGCAGTGTATCCGCAATCCTTAAATAAAAAAGCCCCAACTTTAGCTGAGGCTTGATATGCGCACTGAATCACTCAGATTAAGTTGAAATGTTCAGTGCGCGTTTAAATAAGCAGCGTTATCAGTAGCTTTCAGGCACTGCGCTCAGGAATTCGCGGCGCTCTTCTTTATTGGTTTTGAAATCGCCGACAAAAGAAACGGTGCGGGTGGTGGATTCCTGCTTGCCGACGCCGCGCATCATCATGCACATATGCGCTGAATCAATGACGACTGCAACGCCGCGCGCGCCAGTCACTTCCGCGACCGCTTCAGCAATCTGCTGGGTCAGGTTTTCCTGAATCTGCAGGCGGCGCGCGAACATTTCGGTAATGCGGGCAAATTTGGATAAGCCCAATACATTGCCTTCAGGCAGGTAGGCAATATGCACGCGGCCGTAAAACGGCAATAAATGATGCTCGCACAGTGAATAGAACTCGATATTTTTAACGAGCACCATTTCGCGGTTGTCGGAAGGGAAGACCGCATTATTGGTCACTTCTTCCAGAGTTTTGCTATAACCAGACGTCAAATACGAAAAAGCTTTAGCAGCACGCATAGGCGTATCTTTAAGACCCGGGCGATTCAGGTCTTCACCAACGGCAGTAAGAATGTTTGCGTAGGATTGCTGCATAGTCATAAAACGTGTTCACTTACACTGATATTGAACAAGGGCGGTATTGTAGCAGAAAACCATTGCAATGCCTGCTTTTGGGGGGTAAATCCGATTACTGTTTGAACTTCGGGTTTTTTTCTGCGCGTTTCAGCAGCACCAGAACCGCGCCAGTACCGCCCTGAGTTTCAGGCGCGCTGACAAAAGCCAGCACATCGCGGTGCTGGCGCAGCCAGCTGTTGACATGGGTTTTTAAAATGGCCTGCGGGCCTTTGCCATGCACAATTTTAATGACGTTCTGATTCTCATCTTTAGCCATTTGAACAATCTGCAGCACGGCGCTGCGGGCATCTTCAACCGTGCAGCCATGCAGGTCAACCGCTTCAAACCAGCGCAGATTGCCGGCTTTGAGGTCTTCAAATACACGGTGCTGCAGCGTGGCAATGCGGTAGCTTAATACGGCTTGGCTGGCGACCGGATTGAGCATGGCCTGCGTATCAGACAGCAGGGCGTCATCGGTTTCCATCGGGCCAACGGCTGAGGCGCGCTTTGCCAAGGTTTGCGCATCGGGCTTTTTCTTAATTTTTTTTTCAACTTTCGCAATATTGCCGGCATTCATTTTTTGCACGCCCTGCATCTGCTTGCGGAAGAAATCTAAATCTTCCTGCTGTTCCTGTTCCGGCGTTTTTTCTGCGGGCGCAACAGGCTCTGCTTTCGGGCTTGGCGTGCTGATTTGCTTTTTAAAGCCTTTCAGTAAATTGTACTGGTCTTTAGACAGCGAAGAATCGTGTTTGCTCATAATGGAAAAAACAGGGGAAGATGCAAAATTCAGGTAAATTATAGTCCGAAATGGCTTCGATTTGAACTGAATTGGATTCACATCGTTCTGAATGGAATTGATGGGAGGAATCGGTGAAGGGGAAATGCTGGCTGTTTCTGCATTCATTCAGCTGTGCATAAATTAAAGTTCAGGGCAACGCATCGCCCTGAACTTAATTGAATTTTAAACCGCTTTTGGCGTGCCGAATAATTCAGTAAACGCATGATCAGGACGCGGCTGCTTCATGAAGCTTTCACCGACAAGGAAAGCGTGAATGTCATGCTTCTGCATCATGGCGACATCGGCAGGCGTGGCAATGCCGCTTTCAGTGATCAGCAGGCGCGCCGGATCGAGCAGCTTTTTCAAGCGCAATGAAGTGTTCAAATCCACAGCAAAGGTTTTCAGATTGCGGTTGTTGACGCCCAGCAGGCAGCGCTCAGACAGCCTTAATGCGCGTTCCAGCTCCGCTTCATCATGCACTTCAACCAGCACATCCAGCTGATATTCAAAAGCGGTTTTAGACATTTCTTCCAGCTGCTGGTCTGACAGGCAGGCCGCAATCAGCAGAATGCAGTCCGCATGTAAAGCGCGCGCTTCAATCACGCCGTAAGGGTCAATCAGGAAATCCTTGCGCAGGGCAGGCAGCGCGCAGTGCGCGCGCGCAATCTGAATGTTTTCATCTGCGCCCTGAAAAAAGTCCGCATCGGTCAGCACTGACAGGCAGGCCGCGCCCGCATCTTCATATTGCTGCGCAATTTCTGCCGGGTTGAAATTTTCGCGGATCACGCCCTTAGACGGCGAGGCTTTCTTAATTTCAGCAATCACGCCTGGGCGCTTGCCTTGCAGGGACTGGGCAAAACCGCGCACCGGCGTGGCCGCCTGCGCCAGTTCTTCCAGATCTTTATAGCTGCGCTGCTTTAAGCGGGCGGCGAATTCTTCCTGCTTGCGGTCAACAATTTTGCCTAAAATGGTGTTTGCGATAT
Organism: Acinetobacter sp.; assembly: GCF_036659555.1. Lineage (GTDB taxonomy): Bacteria > Pseudomonadota > Gammaproteobacteria > Pseudomonadales > Moraxellaceae > Acinetobacter. The sequence continues at coordinate 20,375 of NZ_JAVXCI010000028.1, forward strand.
CAACCATAATCTTTTCCTTGACCGCTTAAGCCGGGTACTGCTTTAAAGTTTTAGTGAATTCTGACAGCACGCTCATTTTTTCCAGCGCCTGGCCGCCGTAAATAATGTCATGCGCAAGGGCAACGCCCTGCTTGTAGGTCTTGGTTAAGCCTGCAACATAAATGCCGGCGCCGGCATTCAAGGCAATCATGGCGGCCGCTTTTTCGCCTTTGTCAGATTTTTTCTTGCCCAAGGCATCCTTGATCAGCGCCAGGCTTTCAGCAGCGCTGGCGACCGATAGGCCGGTCAAAGTCTGCGATTCAATATCCACAGCCTCAGGCAGAATTTCCCATTCGCTGATTTCGCCGTCTTTCAGTTCAGCGACATAAGTTGCAGAGGCGAGGCTGATTTCATCCAGGCCGTCTTTGGAATGCACCACCATAACGTGCTCAGCACCCAGCTGTTTCAGCACTTCCGCCATAGGGCGGCACAGTTCAGTGGAAAATACCCCAATCACAAAGCGCTTTACGCCGGCCGGATTCGTAAGCGGGCCGAGTAAATTGAAGATGCTGCGGAAGCCTAATTCCTTGCGCGGGCCGGCTGCATACTTCATGGCTTTATGATGGTTTGGCGCAAACAGGAAGCCGACGCCCATTTCACGGATGCAGCGTTCAGTCTGCTGCATGCTTAAGTCCAGATGAATGCCGGCCTGCTCCAGCAGGTCGGAAGAGCCGGATTTGGATGACACGCCGCGCCCGCCATGCTTGGCAATGGTCGCGCCGGCGGCGGCAATCACGAACGATGAAGCCGTCGATACGTTGAATAAGTTTTGCCCGTCGCCGCCTGTGCCGACAATATCCACCAAATGCGGCAGGTCGCTGACATCAATTTTAACTGCGAACTCGCGCATGACGCGGGCAGCTGCGGTAATTTCATCAATGCTTTCGCCTTTCAGGCGCAGGCCCATCATCAGTGCGCCAATCTGCGCATCGGTGGCTTCGCCGTTCATGATGGCGCGCATGACTTCTTCCATCTGCGGCTGGGTCAGGTGAATCTGTTTGGTAATATTGCTTAAAGCTTGCTGAATATTCATAGTCTTCGCTGCGCCCATTATGCGTAAATTTCTAAAAAGTTCTGGAAGATTTTGTGGCCGTGCTGGCTCAAAATTGATTCAGGATGGAACTGCACGCCTTCAACCGGCAATGTCTTATGCTTCACACCCATGATTTCTTCCATGGAACCGTCCTGTTCATTGGTCCAGCAGGTGACTTCCAGGCATTCCGGCAAGGTTGCCTGATCAATCACTAGGGAATGATAGCGCGTTGCGGAAAATGGGGAAGGCAGGCCGCTGAAAATGCCCTTGTCGCTGTGATGCATGTCCGATAAGCGGCCATGCATGACTTTCTTAGCGCGGATAATGCTGCCGCCGAAGGCCTGGCCAATCGCTTGGTGGCCTAAGCACACGCCAAGCAAGGGAATCTTGCCTGCGAAATGCTGAATAGCAGGAATGGAAATGCCTGCTTCGGACGGAGAGCACGGGCCGGGGCCAATGACCAGATACTTGGGTTGCCATCGCTCAATATCCTCCAGTGTGACGGCATCATTGCGAACGACTTTAACTTCTTGATTTAACTCGCCAAAATATTGGACGATGTTATAAGTAAAGCTGTCGTAATTATCAATCATCAGAAGCATTTCGAGCATAATCCTTTGAAATTAAATGTGATTCATATATGTGTGTAATTTATTACTCACCATATTGCTCACATTGCATAAAGTGCTGTTGAAAAGGGCATGAAAAAGCCACTTATTCAAGCGGCTATTTTATCAGTTTTAGCTTGTCTTGTGACAACTTCATTCACATAGCTATTTAAATAATAACTTCTCGGGCTGTCCTTGCTGGGTGAAATGATTTCACCTTTTTTGATCCGATCATAAAGTGTGGGTTCGCTCCACCCAAGGATGCTTTTAAATTCTGTCACTTTTACTTAAGTTGCAAGCTCTGCATAGCAGTTGAATATTATTTTCAGAATTTGAACCGCCTTTTGAAAAGGGGATAATATGATCAAATTCTAGATATGAAGTAGAGCTGCATTCCACACATCTTCCATTGCAGCGCTGCCAAACCGTATTGCGGATCTCTTGCGTTATGTGCCTGGTGTTGTTTGTGGATTGACGCAAATCAATTTGACGGTGAAAGCGTTTTACTGATTGCTCAATATACGCCTCTACTAGATCAGCATCTTTGCCGACATCGAACTCGCCTGAATTGTTGGCTGTTTTTGATGTAATGAAAATATAATTCTTATTGCTCTCGTAGGAGATAATATTGGATATTAGGATGTTCTTTGGCTTATCAGATTTGTAAATAATCCGTTCACTTGTGATAAAAAGGTCACCCCAATAACGTTCAGACTTGTTTGAGTTTTTACGCCGTACGGTGAATAGAACATTTCTTTGATGCAGGTAAATTAATTCTGAATTCTTGGTAACAATTTCATCGGTTTGAATTGGATGAACATCACCTTTTTTAATTTTTGCAATATTGTTAACTCTTTGTATTGTAGTTTTAATTTCTGAAATAACATTTTGATCTGGTTTGAAATAATCACACAAATCATTTATGAGCTCTTCTTCATCCTTGCTAACAATATGATCAGCAATAATATTAGCTAAGGTGAAATGCAAAAAGTTATGAATCGGCTGGCTTGATTGCTTGAATAATTGCTGTTTGTCTAACTCGTGTTTGATGCAAAACTCATCCAGTTGCTGCATTTCTTGGTGTGTTAATTTGCCGTTTAATAGGTATTGATTTAATTGCAATTGAAACTCTTTCTGTTTTTTGCGTTTTTCAATCAATTTCATGGGGGATAAAAGGAGATCCTTTAATGCATTTGTAATGTTTGGTGCTGCATTGCTGGTTATTGGCGGTATGTTGATTGGCGGTGATTCTTGATGAGGTGGCTGATCGTCCGCAATATCAACTCCAAAGTACTCAGCAAGAGATTTTAGCCCGCCATTGAAACCCTGAGAAATTAATCTAAATTTCCAATTTTGCCCATATCTGTAAAATTCACCAATAATTAAAGCAACCTCTGAACGGTTTTGCCCTGAAATTTTACTTGTTGCGATAGTATCTGGATTTTTAATCCTGATATTGAGGTGGTTGACGGATGAGAAATTTTTACGCTCATCTGCTAAGGTTGCACAAATTGCAATTTTATTGATTTGAGGGCTGATTTCTGCGAGATTGATTTGAAAAGAAACACTTGCTATTGCCTGGGTTAGTTGAATTGTTTGGGCTTTATTGTGCAGTTGGCCGTAGAAAATCATATCGTCATCACCACGGACTTTAGCATTCTCTGCTAGCGAGTATGCGCTAAAGTCGAGTTCAGAAGCCTCAACCCCGAAAAATTGGATTTCAATGTTTATGGGTGATGTTGGTATGATTGTGTTCGCCCCGGCAACTAGCTCCATTTTATTTTCCCTCTTGTTTCTTTAGCATAATTTCAATTAATTTCCTTAAATCATCAATTTTGTTATGGTTCTAGACTAACATATCTATTCTGCTCGTCTAGAATCAAGGATTTTTAAATTTACTTCAGGCTGCCTCCGCCAAGCGGTCAGCGCGCTTGGTCTTTTGCCTGTTTAAGGCGCAATTATTTCCGCTGTTCACCTAAATGGTGCATTTTTTAAAATAGCGCTTTTTGCATGAAAAACATGCAGAAAATGTGGCGTATTTTTTAAAGCGCAATCAGCAGCCCAGCAAGCGGTTAAAAACACCGCATTTGAATGCCGGAAAGTGCCGGCGCATCTGCTGGAGAAATGCTTTTAAGGTTTAATTAAGTGATTAAAAATACGTAAAAATATAAAAAACAGCCTTAATTTTCCAAGTTTTCAGACGAAACCGGCAGGAATTCCTGAAAGCTGAGCAGAATCCTTGTTTTTAGCGGCGCATGCACCAAACTGGAACACTATTTTGCGCTTTTAAAACAAAAGTAAAGGAGAGTGTTTGAATATAGTGCATTTGCTTTGACACACAGTATAATGAGCGCAAAGCAAAGCGCTGTAATCTTTAATTCTGATAATGAATTCAATATTTTATCTTTGCTTTTAAAAGTTGGTACGCTAATTGCTTTATAACGGCCAACGACTAACACGCACTGTCGAGTGCAACAAAAAATCATCGGAGCAAAATGAGCATGGCGAACAAGGTCCTACAACTCATCCAAGAAAGTGGCGCAAAATGGGTCGATTTCCGCTTTACTGACACTAAGGGCAAAGAGCAGCACGTAACTTACCCTGCAGATACCATCGATGAAGATACTTTTGAAGACGGCAAAATGTTTGACGGCTCTTCAATTGCCGGCTGGAAAGGCATCGAAGCGTCTGACATGATTTTACGCCCAGACGCAGCAACAGGTTTCCTTGACCCGTTCTTCGCTGAGCCTACAGTTGTTGTAACTTGTGACGTAATTGAGCCATCGACTGGCCAAGGCTATGACCGTGACCCGCGTTCAATCGCTCGCCGTGCGGAAGAATACTTAAAGTCTACAGGCATCGGTGATACAGCATTCTTTGGTCCAGAACCAGAATTCTTTGTATTTGACGAAGTGAAATGGGACATCGACATGTCTGGCGCGCGCCATACATTGATTGCTGAAGAAGCTGCCTGGTCTACCGGCAAAGATTACGAAGCCGGCAACTCTGGCCACCGTCCGCGCGTTAAAGGCGGTTACTTCCCAGTGCCGCCTGTAGATTCTTCACAGGACATGCGTGCGGATATGTGCGCACGCATTGAAGACATCATGGGCCCAGGCCGCGTAGAAGTGCATCACCATGAAGTTGCATCTTGCCAGCTGGAAATCGGCGTAAGCTTCAACACCATGGTTCGCAAAGCGGACGAAGTGCAGCAGTTCAAATATGCAGTTTGGAACGTTGCGCACCAGTATGCGAAAACTGCAACCTTTATGCCTAAGCCAATGGTCGGCGACAACGGTTCAGGCATGCACGTTCATATGTCGATCTCCAAAGACGGCAAGAACCTGTTTGCAGGCGATGAATATGCTGGCCTTTCTGAAATGGCATTGTACTTCATTGGCGGCGTGATCAAGCATGCCCGTTCTTTGAATGCGATTACTAACCCTTCTACAAACTCGTACAAGCGTTTAGTGCCGCACTTCGAAGCGCCGATCATGCTGGCTTACTCAGCGCGCAACCGTTCTGCGTCTATCCGCATTCCTTACGTTTCCAGCCCTAAAGGCAAGCGTATTGAAGCGCGTTTCCCGGATCCAATGATGAACCCGTACTTAGGTTTCGCTGCATTGCTGATGGCCGGTATTGACGGCATTCAAAACAAGATCCACCCGGGCGAAGCTGCTGACAAAAACCTGTATGACCTTCCTCCTGAAGAAGAAGCGAAGATCCCAACAGTTGCGCACAGCCTGGACATGGCGCTTGAAGCTCTTGAAGCGGATCATGACTACCTGCTGAAAGGCGGCGTGTTCTCTAAAGACATGCTTGACGCTTATATCGAATTGAAAACAGAGGAAGTTCGCCGTCTGAATACGACAACTCACCCGGTTGAATTCGACATGTACTACAGCCTGTAATTCTTTCGAGAACCGCACTGTAAAAAAACCCGCGCTTGCCGCGGGTTTTTTTGTATCATCTGTTTATCTTTAAAAAATAGATGAGCGATATGGCGCAGCGTAAGAAGCATACCAGTTTCTATCCATGGATCGACCCTAAAGACCATGACAAGGGTTTCAAGCTGAATTTTTCAATGGTGACTTATCTGGAAGTCGGCCGGACAGCGGAAGGCTATAAGCAGGCGGATTTTGTCGCATTGAAAAGCCCAGAGTTGGCGCTGGCATATGACTATCCGCAAAGTTTTTATCTGAGCGCTGAAGGCTTTATTTTAGTTAAAACCCCGCAGGGGGAATTCGAAATTATTGCAAAAACTGATAATTGTTAAAGACTGATTATTGAACTGAATCAGTTGAATTATTCATGAATGAAAAGCTCCATGGAGCAATGCAGATCAACAGCACAGGTAAAGTCATGCAGCATATTCCAGCTGAACTGAAAACATGGCTGTATGCGTCAGGTTCACTGACTCAGCAGCTTACAGGTTTGGCAGATGGCGAATTCAGCGTTCAGCCGGTGAAAGAGCATTTTCAGCGTTTAACTTTTTCCGATGCAAAATGGATGCGCATGCCGCCTCAGCATACCTCGTGGGTGCGTGAAAGCTATTTATACGGCTGTGAAGCCCAGCCTTGGGTCAGGGCTAAAAGCATATTTCCCATTTTAAGCCTGCAGCGCCGCGCGCGCCTGTTTAAGCATATCGGCAAAAAGCCGATAGGCCGCTTTCTGTTTCAGCGCACGCGTCCCGCCTGCGAGCGCCGTGTCATCCGGCTGGAAGATGGCTGGACGCGGCAGAGCTGTTATACTTGGCACGGCTGCAAATTTATTGTGCAGGAAACATTTTTAGCAGATTTTGAACAGTTTTTGCAAAAGCAAAATTCAGCGGGGTGAGGACAGTCATGACAGCTGCGCATCAGATTACTTGGCGTGAGCGCTTTGAAGCGTATTATTACCTATGCCGTTTTGATAAGCCGATCGGCACGGAACTGGTTTTTTGGCCAACGATGTGGGCTTTGTGGATTGCTGCGGAAGGCAGTCCGCCAATCGGCATTTTACTGCCGATGATCCTCGGTACAGTATTTATGCGGGCTGCCGGCTGCGCCATTAATGATTTTGCTGACCGCAAGGTTGATGCGCATGTGGAGCGCACCAAAAACCGCCCGCTGGCGACGGGTGTTATCAGTGGCAAAGAAGCCGTTTATGTGTTTTTGGGCCTGGTGCTTGCCAGCGCATGCATGCTGCTGTTTTTGCCGATTGCGACTTTTTACTGCGCATTTGGCGCCTTGTTTTTAGCGTTCATTTACCCCTTTATGAAACGCTATACGCATTTGCCTCAAGTGGTTCTCGGCATGGCTTTCTCTTGGGGAATACCGATGTCCTTTACCGCAATGGGCAAGCCTTTGGATTTAAGCTGCTGGCTGCTGTATTTCGGCAATCTGGCATGGACTGTGGCGTATGACACGCAATATGCCATTACCGACCGCGAATATGATTTAAAGATTGGCGTGAAATCCACAGCTATTCTGTTTGGCAAATACGATATTGAAATTATTTCCTTGCTGCAGGCGGCCAGCATTTTGCTGATTGGAGCTGCGCTGCATCTGCAGGGTTTGCTGATGCCTTTTGGCCTGATTGCCTTGCTGGCTGCGGCGGCTGACTTTGTCTATCAGTGGACGAAAACCCGCGGCCGCGACCCGCAGCGCTGCTTTTGGGCATTCCGGCATAACCGCTGGGTCGGCCTGATGATTTTTATCGGCATATTTTGCGCAGCATGGGTATAAATTATGGCTTAGCCTGAAGTTTTTTCTGTGAGGAAAAGCATTCGGGTTGAATGCTTAAACCATTTGCAGGCAGTCATAGCTCAAAAAAAGTTAAGGCATTTATTGCAAGAAGCCTTAACTGCTCAGAGGTTTTTCCAGCACGCGCCTGCGGAACTGGGCTGGATTATTTAAAGCTGAGGATTCATAGGGCTTTCTGCATCTTGGGCGCATATCTGCAAAGCCTGCGCTATTTTGCTTGAGCCTTTGAGCTAATTTGCTATATTGAGCCTCGAAAATCTTGATCCAGTCCTTCAGCGGGTAAATTAATATGTCACAGCCTCAGCCAAGCGAAACCAAGCCAAGCAAGAAAAAGATCATTATCTTGATGGCTCTGGGTTTGCTGATTCCTGTTTTTCTGGTCAGCATGGCCATGCTGGCGGTGAACAGCGATGCGAAAAATCAGCAGAAATATGCGCAGCAGAAAGCGGAGATGCTGAAGAAGATTCAGGCGCGTGAGGCTGCTGAAAAATTGCAGGCAGAGCAGGAGCAGACCGGCACGGCCTCTGAAGCCAGCGCTGCCCAAGCTGGCGGCGCATCAAAATAAAGCCGTGAACTTAAGTCAATGCGCCCTGCATTGGCTTTTTTATTGCGCTGTGTTCAGTCTGGCCGGAGCGCTGGCGCTAGAGAATGTCTTTCTGCAGCGCAGCCGTGCTGGGAATGCTGGTATAGCGCAGCACGCGGTAGCCGGCTTCCTGCAGCATGGCGTCGCGGGCGGCGTCTTCCTGCTCCTTGCCGATATGCGAAGGATCATCCAGCTCAATCACCGCCACCACATTGCAGTTTTTATCCAGCAGGACAAAGTCGGTCACTTTGCGGTTGAACTGATTGCGGACTTTATAGTTTTGGCTGGTAATGAGGGCGCTGAACGCCACTTGGGCCAAGACATGATGCTGCGGAAAAGCGCTGATCAGGCGGGCGTACATTTTGCTTTCAAATGGCGTAATGACGCGCTTGGGGAAGTATTTCTGCTTGCGCAGGAACAGATGAGGAAACAGCAGGCAGAATAATGCGAAACTGGCCAGGCAGCCGATAACGAAAAAAATAGTTTGAGTTAAATTGAACACTGCAAAAGCTGGCCATAAGAAAAAAGCCCATGTCGCAATGCATGGGCTTTTTTAGAATTTTGGCTCTCCCACCTGGGCTCGAACCAGGGACCTGCGGATTAACAGTCCGTCGCTCTACCGACTGAGCTATGGGAGAATCTGAAGCGGATTTTAGGCATCAAAGCGCGCCAGGTCAAGGACGAAAGCTGAAAAAACTCAAAATAACCGCTTAAGTGCGCCAAAAATAATCAAAATGCAGTTTAGTCTAAGGATTTTAAGCGCTTGAGGTAAAATTCCTTGCTTTGCGCCGGGCTGGCGTTTTTGCATTCTTTAAGCAATTGCATGATTTCCGCTTGCGTCAGCTGGGCGTGCGCCCGCTGCTGAATGCTGCGCAGCAGCGCTTTTTGGCTGGGCGGCAAATCGCGCGCGCACTGGTACAGCCGTTCATGCATCAGCACGGCGGCGGACTGTTTGTTTTCAGATTTTTGCGTGTACTGGAAAACGGCAAAAATAATGCCGATGACAATGCTCCAGAAAATTGCGGTTTTCAGCCAAGGCAGGTTCATCTTGTTTTCTTGCATTTTTGTAATTTTTGTAAAATAAACAGCATTGCGCCAAGAATCAATGCGGGCGGTCTGCGGTGCAGGACAGGGCTGAATCCGGCGCGGCATGAATTTAAGGCAATAAAAAGCCCATGTCGCAATGCATGGGCTTTTCAGAATTTTGGCTCTCCAACCTGGGCTCGAACCAGGGACCTGCGGATTAACAGTCCGTCGCTCTACCGACTGAGCTATTGGAGAATCTGAGTGCGATTATAAGGACATTTGGCAGAGGGTCAAGCAAAAACTGTCATGTTTCCATCATTTTTCAGCTGTCTGCTTTTTATTTAAACAAAAGCATCCGGATTTTTAAAATATGGCTTGAAGCTGTTGCAAAGCGGAAATTCACTTGCTAGTCTGAATTCAACAACTGAGTGTTTGAGTGAAAGCTTGAACAGTGTGGATTTAAACCAACTTGCCAGCACTAAATGGCTAAACAGGAGAAAGCGAATGAATGCGCTGACTATTTCCGATATTTTTTCCAATCTTGAATACTATAAAGAACAGTATCTCGCAATCCTTGCGCATCCTGAACGCTATTTTACGCCTGTAGAACACGCCTATGTGCAGATTTGGCCAGCCGCTAAGGAACAGCTGTATTTGGGCGACCTGCTGCAGCTTTGGCTGGGGGAGAAATGGCTGGTAAATTCAGAACAGCAGCCGCTTATCAATACGGTTTTAAGGGAAAAAGCCAAGCCTGCGCCAGAGTTTGACCGCTATGTTTATGCGCTGCAGGGCAGCCTGCTGACCGGGAAAAATACCGCGCAGGCGTGGTCAAATCATGCAGGGCAAAGCGCTGAACTCAAAGTAGGCAGCGTGTTCCAGTATTACTGCGTATTTAAAAGCCTTGCGCGCCCGCAGGTGCAGAAAAGTGCTTTAAATAAAGCCATAAAGCCGATCTAGCTCAATGCGCAAATACGCATAAAAGAATTTGGGGCTGTAGTAGATAAGATTAAATTTCAGCCCATTTTAATAGCATTTGAAG
>NZ_JAVXCI010000029.1:0-29788 GCF_036659555.1 Acinetobacter sp.
ACTTCCCAGACCCTGATTTGCTGCCTGTGATTATTTCAGATGCGCAAATTGAAACGGCTCGTGCTGCGTTGCCTGAACTTCCTGCGGCACGTCGTGAGCGTTTCGTAGCGGACTTTGGTGTCACTGAGTACGATGCGCATGTGTTGACGCTGACCCGTGAAATGTCAGACTTTTATGAAGTGGTTGTGGCTGCTGCTGGCAGCGCTGTACAGGGTAAAGTGTCTGCAAACTGGGTGATGGGCGAATTCTCTGGAGCTTTAAACAAAGCTGGCTTAGAACTGGCTGACTCTCCTGTTTCAGCTGAAAAACTGGGCGGCATGGTTGCGCGTATCGTGGATAACACCATCAGCGGTAAGATTGCGAAGCAAGTATTCGGCTTTATGTGGGATGAAGGCAAAACTGCGGACGAAATTATTGCGGAAAAAGGCTTGAAGCAGGAAACTGATACAGGTGCGATTGAAGCGATTATTAAAGACGTGCTTGCTGCCAATGAGAAGATGGTTGAAGAGTTTAAATCTGGTAAAGAGAAAGCTTTCAATGGTCTTGTCGGTCAAGTGATGAAAGCGTCTAAGGGTAAAGCTAACCCTGCTCAAGTGAATGAATTGATGAAGAAATTGATTGGTTGAGACTGATTAATTTTGGAATAAGAAAACCCGTCTTAGGACGGGTTTTCTTTTTCAAAGATATTTTCATTCATTTTTCTAAATAATTGAACTCTTGCTTGCTCATTAGAACCATAATTTTCTGAAGAAATCCTGTGTCCCTCTTTATCAAAATTTGTTTTAATGTTTATAAAATATTTATCAAAAAACTCCTTAGTTAATTTACCTTCTGCCAAGCCTAATGGAATTAAAACTTCATTAGCTAACTTTAGAATTGCTCCAATCCCTATTGGTTTAGATAATATAGAGCTTTTAGGATCTTCCCATTCCTTAGAAAAAGCACTCTGCACTGCACTAAAAATATTCAAAATGATTTTCATAATTACATCATCTTTTTCTCTAATAAATAAAAATCTAAGTGAACATTTATTATCATGATCTAAATCAATATTACTCTTGATATCTCGAGTATCTTGTTCAGGATCCCTACTAATCAACTCTAATAAATACTTAACAAAAGTTCCTTGTGAAATTGTTGCTAAGTTCTGTCCATCCTCCTTTTTGCCTAACATTTTTAAACGATTATAGAAAGGCGAATTTTCTGCCCTATTTAACCCTCTTGTAATTTCGTGGCAAGTTTTGAAAGGACTTCGATTATCACTTAGTGCAAATAAATCGTAGATAAGAGAAGATGGAACTGATGTTTGTTTACTGTTAATAATAGAAAAAACATATGCTTTTTGATATGCATCAAGATCAAGCATTAGGACTACAGGAAGACTGAAATTCGATGCCATTCCTGATTGTTTTATACCATTAATACGATGCTGGCCATCAATAATTTCACCAATTTTACCGTTAGTATTTATAGAGATCTTTTTATCTTCAAAATTAAGTTTATATGCACCATTTAAGTCTAGAGAAACAACAATTGATGTTGGAAAGGTCGCATCTGGATCACTACAGTATTGAGAAATATCCTTTACTCGTTTTTTACTTAAATCGCGCTGAACTGAGTCTTGATGTTCTGAGCGATGTCTTACTTCAGTAATCTGAATCAATGTTTCAGCATCTATTACTGAAACAAAAAAAGTACCTATTGGCTGTACAACCTCAAGTAATGGATATTCCTTACTCATACTTTCAGGTAATAAGTCTTCCTTAGTCATACCTTTAAATCTCCATCACTAGTTTTTTCAGTTGCACTCTTAGTTAATTCATCAACTTTTTCAGTTTCTTTTTTACCGTAATCATCAAAAGCTAAATCTTTAAATTTAGGTAAATTCAATTTCACAAGGCAAAAGCAGTAAACAGAAAAAATCATTGATGCTATATAGAATCCTAATTGTAACCAATCAAAGCAATAATAAAATTTAGTACCGAGGTTAATTGGTGTTCTTAATTGTGTAGCACTGTACACTATAGCGTTAAATAGCAAAAATAAAACTAATACAGAAGAAGCGATAATCCTAATATATCTAAATGATGCTTCTTTAGAACTTAGAAAGGTTGTAAAAACATTTCCAAGCATTGAAGCAATAATGGCAATAGAATATAAGTAAAAATTTCCAGCTTGTGCATCTAAATAAAGTGATTCTTTAAACTTTATATCTGTACCCAATACTCTTATCAAAAGATTTGTTATAATTCCTAATTGTCCAGCAAAAAGAGTAAATAACCCCCAAATAAAGAATTCAGTTTTGCAATCAACAATTACTTTAAAAGGTTTCAGAATCTTTGAAGAAACTCTATCTAAAAAAGATATTAGATTAAGTACTACTTCCCTAAAATAGAAAATTATTAAAAATCCAATAAAACCGACAATAAAACTGCTTGGAAGAAAAGAAATTAGTAAACCAAAAAATTTAAGAGAAAGATCTATCCCTATAAACCACATTAGAAAAACAATAAAGGTAGATAAATCTTTCTTGTACCGATCATCTTCGACATTATTTCCCAATGATATATTTCGTTTGTGCTTCTGATCACCCATGAAAAATCTTTTGAGTAATTATATTAATCAAACTATAACACGGCAAATTTATTTTAAATATATCAAATGCATAAAAGAGGGATACCACTGGGTAAATGCCAGCCACACTTAGGATCACCCTGACGAAAAGAGCTATGGTACAACTGCATTTTTCGTCATTTTTAGAGTTATATGAAAAAGACCAATCCAATTGGCAACAACTTGCTTACTGGATTCATAACAACTTGAACTATAGCCATCTACAAGTTTTCCTTAAGCTGTGTGCTTTTAATATTGGCTGGCATGAACAATTTGCACGGGAAATTTATATTATATACAGCCCAAAGGCTATTTATTACGAGGTAATAAAGTGAGTAAAGAGTTTAAAACGTTTTATCAATATCTTATTTAATTCCCAAAATCTAATAGACTAAACACCATCTATTACTTTAAAAACTATAACCACTTTAAAAAATCAAAGGACAAAAATGAAAACAGCCATCCTCACATTTTCTACCCTTGCTCTCCTTAGCACCACCGCCTTTACAGAAACCAAACCCAATGTTCCAGCTAAAGAAGCCAGCAAAATCTTTAAAGCCGCAGGCTTTTCAAAAACAAAACATAGCTGGGAAGGCAGCTGCGACACAGGTGAAATCACTACATATAAAGACCTCAATGGTGACGGTCTAAAAGACGCAGTCATTTCAGACTACAGCACCATGTGCTATGGCAACACAGGTGTCGGCTACCACATCGTTGCTCAGCAAAAAACTGGAAATTGGAAACTCATTTTTGAAAACATGGGCATCCCTACTTTTCTAAAAACCAAAGGAAAAGACGGCTGGCCAGATATAGAAAATGGCGGCCCCGGATTTTGTTTTGCTGTTTACCGCTGGAATGGTCAGGAATATAAAGTTCACCGTTATGAATATCAGGGCAAGGCTTGCACATTGGACTAAAAATAGACTACCCACAGCATGTAAAAAATCACTCACAATTGTGGGATTTTTTAGGCTTTATTTGCGAATCACACCCAGTTTATTAAACAAATCAGGCGTCAAAAAAGTCATCACCAGTTTATTCAAATCCACATAACGCAGCACCCCATTCAGCTGCTGCTTCACTTCCGGGTTCTTAATAATTTCTTCCCCTGTAATGCTGCCCAGCTCCTGAAAACTGTTGCCTACAGCCTGCAAACCTTCCGCCTGAATCACCGCTTTAGTCTGCGCGGAACACTGCTCCACAAGGATGCGCTGCAGCACCTGCGCGAAATTTTTGTCCAGTTCGGTTTTCTGCGCATCCGTCACCTGACTAAACTGCTTTAAATCGGGATGCGTTGATAGCGCCGCAAAAGTCCATTGCAGCACAGCGGTTTTATCCGTCGCAGTTGTGGACTTGACCAGGCAATCACTCAGCTGGTCTACGGCCGGCCCCGCCACCGCAATTTGCGCAGTGCCCAGCACTGCGGCGGCCATAAGCAAAGAACGGCTCAAAGAAGAAAAGTTACGGCGGGCAGAAGCATAAACATGACGTGGCATAAACTGAGTTCCAAATTGCAATCTGCTTCTTTGTATCACACAGCCCATGCGGTCATCTATGATGGCGCTGTAAATTGCGCAAATCAAAACGCTTAAAGCTTCAGCGGAATGCACGGCGCTTAAATCAGCTTCTCTGCTGTTTATTCCATTCCCGCATAATTCCATGCCTCAGGAATATCCGGCTGCGCAGGCACTCTGTTTAAATCAATATTGAGGTTCCGGCTGCCCTGATAAGATTTTTCACCTGAATCTGATGCGGGTGATACGCTTAAATTATAGCGGTAGCGGAATTGCCACAGCATCGGCTTGACGGGCCGGATATCCAGACTCAAGCGGTCTTCATCGTGGCAGTCGCCCTTTGCGCTTGCATAATCCTGTTCGGAAAAACAGGCCCGGATCATCCGGTTCAAACTGAAAGGATAATTCTGAATAAACTGATGCGCATTTCCAGCATCTTTCAGCTCATAAAAGCTGGCGCGTTCAATGCCCGCCCCGCCGCCCGAATACATTTCAGAAAAACTTTCAATCACCGCGACGGCATAGCGGTTCTGCGCCATTGGAAACAGTTTGGGAAAAATAAACTGCCCATTCGATGCGCCCTGCGCTTGATCAGAAATGTCCAGATGCCACTGCTGCGATAATTTAAAGCCCGCTGCAGAGGCATAAAACCGGGCGATATTTCCGCCAGACAGCAGCCACAGGCTCTGATCTGCTGTTTTTAAACTGCGCCATTGCCCGCGCTGTTCACAGAGGGCTTTTGCCTGCGCGCAAAGCTGTTTCTGCTCACTTGGATTCAGCTGCGCTTTTTGAAACGCTAAAATCTGCAAAGGCGCGGCAAAAACTGCAGGCGTAAAGCAAGCGCTTGCTGCTAAAACAGCTGAACGCAAGCCGATTTTCTTTTTAAGCATTCTGTTTTTCCTCAAGCATAGTTACCCGATCAAGCTGCTATTTGCTGCTGCGTCTATTCAGCCTGACGCCCAAATGAATGCCGGCTGCAACTCAACCTTTACACATCTCTGTCTGTATGCGCAATACGCTCCCGTATCAAAAAGCATGCTCGCTTTAGATGCTGCCGTGAAGTAAGTCTATCGCTAGGCTGCTTTTAGGCATCAACAGCTATTTTGCGCATGCAGAAGATTTTTGATTTTTACAACTCCATGCACGCGCTGCGGCGAATTTTGCACAAAATGGCCACCACGCCGGCCAAATAATACTCAGGCATATCCGACTAAAAGACCGCCAAAATTCTTAAAACTGCCGTGCTGATATGCTATGGTGAGATAAAACATTATATAAATCATATCTAAACAGAGGGGAAAAAACATGCCTAAACAAATCCTGATGCTGGTGGGCGACTACGCTGAAGACTACGAAACCATGGTGCCATTCCAGTTCCTGACCGGCCTTGGCTATGCCGTGCATGCCGTCTGTCCGGATAAAAAAGCCGGCGACAGCATTGCCACCGCCATTCATGACTTTGAAGGCGAGCAGACCTACAGCGAAAAGCGCGGGCACAACTTCGCCATTAACCATGACTTCAGCGCGGTGAACACAGCAGATTATATCGGGCTGGTCATTCCGGGCGGGCGCGCGCCGGAATACCTGCGCATGAATGCGCGTGTCATTGAAATTGTCCGTGAGTTTGACGCGGCGCAGAAGCCGATTGCTTCGGTCTGCCACGGCGCACAGCTTTTAGCGGCTGCAGATGTGCTGAAAGGAAAGACATGTTCGGCTTACCCGGCCTGCGCGGCTGAAGTGAAGCTGGCGGGCGGCCAGTATGCAGATATTGCCGTGACTGAAGCAGTGACCGATGGCCATTTAATCACCGCGCCGGCGTGGCCTGCGCATCCGGCTTGGCTGGCACAATTTGTCAAAGCCCTGGGCGCAAGCATCAGCATTTAATGCGGCTGCAAATAGCCTTTTCAGGCTGCGCAGCGCAAATCAGCAAAATCAAAAAAGCCCGCACGCTGCGGGCTGAATGGCTTATTTATCCAAAGTCGATTCAAAAGCTTTTAAACGCTTATAAATGGACAGCAGCTCAATAATGGTCGGCCAGGAAGCGATCAAATACTGGAAAGATTCGCGCACTTTGCCGAAGACATTGGCGATCTGCATCATCAGGCCCAGCGTAATCGCGCCGGCAGCGATGCTTGGGAACAGCACAAATAAGCCGTAAATATTGTCCAGCTGCATATACCAGATGCGCACCAGATTGAAGTAGGCATAGTGGAAATACAGGCGGAAATAGTTGAAGCGCACCTTGCTGAACAGCTCTTGCAAGGTCAGCGGATCTGCGCGCTCGGGATTATCCTCACCATACACCAGCTCTTTACGGTAAGCAGCTTCAACCATCTGGTTATTGAATTCTAAACCTGGAAGCTTATAGCCGACCAGCATCAGCACTGCAGTGCCCAGCACCGCCCAGGAAATTGCGGCCCAGACCAAAGCGTGCGGCATTGCGCCCACAATCGGCAGCTGCTGGACATGCGAAGACAGCGAAAATAGCACCGGCAAAAACGCCAGCAGCGTCATCATCGCTTCCACCAGGCTGACGCCCAGCCCTTCCATCGTGCGCGCAAAACGCATGGTGTCTTCCTGAATACGCTGCGATGCCCCCTCAATCTGGCGCAGCTGATCCCAGTTCTGCGTGTAATAGTCATTCATTGCCGTGCGCCAGCGGAACACATAATGGCTGACAAAAAACAGATTAAAAACCGCTGTCGTCACATACACCATTGCAATGTACAGAAAGGTCATGATGCCTGCATACAGCTGGCCGACATCGCCTCCGCCTGTGCTGAGCATCTTTTGAATCAGGTCATAAAACGGGTTGTACCATGCATTCACCACCACGCTGACCTGCACGCCAAACCAGATATTGAATAAAATGAATGCAGAGCCCCAGACCGACCAGCCCTGCCAGGGGTTGTTGGATTTCGCCCTCCAGCACAGGGCGAAAATTGCAGCCGCGGCGCCGAACCACAGGTAAAACCATAAAAATGCCGGCGACCAGAAACGGCTGACGCCTATCGGCAGTTCCGCAGCCTCATAGCCTTGCGGGAAGCCTAGAAACGTTCCCCAGCCGCTGCCGCCGCTGTACCAAAGCGCAATATTAACAGCGAACCAGAGTATCAGCGATCCAAAGAACCATTTTGGATTTGGAAAGAAAGATTTAAACATGCGGCTGAGGCGTCCTTTATGATTGCCTTTGGGGAATATATGCCGATCATAAAACCGGAACCTTAATTTTTCTTTTAAAATTTGCAATTTTTTCAGATATTTTGTTCAGGTTTTCTGCATCGCGCCTCCATCTTAGCTGTTTCGGCGGCGTCATGCCGCTCCGCAGCAAAATAACGGATGACTCAGCAGGGCAAATCTGCCCATGCTTGGCGCCGGCCGGCAGCGCACAGGGGAAATGCGCGGTTCAGCAGCGCCACTGCGGTCAGCTTTAAATGAATTCAGCAGCCAGCCTTAAAGCTCAGATACTGGCTGCCCTCTGCAGCAGCATAAAGCTGTGCAAAATCAGAAATTAAAATTAAATTCCGCTCAATTTCTCACTGCAAAACAGCATTAATTGCTGCGCATTTTTGTTATTTTGTTTGACACAATTTACAGAAAGCGTTTAAGAAATAACAAATTATGCTATGATCATAAAACAATCAAAACAACTTTAAGGGGGGAAATAAAAATGGAAAATAATATTATTGAACTACTGAAACCCGTCACATTAAGAAAAGAAAACTGCAGCCCGCTGATTTTTGAAAAAGGCACAGTGCTTAAAGTAATCATGCAGGCACCCGGCGGTTTATTAGTCCGCGATGATGAAAACTTTAATTTTTTAATCTCTCTGAAAGACAAAAACACGCTATGGCGTGAAATCTAAAGCCTGCTCCCGCTCTGCTAAGCCGCCTGCGCGCTAAACGCGGATTGATGTGCCGGGCTTGAACTGGTTCAGCTGGACCTTGCATCCCGTATTCTTCTTGCCAAATTGCGCCGGCCAAGCAGCCGGCGCAGCGTTTTTGCCGATTGAATATTCACATGGACAGGGTTTGCGGGCTACACTCTTTAATAGTGCTGCGCATGCGCTGGATGAATTTCAGAATCTCCAGCGCGCTGCCCTCAAGGGAGTAACCATGATGACCGCCAAAGTACAGAAAAAGCAGAAAAAAGCGCTGACGCGCTCTGAAAATATGGCGGCCATCCACTCCAAGAATACCAAGCCTGAACTGCAGATCCGCAAGGCGCTGCACCGCCTGGGCTTCCGTTACCGCCTGCATAATAAAGACCTGCCCGGCAAGCCGGATATTGTGCTGAAAAAATACAATACGGTTATTTTCGTGCACGGCTGCTTTTGGCATCAGCATGACTGCAAGTATTTCCACTGGCCGAAAAGCAATCTGGATTACTGGCAGCCCAAAATTTTAAAAAATGTAGAACGCGACACCGGGCATACCCTGAGGCTGCTGAAGCAGCACTGGAAGGTCTGCATCTGGTGGGAATGCGCCACCCGCAATGCGCAGGACTTTGACTGGACTCTGGCGCGCTTTCAGGAGTGGATTGAAGATGCGGACAATATGTATTTGGAGCTTTGAATCCCCCATCAGCAGATTATTTCCTGCGCTGACTTACACTCACCTTGACTGTTTTCCTAAACGGCAGCCGGCTTCGCAAAGAAGCCGTACTCTCCATTTTGTATGGCCTGCAGCGATGGCTCAGATTGATTTCATATGGCTGCAAGTTCCCGCCAGCGCCTAGCTGTTTTGCTTAAGGCCATACTCAGCCATAAAATCTTGATGGGTTTTGCGCTCAGCGCTAACACATGGCAGGGGCGCGACTTCCTGCATGCTGGACAGGCAGCGCCCAGTCAGCTGAATATACTGCTCAGTCCCCTGACGCTTCCATGCGATTTCTTTATCCTCTAAAGCCCTGATAACGCGCGCCGGACTGCCCAGCGCTAAAGAGTTTTCAGGAATCTGCGCTTTGGCTTTGACGGTACTGTTGGCACCGATAATCGTATTTTCGCCGATATCCGATTCATCCAGAATCACGCTGTTCATGCCAATCAGCGCGTTTTTGCGGATGCGGCAGCCATGCAGAATCGCGCCATGCCCAATATGGCCAAACTCTTCAACTACGGTGACATAGTTGGGAAAGCCATGAATGATGCAAGAATCCTGCACATTGGCATTTTTATGAATATGAATGCCGCCGAAGTCCGCGCGCAAAGCCGCAAATGGCCCAATATAGGCGCCCTCTTCCACAATCACATCGCCAATGAGCACCGCAGTCGGATGCACATAGGCCTTAGGGCTGACAACGGGAATCACCCCGTCAATCGCATAACATGGCATCGCTTATTCCTTTAAAACAGATTGCGCTTAAGACAATGAATAATTGAATTCTTCCTGCTTCAGCCCGCCAAAGCGCTTATAGAATTGCGGATGCGCCGGCGGCATAGAGCCTTCAGAAGTCCGCGCGGTGTCCAGAAAGAATTCCTCACCGGCAGCCGCTGCGGTATGGTATAAATTGCTGCTGAGATTTCTGGCATTTAAAGACAGCCAGTTGGCCGGCAGCAGCTCAAACGGCAAATTCGGGTCTTTCAGCAGAATGCGGCGGTACTGATGAATCAGCAGAATGCGGATTTGAAAAGCCTGCACTGGATCCAGCGCTGCTTCATTTTCCACTAAATTAAAAAATTCCCTAAAATCGCCGATGAATTTTTCATAGCGCTGATGCAGTTCGGCCACAGGCCAATTGCTTTCCACCATGCGCTTGACGGTCGGATAGGACTCCTGCCACAGCTGCAGCGCCTCGGCTTTAAAGATCACCACCTGATCGGTCATTTTTAAATTCAGCAATAAATTCTGCAGCTTCAAGTGGTCACAGCCCGGATAGCCCATAACATTGGTGGCAATATTGGCAAAACCGAGCCACTCCAGCTCTTTTTTCAAAACCGCTTTATTTTCCAGCTCAACCGAACTCAGCAGCACCAGATCCCAGTGCTGATCCCATTCCTGATGGCTGAAGCTGTAAATTTTCTGATCCGCCATGATAAAGCGCTGCCGGCTGCTTTCAGTCACGCGGTAATAGCTGGTGCGGCCGATTTTCTCTGAAACCAGCCAGCCATTCTGCACCAGGCGGAATACTGCGGTACGGACTGAACGCTCATTAAAGCCAAACACATCCATAAGCTGAATTAAGCTGGCCAAACTGATGATGCCGCCGCGGTGAAAAATGCAGTCACCAAACACTGTCATAATCAGAGATGTGCCGCTTAACGCTTCGTTGTTAATGAAATCATCAATGGCTTGCTTTAGTTTTGGATTCATTTCGCTTCACAGTTACCTTGTAATACACGGATGATCATTCAATTGAATCATCATCCGTTCATGCTTATGCCGATTTTCGGATATCAAAGACCCGCTGCGCCTTGCCTTCCGAACGCGGCAAGCTGCCTTCCGGCAGGATTTCCACACAGACAGAAATGCCGACCATGGTTTTGATTTGGCTTTTCAGCTGCGCCGCCAGCTGCGGCGCCAGAGTCTGGCTGATATCTTTACGCATTTCTGCCCGAATATGCAATGTGTCTAAGTGCCCCTGCTTGCAAATTTGAATCTGATAATTTGGCACCAGCTGCGGAATATGCAGAATCTGCTCTTCAATCTGCGACGGGAACACATTCACGCCGCGGATAATCATCATGTCATCACTGCGCCCGACAATCTTGTCCATGCGGCGCATGGTGCGCGCAGTGCCCGGCAGCAGGCGGGTTAAATCGCGGGTGCGGTAGCGGATGACCGGCATGCCTTCTTTGGTAATGGTGGTAAAGACCAGTTCGCCCAATTCACCGTCCGGCAGCACTTCGCCAGTTTCCGGATGGATAATTTCAGGATAGAAATGGTCTTCCCAAATGGTTGGGCCGTCTTTGCTTTCAAGGCATTCCATCGCCACGCCCGGCCCCATCACTTCAGACAAGCCGTAAATATCCAGCGCATCAATGCCTAAGCGCTCTTCAATTTCCTTGCGCATTTCATTGGTCCAAGGCTCTGCGCCAAAAACGCCGGTTTTAATGGAACAGTTTTTCGCGGTGCCGAATTTCTTCTCCAAGGCTTCAATAATATTCAGGCAATACGATGGCGTGACCATAATCGCCGTCGGCTTAAAGTCATGAATCAGCTGCGCCTGGCGCTCGGTTTGGCCGCCTGACATTGGAATTACAGTTGCGCCCAGGCGCTCTACACCATAGTGCGCGCCTAAGCCGCCGGTAAACAAGCCGTAGCCGTAAGACACCTGAATAGTGTCTTTGCTGCTTAAGCCGGCTGCGCGCAGTGAGCGCGCCACCACGTCTGACCAGACATTGATGTCATTTTGCGTATAGCCCACCACGGTCGGCTGGCCGGTTGTGCCTGATGACGCATGCACCCGCACAATCTGCTCTTGCGCTACGGCAAACATGCCAAATGGATAATTGTCGCGCAGGTCCTGTTTGGTAGTGAATGGAAATTTCGCCAAGTCTGCTAAAGATTTGAAGTCATCAGGATGCACGCCTGCTTCATCAAATTTCTTTTTATACACCGGGCTGTTGCAGTAAGCATGCTGCAGGGTTTTTTTCATGCGCTGCAGCTGCACGCTGCGGAGCTCATCAATTGAAACCGTTTCAATTTTTTCCATAGCATTGTTATTCATATTCTTCCTCCTGAAGCAGCCGTCCTGACTGCTGGCTCATTTATGCAGCGGATTATTTCCTTAATCCGCATTTTCTATAATCAGTGCGACACCCTGTCCTACGCCTACACACATGGTGCACAGCGCATATTTTCCTTTACGGCGCTTCAATTCCTTCATGGCAGTCATCACCAGGCGCGCGCCGCTCATGCCCAGCGGATGGCCAAGAGCAATGGCGCCGCCATTCGGGTTAACCCGCGCATCATCATCCTTTAAGCCCAGCTCGCGCATCACCGCCAGCGACTGGGCTGCGAATGCTTCATTCAGCTCAATTACGTCCATCTGATCCAGGCTGAGGCCGGCCTGCTTCAGCACCTTTTGCACCGCCGGCACCGGGCCTATGCCCATGTATTTGGCTTCTACGCCTGCACTGGCAATGGCAATGACTTTTGCCAAAGGCTTGAGGCCATGCTGATCGGCAAATTTCTGGCTGCCCAGCAGCATGCAGGCCGCGCCGTCATTTACCCCCGAAGCATTGCCTGCCGTGACCGAGCCGCCTGCTTTGCGGAAAGGCGCTTTTAAACTGGTCAGCGCTTCCAGTGTGGTTTCTGCGCGCGGGTGCTCATCCGCAGCGATGGTGACGGCATTTTTTTTGCGGTCTTTGATTTCAACCGGTAAAATCTCTTCCGCCAGAATGCCATTCTGCTGCGCAGCGGCGGTTTTCTGCTGGCTGCGGTAAGCAAACAGGTCTTGATCTTCGCGGCTTATTTGATATTTTTCCGCGACGTTTTCTGCGGTTTCCGGCATGCTGTCTATGCCGAAAGCGGCTTTAAACTTCGGGTTGATAAAGCGCCAGCCGATGGTGGTATCAAAAATTTCCGGCGTCCGGCTGAATGCCGCCGCGGGTTTGGACTGCACAAAAGGCGCGCGGCTCATTGACTCCACCCCGCCGGCCAAAACAAACTGCGCTTCGCCCGATTTAATGGCGCGGGACGCTAAACCGACAGCATCCAAACCCGATGCGCACAGGCGGTTGACTGTGATTGCCGGAACTGAATCCGGCAAACCCGCCAATAGCGAGGCCATGCGCGCGACATTGCGGTTGTCTTCGCCGGCCTGATTGGCGCAGCCTAAAATCACTTCATCCAGCTCAGCCCATGGCAAATTGGGATGCTGATTTTTGAGATATTGAATCGGCAGCGATGCCAAATCATCTGCGCGGATGCTGCTTAAGCCGCCCGCATAGCGCCCAATTGGGGTGCGGATTGCATCAAAAATATAAACCTGTTCCATGTGCTCTATCCTTTAGCCAGCGGCTTTCAATTGCTGTTCTTGCTGTCCCTGCCCTGAGGCAGCTTTGCGTCTTAAATATATACTGGGCCTGTAGCGCTCTTCACCATAAATACGATACATATTTTCCAATGTTTGTAAAATAATGCTGTATCCAATTTTTTCCGCCCACTCAAAAGGCCCTTGCGGATAATTCACGCCGTATTTCATTGCTGCATCAATATCCTGTTCAGATGCAACATTATGCAGCACCGCTTCACAGCCTTCATTCACCAGCATGGCAATGGTGCGCAGCGCATAAAGCCCTGCATGGTCTTTGCTCCAAATTGGCATCACATGCATGCCGGCAAAAAGCAAATCGACGGCATGCCTGTCTTCCTGCGCGCAGCAGGCTGATGCAGTCACAGGCAGCGCTTTGGCATTGGCCCAATCGGCATGCCAGTCCATCAGCGCCACTTTTTCATCCGCATAATCAATCGCAGCCGATTCGCCTAAAGATAAGCGCAGCGACACCGCGCCGATGCAGATTTCATCTTTAGGGCTTTCCGCAAAACTCAATTCAATGTGGGAAGCCTGCTTTAAACGCTGAATCAGCCCCTGAGAATGCAGCCACCCGCCTTTAACCAGCACCTTAAGTTTTGCAGCCGATTTTGCATAGCTGACAGGCAGCGCATACTGTGGCGCCGGCGGCGTTTGGCTGTAGTCATAAAAGCCCTGCCCGGACTTGCGTCCAAGGCAGCCGGCATCGACCAATTCTTTTTGAATTAAAGAAGGGCGGTAGCGCGGCTCATAGAAAAATTCCTGATACACGCTTTGCGTGACTGAAAAATTCACATCCTGCCCAATTAAATCGGTCAGCTCGCATGGCCCCATGGCGAAACGGCCGCATTCGCGCATGATAAAATCTAATTGTTCGGGAGCTGTGACATTTTCCTGCAGCGCGCGGAAGGCTTCGGCGTAGTAAGGGCGCGCCACACGGTTGACAATAAAGCCCGGTGTCGATTTAGCCGTCACAGGCACCTTTTTCCATGACGCCATCAGGGCAAACAGCGCATCGGCAATGGCGCAAGAAGTTTTTAAGCCGCGGATGATTTCCACCAGCTTCATCACCGGGGCCGGGTTAAAGAAATGCAGGCCCACCACCCGCTCAGGATGCGGAATCACCGAGGCAATTGCGGTAATCGAAATAGAAGAGGTATTGGAAGCAAAAATGGCATGCGCAGGACAAATCTCCGCCAGCTGCTGAAACAAGCGCTGCTTCACCTCTTGCTTTTCTACAACCGCTTCTACAATCAAATCTGCATCCGCCAGCTGCTGCAGCGCATCGGCTGCTTTTAAATGGGCAAATGTGCTGTCAAACAGCTGCTGGGTCATTTTGCCAGCCTGCACGCGCCTGCCCAGCTGTACCGCCAGCTGTTCTAAAGCCTGCCGGGTTTTGCCGGCATCCGCATCAAAAATATAAGTGTGATGGCCATGCATGGCTGCCAACTGGGCGATACCGATGCCCATGGTACCTGCGCCAATCACAGCGACTTTAGCCTGCTGTAAATTGATCTGCTGCATGACTTAGCATCCTTTATATTCAGGGGCGCGCTTTTGCATAAAGGCCTGCACGCCTTCCTTATAGTCGCTGGAACGGCCAGCCAAGCGCTGCAAATCGCGCTCTAAAATCAGCTGATCATCCAGATTATTGTGCGCAGCCGCGTTAATCGCTTTCTTAATGAGCGACAAACCGTAGGTCGGCTGTTTCGCTAAATGTTCCGCCATTTTTTCAGCTTCCGCTTTTAACGCGCCGTCTTCAACCGCTTGCCAGATCATGCCCAGCTGCGCCGCGCGTTCCGCTGAAATTTTATCGCCCAGCATGGCCAAGCCCATGGCCTGAGCGCGGCCCACTAAACGCGGCAGGAACCAGGTGCCTCCCGAATCCGGCACCAGGCCAAGCCGGCAGAAGGCTTGAATAAAGGATGCAGACCGAGCGGCGATTACAATATCGCAGGCTAGCGCAATATTGGCGCCTGCGCCGGCAGCCACGCCATTCACCGCGCAAATCACCGGTTTCGGCATTTCAGTGATGAGCTTGATCAGCGGGTTGTAATATTTTTCAATCGACAGGCCTAAATCCGGCGCATCGGCATTGGGGTCAACCACGCGGTCATTCAAATCCTGGCCTGCGCAGAAGCCGCGCCCTTCCGCAGAGATCACCACGGTGCGGATTGCGCTGTCTTTGGCCCAGGCTTTCATCACGCTGGACACTTCCTTGTGCATGGCTTCATTAAAGCTGTTCAGCTGCTTTGGGCGGTTAAAGGTTAGGTAGCCTACTGCGTTTTTTTCTTCAACAATGATGGTTTGATAGTCCATTACACACCTCTGAATTCCGGTTGTCTTTTTTCTAAAAATGCGCTGATGCCTTCCTGGCGGTCTTGCGTCGCCGCCAGCCAGACAAAATGCTGGCGCTCCAGCTTTAAGCCTTGGCTCAAGGTCACTTCATGAATCGATTTCAAGGACTGCTTAATCACGCGGATTGCCAGTGGCGCCTGCCGGGCAATTTTCTCCGCCAGCTCTAAGGCATACTGCAGGGTTAATCCGGCCGGGCAGACTTGGCTGCTGATGCCATGCTGCATTGCAGTTTGCGCCGAAATCATTTCACCGGTCATGGCCCAGCGCATCGCCAGCTGCTGGCCGACCAAACGCGCCAGGCGCTGTGTGCCGCCGGCGCCCGGCAGCATGCCTAGGCCAATTTCCGGCAAAGCAAACTGCGCATTGTCGCCAGCCAGCACAATATCGCCATGCAGCGCCAATTCAAAACCGGCGCCCAGTGCATAGCCATTCACCGCCATAATCAGCGGCTTGGAAAATTCATCTATGCGTTTCCAGAGCTGCGGGCGCAGGTCTTGCTGAATGCTGACCACATCCAGCTGCGCCAGCTCATTCAGGTCGGCACCGGCAGCAAAACACTGCAGATTGCCGGTCATAACCACGGCTTTTACTGCCACGTCGGCTTCTAAATTTTGCAGGCGGTCAGCAATTTCCTGCAGCGTGGCATTATTGAGCGCATTGCGCTTTTCCGGGCGGTTCAGCTCCAGCAACGCAACGCCTGCTTTGGGTGAGCTGATTTTAATGTATTCCATTCCTTGAACTCCTGTTTCCTTGAGCTGAATTGCAGCCTTGAAGCGGCCTTAAAGATTACTCATCAAAACTCAAGCGCACATTCGGCGTAACTGGACGCGCCTGACAGCTCAGCACATAGCCTTTTTCAATTTCTTCAGGCTCAAGGCTGTAGTTAACCGCCATTTCAACCCGGCCTTCCAGCACTTTGCATTTGCAGGTCGCGCACACCCCGCCCTTGCAGGCGTACGGCAAGTCTGCGCCGGCGCGCAGCGCGGCGTCCAGAATGCTGTCATCCTGCCGGGACACTTCCACAGTCAATTCGCGGCCATCAAGGACAATATTGACCTTCTCTTCACTGCGGCTTTCAATCTGCTGCGCCGTCGCTTTCGGCGCAGTTCCGGTATTGAAGCGCTCGGTATGAATCTTGCCGCGGTCAATGCCCAGCGCCGGCAGCACGGTTTCTACCGCCGCCATCATTTCTTCCGGGCCGCAGGCAAAGCAATGATCGGCATCCGCACCAATCAAACCCGCGTTAAACAGCTGCTGCAGTTTTTCAGCATCAATACGCCCATTGAAAATTTCACTGTCGTTCAATTCGCGTGAAAAGATATTGATCAGCTGCAGGCGTTCTTTAAAACGGTCTTTCAAATCCATGATTTGCTCGGCAAACATGGTTTGCTTCCAGGAGCGGTTGCCGTAAATCAGGGTAAAGCTGGATTCAGGCTGGCGGTTCAGCACGGACTTC
Organism: Acinetobacter sp.; assembly: GCF_036659555.1. Classification (GTDB taxonomy): domain Bacteria; phylum Pseudomonadota; class Gammaproteobacteria; order Pseudomonadales; family Moraxellaceae; genus Acinetobacter. Next base: position 16,921 of record NZ_JAVXCI010000029.1, read on the forward strand.
ACAATTGAAAGGATTGGCGTAATGCCGCTGCCGGCTGCGAAGCCTAAGTAGTTTTGGCCGCCCGCTTGCGCCGCTTTTTGGAAAAATACCCCTTGCGGCGGCATCACTTCCAGCACATCGCCGGCTTTTAAATGATCATTGGCCCAAGTGGAAAACTGGCCTTGATCAATTTTTTTGATGGCAATGCTGATATCTTCCTGCGCGCCGCTGCAGATTGAATAGCAGCGGCGCAGTTCAGCGCCGGCGCTTAAATGGCGGATGGTTAAGTGCTGGCCCGGCTGATACTGGAACGCGTCCCGCTGTTCCGGCGCAAGGTCAAAAGAAATGCAGATGGCTTGCTCAGTTTGAGGCTGAACGGCTTTAATGGTTAATGCTACAAATTGACTCATATGAAAATCCCTCTTTCTTTTCGGCTATTCCGCAATGCTGTGTTTTTATATGCAAGCGCCGAATACTAAATGCATTTGAAATAGTCGAAAGGTTCTAAGCAGTCTTGGCATTTGTATAAGGCTTTACATGCTGTTGAACTAAATTCGCTTAATAATTTGGTGCGCCGGCTCTGGCAGCGCGGGCATTCAATGCCGTCTGTCAAAGCCACATGCGTGCCGCAGCTGTGCGACTCGCCTTTCGGCGGCGCAATGCCGTACCGCTGCAGCTTTTGCTTTCCTGCTTCACTCATCCAGTCGGTGGTCCATGCTTCAGACAAGTCCACCACCACTTTGACTGGCGTTAAACCCTTGGCTTCAAAGGCTTGGATAATTTCCGCCTTCAGTAAATCTGTTGCCGGGCATCCGCTGTACGTGGGTGTGAGCCGGACCACAATTTCATCTTGCGCATTCAGCTCCACACCGCGGATCATGCCTAAATCCAGCACCGACAAGACTGGAATTTCCGGATCAGACACCTGCGCCAATGCGTCCCAGCATTCATCTGCTGCATGCCGAATTAAATTCATGCGACTCACTCCCTGTGATGCGTCCGAATTACCAAGCCATATTCGGGTAAGAGCGCTGCATATACTGCAGCTCCGCCAACACATAACCCAAATGTTCGGTATGCAGGCCCTGCTTTGCGCCGCTGCGGTAAGCGCCTTCCGGCGGCAATGCCAGATTAAAGCGCGCAAGCTCCGCCTGAATATTCTCCAGCCACTGCGCTTTTAAAATTTCAATATCCGGGATAATGCCGGCATCCACCAGCTGCTGTTCATCAGCGCTTAATCCGTACAGCTCTTCAGTGAAGCGCCATAACTGGTTTAAGCCATTTTGGATTTTTTCGTGCGCTTCGGCTGTGCCCAAGCTCAAGCGCTCCATCCAGGCCGCCGAAAAGCGCAGATGGTATTTCACTTCTTTCAAGGTCTTCACGGCAAAAGCCGAAAGCTGCGCATTGCGGCTATTGCTCAAGGCAGCAAACAGCAGCGCATGGTAGTGATCCATCAGCCATTGGCGCACAACCGTCTGGCCAAAATCGCCGTTCGGCTGTTCACACAGCAGCAAATTGCGGTATTCGCGCTCTGTGCGGAAATAGGCCAATTTGTCTTCATCACGGCCCAAGCCTTCAACTTCGCCGGCAAGGCTCAATGCGGTGCGCGCCTGGCCCAGCAAATCCAAGCCGATATTGGCCATGGCAATGTCCAGCTCCAGTTCCGGCGCATGGCCGCACCATTCCGCCAAACGGTGCGACAGAATCAGCTGGCTGTCGCCGATATGCAAAAGGAATTGCGCTAATATTTGATTGCTCATCGTATTCATCCTCTGCCTTACATATGCTCAATGCCGTCTGGAATGCGGTAAAAAGTCGGATGGCGGTACACCTTGTCTAAAGACGGATCAAAAAATTCCGGTTTCTCATCCGGCTGAGAAGAAGTGATCAGCTCTGATTTCACCACCCAAATGCTGATGCCTTCATTGCGCCGGGTATAAACATCGCGCGCATTCTGCAGCGCAATTTCATCATCCGGCGCGCGCAGGCTGCCGACATGGCGGTGGCTCAGGCCCTGCTTGCTGCGGACAAAAACTTCATATAAAGACCAATTTTTTTTGTTATCCATGACTGTGCTTTCCTTTATTTCCTAAACTTTTAAGCGACTTTTTGCGCTGGCTGCTGCGGCTGCTTTTGCGCAAACACGGCAGCTGAATCGCGCACCCACTGGCCGCCTTCCCACGCCTTTCGGCGCGCTTCAATGCGTTCATGATTGCACGGGCCTTTGCCTGCAATCACGGCAAAGAACTCATCCCAGTTCACTGCGCCGAATTGGTAATGGCCGGTTTGTTCATTGAATTTCAAGTCTGCATCGGGAACGCTCAGGCCAAGCTGATGCACTTGAGGCACAGTGTTGTCGACAAACTTCTGGCGCAGCGCATCATTGCTGAATAATTTGATTTTCCACGCCATGCTTTGCGCGCTGTTTGGCGAATTGTCATCGCTGGGGCCAAACATCATCAGCGCCGGCCACCAGAAGCGGTTGACCGCATCCTGCGCCAGCTGCTTCTGCTCCGGCGTGCCCTGAGCCAATTCCATCATCGCTTCAAAGCCTTGACGCTGATGAAAGCTTTCTTCCTTGCAGATGCGCACCATAGCGCGGGCATACGGCCCATAAGAGGTGCGGCATAGCGCCACCTGATTCACAATCGCTGCACCATCCACCAGCCAGCCAATCGCTGCGACATCCGCCCAGCTCAGGGTCGGGTAGTTGAAAATAGATGAATATTTCATGCGCCCTGCAATCAGCTTATCCATCATGTCATCGCGGTCTGCGCCCAGTGTTTCCGCGGCGCTGTACAGGTAAAGCGCATGGCCGGCTTCATCCTGCACTTTGGCTAAAAGCACCGCTTTGCGCTTCAAAGACGGCGCGCGGGTAATCCAGTTGCCTTCCGGCAGCATGCCCACCACTTCCGAATGCGCATGCTGTCCAATCTGGCGGATTAATGTTTTACGGTAAGCATCCGGCATCCAGTCCTTCGGCTCGATTGAAATATCTTTTTCAATGTTTTGCTCAAATATTTGCTGCTTCTTGTCCATGATTCCCTCACTTATCCCAAGTGTTGATGCATTTAAATTAAAACGATACACATTTAAAATCAATATATATTTTTAAGTATCATTTAAATCAACCCACCATAACGCACTAAATATATGTTTTTAATAATTTTTATTTTATTAATACTTTGGTCTTGTTTTTCAAACATACAATTATGATTGACTTTTCCGCTTTTTAAACACAAATTATGAAACATCAAAATTAAAATTTATTGTTAAACGTATCATAAATGGAGTTTTAAGATGTTGGAGTTAGACAATAGCAGCCCAGCAGCGGCCGATCAGGCAGATCAGTACGCTGCAGCGCCTTCTGTTAAGGCGCTCAGTTCCCTGGTATATGGCCAGGCCCATACCGCGCAGCAGGACTTGCGCACGGTTTATCACGCCATCAGCGGCGAAGCGGCTTATCAGGTCGGCAGCCAAGGCATCAGCACCCAGGCCATTGTGGATTATGCTAAACAGAAGGGTTCAGCCATTGCTTCCTGGACATTCCACCAGCGCGCCAATGCGCTGAAGCAGACCGCGCAATACCTGCTGGAACGCAAAGAAGAATATTATGAACTGGCAAAGGCGACAGGCTGCACCCGCAAAGACGCCTGGATTGATATTGAAGGCGGCATCGGCACCTTATTCGCCTATTCCAGCCTTGTGCGCCGTGAACTGAGCGATGAAACTGTTTTAGTTGAGGACGCCTGGATTCCGCTGTCAAAGCAGGGAACTTTTGGCGCCAAGCATATTTTAAGCCCGAAAGCCGGCGTTGCCGTGCATATCAATGCCTTTAACTTCCCAATCTGGGGCATGCTGGAAAAAATCGCGCCATCGCTGCTGGCTGGTGTGCCCTGCATTGTCAAACCGGCAACTGAGGGCGCTGAATTGACGCATGCTGTGGTGCAGGCGATTCATGAAAGCGGCTTCCTGCCGGAGGGCTCACTGCAGCTGATTTGCGGTCAAATTTATGATTTATTTGATTATTTAAACCCGCAGGATACGGTTACCTTTACCGGCTCAGCATCGACTGGACAAAAGCTGCGCGCGCATCCGCATTTAAATGCCTATTCCATCCCCTTCAGCATGGAGGCGGATTCAGTCAACAGCGCTATTCTGACCGAGCAGGCCAGTGACGAAACCGTCGACCTGTTTGTGCGTGAAGTGTTCCGTGAAATGACCGCTAAAGCGGGGCAAAAATGCACGGCCATCCGCCGCGCCTTTGTACCGGCTGCCCTGCTGGACAGCGTGCAAAGCCGCTTAATTGACAAGCTAAAGAAAGTGACTGTGGGCAATCCTGCTGATGACGGCGTCACCATGGGCGCATTGGCCAGCGTCAAGCAAAAGCATGATGTGGCCGCCAAGGTTGAGCAGCTCAGCCAGGAGGCGGAAATTATCTATGGCAGCCATTTGCGCCAGGACGTAGAAATTCAAGCCTCAAATCCTGAAAAAGCGGCTTTTTACCCGCCAACAGTTCTGCTCTGCAGGCAGCCCGGCCAAGCGGAAAACATCCACCGCATTGAGGCTTTCGGCCCTGTCGTTACCTTAATGCCGTATGCAGGCTCAGCAGAACTGGCGGACTTGGTTGCGCGCGGCGAAGGCAGCCTGGTGGCATCTATTGTGCGCAACAGCGATGAAAACATTGAAGCTTTAGCTGCTAAAATTGCCCCTTGGCATGGACGCGTGCATATTCTGGATGCAGAAAGCGCCAAAGAAAGCACAGGCCACGGCTCACCGCTGCCTTATCTGGTGCATGGCGGGCCGGGCCGGGCCGGCGGCGGTGAAGAGCTCGGCGGCCTGCGCGCAGTGAAGCACTACATGCAGCGCACCGCCATTCAAGGCTCGCCAAACGCCATGACCCAAGTGGGGCACAGCTGGACAGCTGGCGCGCAGGTTTTTGAAGACCGCGTGCATCCTTTCAAAAAGTCCTTTGACGAACTACGTGTCGGCGAACGCCTGCTGACTGCGCGCCGCACCGTTACGGAAGCGGATATTGTGAATTTCGGCTGCCTCAGCGGTGACCATTTTTATGCGCATATGGACAAAATCGCCGCTGCGGAATCCCTGTTCGGCGAACGCGTTGCCCATGGCTACTTTATTGTTTCAGCAGCGGCCGGCCTGTTTGTAGATGCAGCGGCCGGCCCGGTCATCGCCAACTACGGCATGGACGGCTTGCGCTTTGTCGAGCCTGTAAAAATCGGCGACAGCATTCAAGTTGAGCTAACCTGCAAGCAGAAAACACCGAAGCAGCAGCGCGACCCGGAACAAAAACCGCACGGCGTGGTGGTCTGGGACATCAAAGTGAAAAATCAGCGCAATGAATTGGTCGCCACTTATGACATTCTCACCTTGGTAGAGCGCGGCGCTTAAGCCACAGCTCAGCAAAAAAGGAATCATCATGATTCCTTTTTTTTAATATATAAAATTAATTGTATCCATTTAATCGGAATTGTATTGACGAAAGCTGAATTAGCCCATAAATTAAAGATAGACGATACATAACAAAAATAAAATTTAAATTAAAAGTATCATTTTATCCCACACAATCAGCACAGGAAGCTGCATGATGAATGATAAGTCTCTAGACATAGATACGGCTGAAAGGAATGCTCAGCCTCAGTCCCTGAATTTTGAACAAGCGCCTGCATCCGTATTGCCTCCCGGCACCGCAGCGCCGGAACACACCAGCGCTTATCAATGGTACGTGGTCATCATCTGCATGGTGGCGTATATTCTGTCCTTTGTAGACCGGCAGATTTTATCTTTAATGATTGAGCCGATTAAGCATGACCTGATGCTGAGTGACACGCAGTTCAGCCTGCTGCAGGGTTTAGCCTTTTCACTGTTTTACGCCTTTATGGGCGTGCCAATCGCTGCTTTGGCGGACAAAAAATCCCGGATTAAAATCATTGCAGCCGGGATTGCCTTTTGGAGCTTTGCTACAGCAGCCTGCGGCCTCAGCAAAAACTTCATTCAAATGTTCTTAGCGCGCTTAGGCGTAGGCGCAGGCGAAGCTGCGCTTTCCCCTGCATTCTATTCAATTGTTGCCGACCTATTTCCTAAAGAAAAGCTTGGGCGCGCATTAGGTGTATATGCAATTGGCGCATTCATTGGTTCAGGCTTGGCTTTTCTGATTGGCGGCTATGTGATTGGCTTGCTGAAAGATGTCAACTTTGTGATTTTGCCGGTGATTGGCGAAATTAAAACCTGGCAGCTGACCTTTATGATCGTCGGCTTGCCGGGCGTGCTGCTGGCGCTGCTGATGATTTTGACGGTGCGTGAGCCGGAGCGCAAAGGCCTGAAAGTCGGTCAAGACGGCCAAGTGATGCAAGCATCATTTAAAAACTCTGTGGCCTTTATTAAAACCCACAAAAAGACGTTCTTCTGCCATTTTATCGGCTTCTCTTTTTACACCATGATGCTGTATTCGCTGTTAGGCTGGGCGCCGGCATTTTACATGCGCAATCATGGCTTAGACGCCAGCCAAACCGGCTATATTCTAGGCATCATTATTTTAGTGGCGAATACTTCAGGCGCTTTATTCTGCGGCTGGCTGATCGACTTTTTCTCCAAGCGCGGCTGCAGCGATGCCGCGATCCGCACCGGCATGATCGGCTGTGCAGCCTTAATTGTGCCAAGCGTGCTGTTCACGCAAGTCGACAGCATGCACCTGTCATTTGCGCTGATTTTTGTCGCCATGTTCTTCTCAACCTTCCCGATTCCAGCTTCGGCGGCTGCCACGCAAATGCTGACGCCAAACCAGCTCCGCGCTCAGGTGTCTGCAAAGTTCCTGCTGACTTCCAACCTGATTGCGCTGGGTATAGGCACCACGGCTGTGGCATTAATTACCGATAAATATTTCCAGAACACCGTGATGGTGGGCAATTCAATTTCAATTGTAAACGCTGTTGCCGGCGTTATTGGGGTGTTCCTGCTGTACAGGGGCTGTCAATACTACAGGGAGAGCATGAAAGCCGAGAAACTGGCGGAATAAGGCAGCACAGATAAGACAGCATCCGCAGCATGCTGAGGCTGAGCGCCAGAACTGCAGGACTTTAAACTGCTGTTTTGGCGCGGCCTGCTTCAGCCCAAGTACTCATTACAGTTTCCGGCAGGCGCTCTGAAGTTAAATCCTTGCGCTCAGCATGTGCCGTTTCTGACAATCGAGATCAGCTCTTTTTTATAGCTGTTTGGGTCATACACATCAGCAATTTTGCATCCCTGCACATCACACTGCAGCTCAAAATCCACATGGAAGCTTTTCCCGAAGTTTTTCGCCTGCGCGCGCACCCGGCCATTCGGCAATGCTGAATATTTAATCTGATTCACGCGGACATCATAATCATTGCCTGGAATAAGCACTTGCCGCACCCACCCGCACATATCCCCTTCGTGGCGATCGGCAATCGCGTCGCGCTTTTGAATTAGATGGCGCAGCTCTGGAGATGCATGCAGCTTTATGATATCAATCCCCATCAAATCTTCATTGAGATGATCTGCATATATTTTTTTAACTGCATTGATTTTTGCCTGCTGCGGCGCATTAGCATAGCCTGCGCCTGAAGATAAAATGCATAATGCGCTTAGAACAATTTTCAGTTTCATTTTTCAACTCAAAGTATTTGATATTTAAAACTAAATACTAATCGCGATTGTTCCGCGGCGCAAGAAAAGCTGCGGGGCCATTATGCTGAAATGTGCTGAGGGAAAGCCTTTAGCCTGATGCAAAGTTCAATGCCTCATCTATAAGCAAGGCGAATGTGCAGCTAAAATAAAAGCGGTGCGGAAATACCCCGCACCGCTATTTTTCAATCAGGACGCCATGTTAGAACCTGAAGGTTTTGCAGTTTTTCCCGCCTTCTTCACAGATTTCTCCGTAGCCCAATGCGCGGGAAGAAGAAACCGGCTGCGCTGCGCCAGCATTTTGCCCTGAAGATGGATTGGAACGCATGGCGCCGGCCGGATTTCCGGCTAAATCCAGCAGATCTGCAGCCAGCATTCGGCCCAGCTTTTGATAGCCTGAAGCGGTGAAATGCACGCCATCACCGCGGGCCTCGCCCCGGCTGATCCAGCTTTTCATCGAGCATGCGCCGCCCATAGCCTGCTGCCAGTTCCACAGCATCGTGCGCTGCTGCTGCGCGACTTCAGCCTGCATTTCCTGAAAATCAGTCAGTTTATCCGGCCTGCGGCCGCATTGCCCTGCCGTGCTTTTCAGGCTTTCAGGCGCTGAAACAATCATCACCGCGCTGCCGGGGCTGGCCTGCCGGATTTCCTGAATTTTGGCGCTTAGCAGCTTTCTTGCCTGCTCAATATTCGGGTTGCCGTAAGCCTCATTTGTGCCGTAGGCCAGCACAATCAAGTCCGGCGCAATGGCGCCCAATTCTTTTTTCCAGCCACTGCTCCAGTGATTCCAGTAGCCGAGCTCTGCGCCATTAATCCCCAAAGCGGAAACGACTGCGCCCGCGCCGCTGGCATTTTTTGCCCACCAGCCGCCAATCGCGGAATCCTGCGCGCCATGCGCGGTAATGGTAAAAGGCAGCCTGGCGTTAAACTGCGCTGTCTGCCACGTGCCGTCTTTGACCCGCGCGCCAAAAGAGAAGCTTTTCCCGGAGGCGTCTACCCCGGTAAAGTCACCGGCGCCGGCAGCCTGCCTTAGGCTGACTGTCACCGCCTGCTCCTGCTCACTCTGCTTCGGCTTAATCGTCAAGGTCGCGCCGGAATAGCGCGGCACAGCAATCAGCCCGCCAAGCGCATAGTTTTGATTGCGCTCTGTCCGGCTTGAAACCGGCACCCAGCCTGAATTGTCATAGCCGTATTCCGCCAGGCGCTGGCCGGAAAAATACATCGGCATGCCCCAGCCCATGCCGCCATTGCCCAAGGCATTCTGCAGCTGTTCGCGGACAGTTTCAGTCCAGACATCCGCAGCGGTATGCGAGTCGCCCAGCTGCACCACATGCACCGAGCGGCTGTTCAGCGCCTGAATGAATTTGGCGGTATTCGGCTCATTGAAGTTGCTTAAATTGCCCGCGCTGGCGCCCATGGAGAAGGCCAGCGCTGCAGCAAAAGCAGCGAATGATTTGCGCTTATAAGACATGCTTGTTATCAATCCGGTTTTTTTCATTAATTTACAATTTTCAGATGCTTTTCAATTTCCTGCGCAATGATCTTTTGGCCGTCTGGAGAAAAATGAATCCCGTCAGCTGAACGCATTTTAATGGATTGATTATTTTTAACCAGATAATCACTGTAAACGTCATTCTTTCCGCCTAATAGCGGGCGGGTATCAATAAAGAACGCTTTGTTCTTTTTCACCTCATCCGCAATCACCTGATTTAAATAAATCATTTGCTCATTCAGCATCGGCTTGCCCATATTCGGCGGGCTAAGCCACATGACGCTGACATGCTGGCGCTGCGCCGCCTGAATGATATCGGCAATGCGCGAACGGTAAACCGCTTCCCATTGCGGCGACTTGAATTTCAGGTAGCTTCCGCCCTGTGGATTCGGCATATCCCAAGGGTCATTTGGCCCTAAAAACACCGCCAGGATTTTAATGCTCCGGTTTGACGCCAAGGTTTCTTTAATGGTTTTAGGCCAGTCGAAGAAGCCCGGATAAGACAGGCCGGTGCTTTGCTTGCTCAAGTTGACCGATTTAATCTGATAGCCCTGCTGCAGATGCTTCTGCACATGCGGCGCGACGCCCTGCATCAGCGAATCGCCGGCAAAGAAGATTTCATCGGCCTTGGTCAGGGTAAACTGGTCCAGCAGGGCTTTTTCCGCGATGGCGGCTTTTTCCTGCGCCAGCCGGATTTCTTCCAGCCTGATTTTTCTGGCGAGTTCGGCTTTAAATTCAGGCGTAAACGCATAATCGGCATTAAAGCCGTTCACCAACTGCCCATTCTGTTCCTCAATGGCGGCTTTGGCCACGCCATGCGAAGCATATAAGACATCGCCGATGCTGCCGCCCTTGGCCCATAGTGAATAATCCCCCAGCTGCATCAGCGGGCTTTCCCGGTGATAGGTCTGCTGGAAATAGGCATTGACCGAATTCTGCATGATCCAGATGCCCAGCATTCCGAAACTCAGCAGCACCGCCAGCACAAAGCAGATGCCGCGCAGGTGCGTATCCTGCGTGGCGGCGGCCTCAGGCTCCTGCTGTTCAAAGCCGTCAGGAGGGCTGACTAAATCTGGATAGTTATTATTAGAAGTTTGCATAGATAAACCCTGGAATGCCGGAAGGCGCGCAAATCACAATCAGCATAAAAATCACAAATAAAGGCACAATCACGCGGTACTGCGGAAATTTCGGATAATGCGCTTTGAGCCTTTGCCCAAACTGCCGTGCAAATGGATAAGCGATCCAGGCCACGGCCATCAGGCCCAGCAGGTACAGCGGATTGTTCAGCCACTGGACATTCATATAGTTCTGGAATAATGCCTGAAACACCTGCAGCGCTTCTTCAAACGTTTTAGCCCTGAAGAATACAAAGCAGAAGCAGACAAAATTCACGGTGACGAAAACGCTGACCGCCTTGCCCAAGAGGCTGGATTTGTAGACGGCATCCCGCGCTTCCCTGGCGCTGACCTTGTAGATTTTTTCATAGGCCTTGTCGCTGATGTTCAGCAGCACCAAAGCCAGCCCGTGAAACAGCCCCCACAGGAAAAAATTCCAGCCTGAACCGTGCCACACGCCTGACAGCACCATGGCCGCCAGCAGGTTGAACTGCGTTCTGGCAAAGCCGTGGCGGCTGCCGCCGAGCGGAATATAAATATGGTCGCGGATCCATGTCGACAGGCTGATATGCCATTTGTCCCAGAAATCGCGGATATTGTGCGCCAGCAGCGGGGCGCGGAAGTTGACCGGCAGCCTGAAGCCCAGCAGCAGGCCAAATGCGATCATCATTTCGCTGTAGCCGGAAAAATCCAGGAACAGCTGAATGGTATAGCCGTAAATCGCCGCCAATATCTCTAAGCTGTGGTATTGCAATGGATTGGCAAATACCGGGTTGACCCAGTTATCCGCCAGCCAGCCGGCGATCCACCATTTTTTAATCAGAGCGATGACTATGAGAGCCAAGGCCAAGCCGGGATAGATGATGCTCCGCGGCTCGGCGCTTCGGATCTGCGCGCTCATGCCGCAAGGCTGGTCATCAATATCGGTCAGGCCTTTTGCGCTCTGCGCGCGGGCAATCGGCCCTGCAGTGATGGTGGCAAAAAATGAAAAATGCATCAGCAGCTGCGCAAAATTGAATTTTGGCACTTCCGGCGTGTCCCGGTAGCGGCTGACCAGATAGCTGATGGCCTGGAAGGAATAGTAGGAAATACCCAGAGGCAGAATTAAATTGGCAGCCAAGCCGCTGCCGTCTAAATTCATTGCATTCAGCGAGGCGGAAACTGCGCCTTTAAAGAAGTCATAATATTTAAAGAAGCTGAGCTGAAGCAGGGTTATCACGATGCCTAAAATCAGCAGGCTTTTTTTATGGGCCTCATATCTGCTCATTAAATAAACTATTAAGTGAATAACGATGCTGAAAGCAAAGAGGATTGCTGGCGCCGCCACGCCCGCCATAAGGTAAATGACGCCGTAGCTTGCAGCCGCGATAATCAGGTTTTGAATTTGAGGCTTGGCCCGGAATGCCCAGTAAATGCAGAAAAATACAATGAATGCGAGGGCGAATTCGATGGACAAAAACGAAAACATCTTATAATAACTTATACTGAATAAAAATTTTGGCACAATATACCCTAGGCAGCAGGCTTAAACAACAGCGCTGCATCGGGAAAAACTCAGCTGCGCAGTCATCGCCTGCCCTATGGCGGCTGGGCGGAATGCCAGCCAGAATACCGGCTTGGACAGCCGATATTAAAACCAATTGATTTTTTTAATTTTTAACCGTTCATCCGCACCAGAATAAGGCTTACGTTGTCTCCTGCCCGGCATTTAATGCCTGCATAAAAATCAGTCAGCCAGACTTTCAACGGCTGCTCTGTAGAATAAACAATCTGCTCAAAGCCCGCTCTGCCAAGCGATGTGCCTTCCATCAGCAACGCATGAGCAGGCTTCAGCGGGACTGTATGAACTTTTTAAATAAAGCAGCCTTGCGCCCATGCCCGCGGAAATCGCCGCTGTCAAACAGCCTGCATCCGTCCGCTTCTATCAATAGGGCCTAGGCATCATAAGCGGAGTGATCCACTAAAAATGGCATGACTTGAAAGTCCCCTATGTTAAACGCCTGACGGTCTGCCAGAAAAGTTTTGCCCCGCAGCTTAATGTCAGGCTGGCCAGTAAACGGAATGCTAGCCTGAATAATCCGCTGCGCAGCTTTTCCGATGTAAACCACTGTTTCTGCGTGAAAATATTGGGCAAAACCATAATATTCGATATGCGCATGGGAAATGATTGCAGATAAGCGCTCTTCACCTGCCGGAATTAAATTAAGCGTATCAGGCAGATTGTTCAGCTGGCTGCCGGCTGCGTCTAAAGGCAGGCCTAAATCAATAATCAGCCTGTGCTGCTGATATTTCGGCTCGACGCATGAGCCGCCGATTTGGTTTGCGCCATAGTGTATAGCTAATTACCAAAATAGCTATTACGCACAAAACCTAATGAAAGCATATTTTATGGGAGATTATGTGTGATACGGATTTCAAAACTCAGCTATATAATGGCTAAGTTTTTTAAACGACTCCGCGAAAATCCCTTCGGCTTCGAGTTCCATAGACCCTTGTGTCAAATAAAATTTGGATACACGGGTGCGGCATGGATGCCGCACGTTGCCCATCCCTTGCGCCGCATTTTAAAGCAGTGCTTAAAACTGGCTCAGGATGCCGTGTATGGGCAACAAAA
>NZ_JAVXCI010000030.1:0-28754 GCF_036659555.1 Acinetobacter sp.
GAAACAAAAGAACAAAACGAGCTCCAAAAATTCGATTTAAAAACGGTAAGACTCTGCCATGAATGGCCTAAAAGTTAAGGAGTTTCTTGCAAAACTCCTTAACTGATCAGCATTAGGCCTTTGCGCCGCTTTTTTTACGCCTGCAGAAAAGCGCGGGCTGCTTTCAGTCCGGCTTGAGCAAGTCCTGAAATTTGCTGCGCAGCTTCATCAGTTTCGGCGGAATGGCAAAGTTGCAGTAGCCTTGCGACGGGTTGCGCGCAAAAAAATTCTGATGGTAGTCTTCCGCAGGATAGAAAACCGGCGCAGGGCTGAGTTCTGTGACAATCTGCAGGCTATCGGCTTTCAGCGCGTCTATGGCGCGCTGCGCCTGCTGCTGCTGCTCTGCGCTGAAATAGTAGATGACTGAGCGGTACTGCGTCCCGGCATCATTGCCTTGGCGGTTTAAGGTGGTTGGGTCATGTGTGGCGAAGAAGACATCCAGCAGCTGGGCAAAGCTGATCTGCGTTTCATCAAAATCAATCCGGATGACTTCCGCATGCTGGGTCTCGCCCGTGCATATCTCTTCATAGCTGGGCTGCTGCGTGCGCCCGCCGGCATAGCCGCTGACGACTTGATTCACGCCTTTAAGCTGCAGAAAAACCGCTTCTGTGCACCAGAAGCAGCCGCCGCCAAATAAAGCCTGCTGCATAATTTTTTCCTGTTTGCTGTATTTATTTTAATATAGGGGCAAATTGTGAAGCTGCAATGTCCTGTTTGCGTGAAGCAAAGAAAAAGCCTGCAAATCTGCTAATGCTGATCAGTTAAGCATAACTTCATTGTTACAAATTGATAAATCTCCCCTAACCCCTCTTTGAAAAAGAGGGGATGAACAGCATTGCTGTGCAAGGAATTCAATACCGTATTGAATTTCGAAACGCTCCCTCCTTTGAAAAAGGTGAGCAGCACTGCTGCGTAAGGGGAGGATTAAAAATGCTTAACTGACTGGCATTATTGCAAATCTGCAGGCTTTGAGCTTCAGCGCGGCTGTACCGCGCTTTCAAATTGAATCAGCAGGTTGCCGTGGCGGTCCAGCAGCTTCAGGGTTTTGCCGAAGACCTGATAATGCGTCACCTTAGCTAAGGCTTCATTGTATTGCTGATCAATGCCGCTGTTGTTCAGGCAGGCCATGCGGGTGCTGGCCAGCTGGCTGAGCTGCAGCGTGTCATTGCCTGCGGCATAGGCGCCCATAATGCGGTTGCAGCCGTCTGATCCCGATACGTGCTTGCTGGCTGCGTCAAACTGAATGCTTGGAAGGCTGCGCGCCGCCGGCGGGGCTTTAATTTCAGTATTGCCGATTTGCGTGGCAATCCATGCGCGGTTCTGCAGCTGCTGCAGGTTTTCAGTCATTTGCTGCGAGGGGGCCTGCATGCTTGCGCAGCCGGTAAATACAGCAGCCGAAGCCAGCGCGGCGGCTAAAAAAAGCGGTTTCAGCATTGTTGGATTCTCTTGTTCTTGAATAGACTTAGTCTTATATAAACAAATATTTAACTTCAGCTCCACTCGGAATTGTATCTTTGTTTTAAAAACTGCAGATCGGCGCCTATTCAGCCGGCCGCGGCAGGCCCTGACGCGCGCGCTGCGAGTATTCTGCGCTGCTGATGCGCGCCATGCCGCGGACTTTGGGATTGACATGCGCGCGCTGATACCAGGTCTGCATATCCCATTGCCCGCTGATGGCATTCAGGTCATGCAGGTAATTCGGCAGGTAGCCGGAAGCGAACAGGCGGTAATCCGCCGGCAGCGGCTGCGGAGAAACCGCCTGCGCCATATCAAAAACCAGCGTTGTGCAGTTGCTGCTGAGGGTATTGTACCATTTGGGATGCCGGGCCAATTCATCGGCTTTGCGCAGGTATTCCTGAAACAGCTGGATGCGCTCGCTTTTCGGCATATTGACCGGGAAGAAATAGACCTGTTCGCCACGGATATTGCTGCGGGTATAGACAATATCTTTTTCATCCGAAGCCACAAGGCTGAGTTCATATTTGCGGAAAAAACCGCCCACCGCTGAAAACTCTTCATGCTTTTCCTTGCGGATTTCAATGGAAAAAGTCAGGGGCGGGGCGCCGGCAAAATCAAAGCTGACCAGGGTATGGGCAATCTGAGGCCCCATCCAGTAGGAGGTGATGATATTCACCCCGGTGATTTGATTCAGGTCGTAATGTCGCGTTTCCCAGCGTTCGGCATAGCTGCCGTCAGGGCGCCAGTCAAAGTTGCGGACATTGTGCAGGGTAACGGCATTGCCCTGCTGTTCATAGCGCAGGATTCTGGACACTTCAGGCGCCCATTCGCGGTCCTGCCGGGCCTCTAAGCCGAAATACCAGAACAGGCCGCAGATGAAGCCCAGCAGGTAAATCATGGCGTCTTTGCGCCGGCTGAAAAAATGCTGTGCGGCGTACATGCCTAAGATGCTCAGTGCGAAGGCGGCCCATGCGCCGATTAAAACCCGGCTGAACAGCCCGCCCAGCGGCTGCTGCACCCACAGCGCCATGCACAGCCAAACCGAGGACAAAATCACAAACAGGCTGAACAGGGAATGCAGCGCGCCGCTTCCCAGTTTTTTCATCCATTCCGCTGTGCCGAGCTTCTGCATAGCCGCCTAATGCTGCAAATTATTCTGCTTTATTTTCGGTAAGTTGCGAACTCAAAAGCAATGCCGGTTTTGTCGTCAATATGCTGCTCGGCCGCGGCTTTTTTAAAGCTGTCCGGAATGGCCGGATAATGCGCATCGCCCTGCACATCCAGCTCCACATGGGTCAGCTCCAGCCGGTCTGCAATATCCATGGTCTGGGCGAAAATCTCGCCGCCGCCGATAATGAAAATGCTTTCCGGCTTTTCAGAGGCCAGCACATCCGCCGCCGCCTGCGTCAGCGCTTCTTCAATGCTGTGCGCAACTTTGGCGCCGGCAAAAGCCCAGTCCGCATCGCGGGTAATCACCCAGTTGACGCGGTTGGGCAGGGCGCGGCCCATCGATTCCAGCGTCTTGCGCCCCATCACCACCACGCCGCCTTGGGTGATTGCCTTGAAGTGCTTGAGGTCTGCGGAGATATGCCACGGCAGGTCATTGCCTTTGCCGATGCAGCTGCGCTGATCCATAGCCACCACGTGTACAACTTCTAAATTTTGAAATGCCATATCGGACTCTGCTTGCTTTAAACCCTTCCCTTGATTTCAGCTGGCAAGCCCCGCCTGAAACAGCGGGGGCTTAGGGGGGATTTCTGATGGTTGAATAGGGTGAAGAACCGCTTATACCGCCACAGGCGCCTTAATGCCCGGATGCGGTTCATAGCCAATAATTTCAATATCTTCAAATTTAAAATCGAAAATATCCTGAATATCCGGGTTCAGGCGCAGCTGGCACAGCGCCATGGGTTCACGGCCCAGCTGCAGCTGCGCCTGCTCAAAGTGGTTGGCGTACAGATGCGTATCGCCGCCGGTCCAGACAAAGTCGCCAACCCCGAGGCCGCAGACTTGCGCAACCATATGGGTCAGCAGGGCATAGCTGGCGATGTTGAACGGCACGCCTAAGAAGACATCCGCGCTGCGCTGGTACAGCTGGCAGGACAGCTTGCCGTTCTGCACAAAAAACTGGAACAGGGTATGGCAAGGCGGCAGCGCCACTTGGCCGGCTTCCTTCGGGTTCCAGCCGGAAACAATCAGGCGCCGTGAATCCGGATTGGCCTTGATTTCATTCAGCAGCCATTGAATCTGGTCAAAGCCGTCCTGTTCATACAGGCCATCGGCTTTTTGGGTCGCGCCGAAGTTGCGCCACTGGTGGCCGTAGACCGGGCCAAGCTCGCCTTCAGGGCGGCCAAAGCGCGCGGTCTGCGCTGCAGTCGACCATTCATCCCAGATTGAAACTTTGTTGTCCTGCAGGTATTTAACGTTGGTGTCGCCTTTTAAAAACCACAGCAGCTCAATCACAATCGAGCGGAAGTGCACTTTTTTAGTGGTCAGCAAAGGGAAGCCTTTGGATAGGTCAAAGCGCATTTGATGACCGAATACAGAACGCGTTCCTGTGCCTGTGCGGTCGCCTTTATCGCCGCCGTTGTCGAGGATGTGTTGCAATAGGTCTAAGTACTGGCGCATAGCTTCCGCATAATCTGAATAATGTCTTGAAGCGCATTTTAGCTTCTTTTTTGCAGCGAGGGAACTCCGGAAAAATTCGCGCAGGCCTGGGCTGCATCCCGGAGCAATGGGGCAAATTTTAAAATGCGCAGGCTGTCTGGAGCCGGGCCGGGCATCCGGGAAAATTAAAAAAATCTGAATGAAAAAAATAACTGAAAAATAGCCAGTTAAGCCTGCTGCAGGGCGGAAGTATAAATTTTTTTACATTTTTTAATATGAAATCATGCTCATTCCAGCGTACCATCGCCTGCGTTTAAAGATAGGTAAAGCTCGATCAGGACTGATTGAAGAGGAGGTTGCTGCAGGATGGCTTATGATCAAAGCGCGGATATGAACAGTGTCTACGCCCCGAAAGCGGAAATCGTGATCCGTTCGCAGCAAGGCAGAAATCCCGGCAGGCAGCAGGGCAACCGCCCTGCCAAGCCGCAAAGCATATTTGGCGCGGACAATGGCCAAAGAATCAATATTGACAAGTTTGCCCAGCGCCTGCGCGGCGTTACCGCTTCTAGCAGTTCGCAAAAATGCGCCAAGAGCGTACGTTTAGCGCTGGAGTCCGCCGGCGCGAAATTCAACAGCCATCCGGTGGCTGCAGCCGACTGGGGGCATACGCTGCAGAAAATCGGCTATCAGAAAATCAATCTGGCCTTTGACCGTCCGCAAAAAGGCGACATCTATATCATCAACCGCACGCAGAAGCATGTGTATGGCCATATCGCGGCCTATTCCGGCTCAGGCTGGGTATCAGATTTCAAGCAGCGCGACTATGCGGTATATAAGGATCCGAATGTGCGCTATGAGTATTACCGCCTGGGCGACTAAGGCCTACTCAGCGCCGGGCAGCTTTATGCCAAGCGTTTGGCGTGGCATTCATAGAGCGAAACTAAAAACAGCCCAATGGCGCTGAAGCCGATGCACTGAGTGCTGAGTACGGCTTTATGGCCTTGCGGCAAATACAGGATCAGGCCAAGCAGCGCGGCAATCGGAAGAATAGAAAAAACAGCCTGAACGGTGCGCCTATAAGAATTTTCATCCGCAAGCTTTAAATCAACGTGGCGCAGCAGATGCACAGCCGCGCCAAGCGCTAGGCTTAAGCCTGCAAACAGCGCAGGCAGCTGCTGAATGCCGGCGCAGTAATAAATCACCGCGCAGACCGCAATGCAGATGATGAGCCGGATTTCACGCGTGCAGCGCGCCGAATACCAAAACGTCAGCATCAGGGCTGCGCTTCCGGCGGCTGATTGCGGTTCAGCAGCGACAGCGGTGAAAAAAGGCAGATCGCCAGCGCCATAAAACCGATGCCCTGCGCGCCCGGAAGCAGAATCTCTCCCTCCTTCATCTGCATGAAAATCAGCGCCAGCAGCAAGGCAATCGGAATCCAGGTCAGCAGGCGGTACAGCAGGCCGGCGGGCTTTTTAGCTGCAAAATGCACCTTGCAGTAGCGGCAGATCAGAAACACCAGCCCGGCGCCTGCAAACATTAAAATTGCATCGGGTTTTAAAGGCTCAATCCAGTACAGCGCCGCGGTGGCTGCCGCAATCAGGGCAAAAAGCAGGATTTTTTTCAGGACTGGAACTTGAGGGTTAAACCAGAATTCGAGCATGCGGACAGGCGTCAATAATCATAAAGCTGAAACTTTAGCACAGAACGTGCGGAAAAATCACAGCCGGAAAAAAGCGGGGCTGCTGCCCCGCTGAAGATGCGCGCTGATGCTGCTCAGCTGTTTTTGAGCGGGCCCCAGTCGTAGGTTTTCTTCTGGTAGGCATACCACATCATCCACAGGCCAATCAGAATCATCGGCACAGTCAGGAATTGACCTTTGCTCATCCAGCCGATGAACAGCACGCCGTTGTCCGGCTCGCGGAAAAACTCCGCGATAAAGCGGGCAATGCCGTAGCCGATCAGGAACAGCGCAGACACGGCAAAGCGCGGGCGCGGCTTGGAACTGAACCACCACAGAATCAGGAATAAAATCAGGCCTTCGCACAGCGCCTGATAAATCTGCGACGGATGGCGCACCAGCTGCAGCGGGTCGGCCGGGAAGATCATGCCGAAGGCAAAGTTCGGGTCTGCCACCGGGCGGCCATACAGTTCGCCGCCGATGAAGTTGCCGATGCGTCCGAACATCAGGCCGGTCGGCACGCAGGGCGCAATGAAGTCCAGTGTCTGGAACCAGGTCATTTGATACTTTTTGCACCACAGCAGCATGGCGATCATCACGCCGAGAAAGCCGCCGTGGAAACTCATGCCGCCGGTCCAGACCTGGAACAGCCACAGCGGATTCGCCAAAAACTGCTCAAAGCCGTAAAAGAATACATAGCCGAAGCGCCCGCCGACCACAACGCCCAAAGCGCCGTAGAAGATCAGGTCGGAAACCATTTCCGGCGTCCAGCCGTCACGCTGCTTGGCGCGGTGAGTGGCCAGCCCCCAGGCGAATAAAAATGCCAGCAGATACATCAGCCCGTACCAGTGAACTTGCAGCGGGCCCAGCGAAAGCGCAACAGGGTCTATATTCGGATAGGTCAGCATCGCTGCTCCTTGTCATTATGTTTTGCACAGATTTTAGCTGAATGTGATGAAAAATGTTGTACATTCAATGTGTAAAGATATTGAGTGGCGTTTATGTGCATTGTGGCTTTTGCTTGGCAGGTTCTGGAAGGCACCCCGCTGTGCCTGATTTCCAACCGCGATGAATTTTACCAGCGGCCCGCAGCCGCGCTGCAGCGCTGGGAGAACAGCCCGATTGCGGCCGGGCGCGATCTGCAGTCCGGCGGGTCATGGATGGGCGTGACGCCGGCGGGGCGCTGGGCGATTGTCACCAATTTCCGCGACGCTCAGGACAGGCGGAGCTATCCGACCTCGCGCGGGCATCTGATTCAGCACTTTTTAGAGTCAGACTTGGCGCCGATCCGCTTTGCCCAGGCTTTAGAGCAGCAGCAGCGCGAATATGCCGGCTTCAACCTGTTTATCGGCGATCAGCATCAGGCGGTGTATATGAGCAACCGCGGCGAAGAGCCGCAGGTGTTGGCCAAGGGCGTTTATGTGGCGTCCAACGGCCTGATGACGGAGCATTGGGAGAAAACCCGGCATTTGCGCAAGCGCTTTACCCAGGAACTGCTGCCGATGCTGCAGCATGCGGATACGCCGCCGGCGGATTTGGAATTTGCGGTGTGGGATATTCTGGAGGATGAGCGCAAGATTATTCCGCAGCTGCTGCCGTTTACCGGCATCAGCGCTGAGATGGAAGAGCTGCTGTCTTCGACCTTTATTCAAAGCCCTGCTTACGGCACGCGCTGCTCGAATTTTTTAAGAATGCAGGACAGGCAATGGCTGTGGCAGGAAAAGCAGCAGCAGGGCGCGGCGCAGGGCCAAGTCATTGCGCTGCAGCTGCCGCTTCAGCCATAAAAAATGCCAGCATGATGCTGGCATTTTTTATGAAGTCAGGGTTTATGCGCCTGCAATCACACCGCCGTCTTTGCGGGTAATCACAACTGTTGCAGAGCGCGGGCGGGCCATTTTATTGCCCGGGTCTGTCTGTGTGGCAGGCCAGTGGCTAGTTGGCGCATCGTAAGATTCTGAATCTTCACCCGGATGCTGCACATTGATAAAGATTGCTTTGTAATCCGGTGTCATGGTCACGCCGGTAATTTCACATTCTTTAGGCCCGGTGAGGAAGCGGCGCAGGTTTTCATCATTGACTTGCGCGCCTGCAAAGGTATCGATATTCGACGAAGTCTTGACTTGGCCGCCGTCACCGACTTGGCCAGGCAATGCTGCCAGCATCATGCAGTTGGTGGTGTCCGTATACGCGCCGTCATCGGTCTGAATCCACAGTACGCCGCGCGGGTCAAACCACATGCCGTCCGGAGAGGACAGGTCATTGCTGTCATTCAGGCCTGACAGGTTAATGTTTTCAGCCATGCTGGCTTCAGCGCCAAACAGGTAAATATCCCAAGCGAAGCTTTCAGCCGTTGTTGTATCGCCGGTTTCACGGAAGCGGATAATATGGCCGTTGACATTGCCTTTTCCGCCTTCAGGGTCGGAATAATTGCGCGGATTGGCTGCATCAAGCGCATGCGCTGTTCCGCGGTTTGAGTTGTTGGTTAAGGTTACATAGACTTCGCCGTTTTCCGGATTGACTGCAACCCATTCCGGGCGGTCCATTCGGGTTGCGCCGACTTCATCCGCAGCCAGGCGGGCAAAGGTGACGATATCTGCCTGCGATTCGAACGGATAGGCGGTGCTGCCTTCATCTAAGCCATTTTTGCCGTATGCAAGCTCGATCCATTGGCCTGTGCCGTCATTGTTGAATTCGGCGGCATACAGCTTGCCGGAGTTCATGTATTTATCGCCGGCTCTGTAGCCGCCGTTAACGTCTTTGGCATCCCACTTCTGGTCGGATACAAATTTATAGATATATTCGCCGCGTGAGTCATCGCCCATATAGAAAGCGAGGTTGTCATCTGCGCGCAGGCGGCTGGCGCGGCAGTCCTCATGCGCGAAGCGGCCTAAAGCGGTGCGCTTCACCGGGTTTGAGCGGCTGTCAAAAGGATCAATTTCTACAATCCAGCCAAAGGTATTCGGACCATTGCGGTAGTCCTGATCAGCCTCAGCAGCAGCGACGTCTGCAGTCCAGCGGTCGTACATGTCCTGAGCATAAAAGCTGCCCTGAGCTGTTTCCCAGGCATAGCGGGAATTTTTATCCAGATAGGCAATACGGTCCTGATCGTCCAGATTAGGTATTTTTTTCCCTTGCTGATCCAGAACGTAAATAATCTCGCCCTTCGCATTCTTTTTAGGCGAGCCATCAGCATTTTTCTCATAGAGATAATCAATGCTTAAGCTTAAGCCATAGCGTTTTAGTGCTTTTTTCTCTTCAGGCGTGCGTTCGTATTCATCGCTGCCTGAGCGCTGGAAGTAGCCGATGAAGTTTTCTTCCGTAGTTAAGTAGGTTCCCCATGGCGTATAGCCGTTGCCGCAGTTGTTGTGCGTGCCGCGCGTCTGGCGTCCAGCAGGAGAGAAGCGGGTGCACAGCAGGGGATTGCCCGCTGCCGGGCCGGAAAATTCCATGACTGTTGATGCGGTGATGCGGCGGTTGAACAGCGAGTTTTTGACAATTTCAACTTTCTGCGTCGCTTTGTCTTTTTTCAGTTCGATGACTGAAACACCGTGAGCATTGACTTCACGGATGACTTCATCTTCTGGGCGGCGGCCATCAACCTTGGTCGGCCCTTTAGGGTGCAGGAAGGTTGGATTGATGTATTCATGGTTCATAACCAGCAGGCCGCGTTCAGATGCATTGGCATCATAATTCAGCGTGGAGCTGTTTAAGCCGAAATAGCTCATGCCGTCATGGCAGTCGCCTGAACGGTACATGAAGCTTGGGCCTGAAGGCACGGCATTGTCATCCCATGCTGCATATGCAGGATTAATCGAATCTCCCATGGCATAAAGGATGCTGGCCTGATAGCCTTCTGGGACAGTTACGATGTCATTTAAATTTTTAGAAACCGGCTTGAAAGTCAGTTTTTTCGGTTTTACCGCAGGATCTGCAGGCGGTGTTGTGGACGCATTATCGTCACCATCGCTGCCGCAGCCTGTTAAGGACGAAGCCAGCGCCAGAGCAACTGCTCCGCTGGCTGTTTTTGTGATCAAGCTGCGGCGGGAGATGCGCTGCTCAAGAACGTCACGGAAATGTTCATTATCTGAGGAGTTGTTATCAAGTTCCTGATCTTCATGATATGGCGACAGCTCGGTCATCGAAGTAATTCCTAAGTAGAGTCAGTTGAAAAGACATGTTTTTATAAAGTCCTGTCTAACTTAAGCGGGGAGTGTGACGGCCGCTTGACTGCGGGATGACAGTCTGGTGAAAAAAATAAGTCAGAATGATGAAAAACAGGCCTCAAGCCTGAATTTCACTTTTTATACGCAGCTCATGGATGGCTGGTGCCATCCTGTTTTTGCGCTTGGGGATTTCAGAAGGCGGATTTTTTTGAGGAGATTTTGCAAGGGTTTGAGTTATTCATAAAAAAAGCAGGCCGGAGCCTGCTTGAATTTAACCGCTTTCAGCGTTTCTTCTTTTTTCCAGCAGCTTGCCGGCCAGCAGCCCCAGTTCAAACAGCATCCACATGGGAACAGCCAGCATGATCATGGACAGCGCATCGGGCGGGGTGACAAACATGGCGACAAAAAAGCAGCCGACCACAATGAAGCGGCGCTTTTCAACCAGCTGCTGCGTTGTGACCACGCCAATTAAAATCAGCAGCAGGGTAATAATTGGAATTTCAAAAGTAATGCCGAATACCAAAAACAGCTTCAGGCAGAAGGCTAAATAGCTGTTGATGTCAGTCATCGGCGCGACCGTTTCAGGCGAAACGCTGATGAAAAAGTGCAGAATGGACGGCAGCGCAATGTAATAGGCAAAAGAAATGCCCAGGTAGAACAGGCCGATGCTGCCGATCAGCATCGGCAGGGCCAGCGCTTTTTCTTTGGCGTACAGCGCAGGCTTTACATAGGCCCACAGCTGATAAATGATGTAAGGCATGGCCAGCATCAGGGCAATAAAGAAGTTCAGCTTAAAGGGCGCCATGAAGGTTGCAGTCACATCTGTGGCAATCATAGTTGATGTAGCCGGCAGCTGGGCGCGCAGCGGTTCAGACAGCATTTGATAAGTGCGGTTGGCAAAAGGCAGCAGGCAGAAAAACAGGCCAATCAGCAGGCCGACAATTTTAAAAAGATGCTTGCGCAGAACCACCAGGTGCTTGGTGATCGGCATTTCCTGCAGCATTTCCTGTTCGCGGCTGTCCAGAGTGTTCGGCAGCTGCGGCTGTGAAGTTTGCGTCATACCGCCACCTTATAGTTATTCAGCTGCGGCATGGCTGCATCACAGGCCGGCTGCTTTGAAATGGCAAGCAAAGGCGCCTGAGGCCGCTCTGCAGGGGTATACAGCAAGGGAGTATTTTTATTGTCCGGATGCGCAGGCTCCGGCTTATTTTCAGCTGCAAAGATTTTCTGCTGCTGCATTTCATGCATTTGAGCCTGCATTTTTTCTTCAAGCTCCTGTATGCGCTTCATTTCATTTTGCATTTGCTCACGCAGTTCAGACAGGCGCAACTCGCGGTCTATATCATTTTGCACATTGCTGATGGTTCTCTTGACTTTTGCATACCATTTGCCGGCAAAGCGCGCGGCTTCAGGCAATTTCTCCGGCCCAAGCACCAGCAATGCAATAATGCCGAAAACCAAAAGTTCAGTCATGCCTATATTGAGCATAATGTGGAACCTTTAGGAGTTTTTAACGGAACTGCTGTTTGTTGTGGACTGATGCTCAAGCGTGCGCGGCTCTTTCAGGGCTGCAGCTGCTTCATCATCTTTAATGGATTTTTTAAAGTCTTTGACTGCGCCGCCGACATCTTTGCCCAGATTTTTCAGCTTTGATGTGCCGAACAGCAGAATGACGACAATTGCAAAAATCAGCACATGCCAAATTGATAGTCCTGCCATGATTTTTTCCTCTTTTCATTTTCAGACGATTTCAACAGCTGCGCATGACAGGGATGTGACACCCAGATTGCAGTTTAAAGACACGCATGTTTTCAGCGCGTTCAGGCGCTGATTGGTGATAGCATGGGCCGGATTACTAGATCTGCAGGAATATGACAGTGGCTTTGCTTCTTCCGGCTTTTGGCTTTTTATGCGGGCTTGGGCTGGCCTCAATTGCATCAGCTTCGCCATTGAAAGCGCTTCTTGCCAGCGTGCTGGCGCGCGGCTTTATTCCGGTTGTCATTATTTACAACATGGTGTTCTATCAGGCCGGCAGCCTCAGCCTGATGCTGTTCAGCTTTGCGTCCGCTGTGCTGCTGTTCTATTTTTTCCAGTTGATTTTTAAAGATAAATTGCGCGCTTTATGCGTCAGCTACGTCAATCTGGCATGGCTGGGCTTTCCCTTCGCCTTGGCGCTGTTTGGCCCGGAAGTCAGCGCGCCGATGGTCGCGCTGTATGTCGGCGGTTCAATTTTCGGCAATATATGGGCGGTCACTGCCGTCAGCCCGGATGCGCAGCCTTGGGCATCGGCTGCGAAAAAAGCGGCTTTGTCGCCGCCGGTTCTTGCGCTGCTGCTGGCAGGAATTTTCCGGCTGCTGGGCCTGCAGCATCTGCAGGAGCATCACTGGATTGATCTGATTTATCAGTGCGCCAAAATAGGCATGAGCTTTAGCGGCATGTGCGTGCTGGGCATGTGGATGCGCCGCACCCGCGTGCATTGGCAGGATATTCTGCGCAGCAGCCGGATATTTGCGCTGAAGCTGCTCTGCGGCGCGGTGATCTGCAGCCTGGCCTATGCATTTGCGCCGATTGCCAATATTGAACGCTATATCGGCGTGATGCTGCTGCTGTTCTGCCTGCCGCCGGCGGCCAATATTGTGGCCTTGGAAACGCATTATCAGGGCACGGGCGCATCGGCCCAGTACATCGCCTCCGGCACAATCGTCAGCTGCGCGCTGGTGGGCTTATACGGGCTGGCGCTGCATTTGATTTGATGCTTTGGCCTTGTGAATGCATATGATGCAGTGCTGTCCAATGCATCACAAAAGCGCTGGAGAAGGGAAATCATATTTCCCCTGATTCTGGCTTTCTCCTCAAGGGAAAAGGCGCTCAGCGCCATGCAGTGGCTACTTCGCCAAACTCGCCTTAAACAGGCGCATGGCCTGGCCGCGGTGGCTGATTTTGTTTTTATCTTCCTTAGACAGTTCTGCGCTGGACACATTCAGTTCTGGCAGCCAGAACAGCGGGTCGTAGCCAAAGCCATTTCCGCCGCGGGCAGCTTCCAGAATTTCGCCTGTCCAGATGCCTTGGAAAATCTGCGGCAGCGGGTCATCCGCATGCTGCACCAAAGCCAGCACGCAGACGAACATGCCTTCAACCGCTTCGCCGTCTTTGCGCAGCGGTTTCAATTGCTGCAGCAGGGTTTCATTATTGGCTGCGTCATTGCCGTGCTCGCCGGCAAAGCGCGCGGAGTAAATGCCCGGCGCGCCGCCTAAGGCTGGAACGCAAATGCCGGAATCATCGGCAATGGCCGGCTTGCCGGAAATTTTAGACGCATGGCGGGCTTTAATGATGGCGTTTTCGACAAAGCTCAGGCCGTCTTCAACCGCATCTGCAATATTCAGCTGGCCTTGCGGAATCACGTTTACAGGAAGATTCAGCTCTGCAAACATTTTTTCAAATTCAGCAATTTTGCCTTTGTTGTTGCTGGCAAGAACTAAAGTGCCTTGAGATAACCAGTCTGTTGAAGCCATAATGCTGCTCTTAATCTAAGGGGGAAATCGGCGTATTCTAGCCGATTTAGAGGCAAGTTAGGCTGGATAAGTTATGCTGCAATGGCATGGCGGAGCCTTATTTAGAGCTGCGGGGCTGCTGCGTATGGCTGTGAAAATAGAACAAGACGCTGATTATCAATATTTTATTGTTTCGACATTTAACCGGAAGATTGATGACGACTATCAAGAGCTAGCAGATTTCTTAGCGCAGCATTTTTCAGAACACTTTAATTTCGGCTTTTTTCTATGTAATGAGAGCTGGCAGCAGGAATCCCGCCTGGTTCATTATTTTAAATTGTCTAAACAGCAGCAATATCAGTCATCATTTTCTGAGCAGCAAATTGCGCAGCATGAAACTTTAATCCGGCATCCGCTGCAAAGCCATTTAATACGCTACTGCAGCCATTTTATGATGAAGCATATGCAGATCAATGCGGCATTAGCGCTGAATGCGAATCAAAGCTGCGGCCGAAGCTTCTTATATTTGCAAAGGAAAAACTGTGCTGAAAATAAATTTGCAGAGGGCAGAGCGCTGTTTGAGCTTAGCGGGGCCATTCAGGATTCAATTGATTGGAACAGTCTGGAGAATGCGCTGAAAACCCGGCAGATTTTTCCGCTGCAGAAATGGCAGGGCTGCGGTGAGCTTTCAATCAGGCTGAGCAATGCCGTTGAAATTTAAAATTTGGCAGTAAAAAAAGCGCCTTGCGGCGCTTTTTTAATTTTGCTCAGATTTACTGCGCCTGAATCCACTGGTCAGCGCGGTCACGCGCCTGGCGGATCTGGTCTTGCGTCAGGTTGGCGGCTAAAGCGGTTTTCTTGCCTTCAGACAGGGTAATCACTTTGTTGTCGAGCATGCCGTCACGGGTTGACAGCTCATACCACTGGTATGCGCCGACATAGTTTTTCTTCTGCTCTTCCATCATTGCCAGGTTAAAGCTGGCGCGGTTGTCGCCGCGGCTGGCCGCTTTCTCAAAATACTGGCGCGCCAGCACGACATCTTTTTTGGTGCCGATGCCGTCAGCCAGCATGCGGCCGACGTTCAGCTGCGCCGCGGAAAGTCCCTGGTCGGCAGCAGCTTTAAACCATGCAAAAGCCTGGCGATCATCCTGGGCGACATCTTTGCCGTACTGGTATTTGGTTCCCAGATAGAACTGCGCGCCGGCCTGGCCCGCCTTAGCTGCCTTGGCCAAGCTGTTGATATCCATGACGGAATACTGCGCCGCCTGGCTGGAAACAGAAGGCGTCGGAGCAACATAGTCTGCATGGGCCTGAATGCTGAAAAGCCCGGCAAGCAGCGTCGTGCTTAATAATAGTTTTTTCATAGAGCGCTCACTCGATAAATTGCGACTTCACCAAACAGATTCGGGATATGTTTACTGAGTAAACTGCCTTGCTGATCCCCATTCACGGCAAGCCGGTTAATGATGCGGATGCTGTTCTCTGCGCATAGCGCTTCGAAGTCGCGGAAAGTACATAAATGAATATTCGGGGTGTTATACCACATATACGGCAAAGCTTCTGAAACAGGCATCATTCCCTTCAAGGCTAGGAAAGAGCGGGTCTTCCAATGCGCAAAGTTCGGAAATGTAATAATCGCCTGCTTGCCTACGCGCACCATGTCGCGCAATAGGGCGTCGGGAGCGTCTACCGCCTGCAGCGCTTGCGCCATCACCACATAGTCAAAAGACTGGTCGGCGAAACGGCTTAAACCCAAATTCAAGTCCTGCTGAATAATATTTAACCCGCGGCTGACCGCAATTGCAATCTTTTCCTGATCAATTTCTAAGCCGTAGGCGCGGATGTTGTGTTTTTTGCTCATATGCGCCAGCAGTTCGCCGTCGCCGCAGCCTAAATCCAGCACCTTGGAATCCGGCTTAATCCATGTTTCAGCAAGCTGATGATCGATACGCATTATACAGCCTCCGCAGATGTCGCTTTCAGGTGTTCTTCGCCGCCTAAAAATGCGCGCAAGGTTTTGACATATAAAGGAATAGGGAACAGGAATGAATCATGCCCCTGTTCCGCGTCAACGTCCAGATAGCTGACCGGCTTATGGCTGCTGATCAGGGCATCGACAATCTCCTGCGAGCGCTGCGGCGTGAAGCGCCAGTCGGTGGTAAATGAAACGACTAAGAACTGGCATTTTGTCTTTTCCATCGCTTTTTTCAATGACAGTCCGTACTCGCGCGACGGGTCAAAATAGTCCAAAGCTTTGGTCATAATCAAATAAGTGTTGGCGTCAAAGTTGCGGCTGAACTGCTCGCCCTGATAGCGCAGGTAGCTTTCGACCTGAAATTCCACATCAAAGCCGTACATGAACTTGCCGGATTTCAGGTCGCGGCCGAATTTCTGCTTCATGGCTTCTTCAGACAGGTAGGTGATGTGGCCGACCATGCGCGCCAGAATCAGCCCGCGCTTCGGATAGCTGTCATTTTCCAGATAGCGCCCATTGTGGAAGTCCGGATCGGACAGGATCGACTGGCGCGCTACTTCGTTGAAGGCGATATTTTGCGCAGAGAGTTTTGGCGCGCTGGCGATAATCACGCATTTCTGCAGGCGCTCAGGATAGTCCACCGACCACTGCAGGGCCTGCATGCCGCCCAAAGAGCCGCCGATTACCGCATACCACTGCGCAATGCCCATGCGGTCAGACAGCATGGCCTGGGTTTTGACCCAGTCGCGCACGGTGACCAGCGGGAAGTCCGGGCCGTAGGGGCGGTTGTCATTTTCAGGGTTGGGCGATGTCGGGCCGGTGGAGCCGCTGCAGCCGCCGATATTGTTCAGGGAAACCACAAAGAATTTAGAGGTGTCAATGGCCTTGCCCGGGCCAATGCAGGCGTCCCACCAGCCGGGTTTCTTGTCATCCTGATGATGGTAGCCCGCCGCGTGATGATGCCCGGAGAGGGCATGGCAGATCAGGATGGCATTTGACTTATCGGCATTCAGCTCGCCGTAAGTTTCCACCATGAGTTCAAAGCGCGGAAGGATCCGGTCGCATTCGAGCGCTAGCGGCTCTTCAAAAGAAAACTTTTGCGGGGCGGTTAAGCCCACTGAATCAGCTGGAAAAGACACAGGAAATATTCGCCTTAACTCTTTGGGATCAATAAATAAAAGGATACCACTTGCGGGTATCCTTCTAAAGTCATTTTCATGCTATGAATTATTGCTAATTCTTATACTGCGGCTGCAATCACCTGCTCGGCGCTGAGCACGCCCTGTTCAATCAGGCGGTTGGCACTGGCGATAATCGCTTCAATTGAAGAGGTCACAATGTTGTCATGCACACCGGCGCCGAATGCGGACTTGCCTGTGCCTTTGACCTGCAGCTCAATCAGCGCCAGTGCCTTGGCATGCGCGCCTGAACTGATGCCGCGCTCTTCATAGTTCAAGACATCAATCGGCAGCTGCAGGGCATTCAGGATGGCGGAGATTGGGCCGTTGCCTTCGCCGCGCAAGCGCTGCGCTTCGCCGTTGACTTGAAGCTCCAGCTCAATGACCTGATTGCCGTTTTCATCGGACAGGCGGTAATTCTGCACTGAATAATGCGCATCTTTAGCGGCTACATAGGTTTCCTTGAACAGTTTCCAGATTTCCTGCGCGGAAATTTCAGTGCCTTGCTCATCGGTGCGCTGCTGCACCACTTGGGAAAACTCAATCTGCAGGCGGCGCGGCAGCACGACGTTGTAGTTGGATTCCAATAAATAGGTGATCCCGCCTTTGCCGGACTGCGAATTGACGCGGATTACGGCGTCATAGTCGCGGCCCAAGTCTTTCGGGTCAATCGGCAAGTACGGCATATCCCAGATTTCCTGGTTTTTCTGGAATTCAAAGCCTTTCTTGATTGCGTCCTGATGCGAGCCGGAGAATGCGGTGAACACCAGGTCGCCGGCATAAGGGTGGCGCGGGTGCACTGGCAAGCCTGTGCATTCTTCAACCGTGGCGATGATTTCGTTAATGTTGGAGAAGTCTAAATTTGGCGCAACGCCCTGAGTATACATATTCAAGGCAATGGCTGCCACATCCACGTTGCCGGTGCGTTCGCCGTTGCCGAAGACGCAGCCTTCCACGCGGTCAGCGCCGGCCATAATCGCCAATTCAGAAGCCGCGATGCCGCAGCCGCGGTCATTGTGGCAGTGCACGGAAATGATCACGCCGTCACGGCGCGCAATGTTGCGGTGCATCCATTCAATCTGGTCAGCGTACACATTCGGGCCGGAAACTTCGACTGTGGCAGGCAAGTTCAAAATGACTTTATTTTCAGGAGAGGCTTCCCAGATTTCAGTCACCGCGTCGCAGACGTCTTTCGCCACTTCCAGTTCGGTTGCGCTGAAGCATTCCGGACTGTACTGGAAGATCCATTCGGTTTCAGGGCATTTGGCTGCGTATTCTTTGACTTTTTCAGCCGCGTTGATCGCCAGCTGCTTTGCCCCGGCCACATCCACATTCAAAACTTTTTGACGGAAAGTCGGCGAGTTTGAGTTGTAGATATGCACGATGGCGCGCTTCGCGCCCTGCAAAGACTCAAAAGTGCGCTGAATCAAATGGTCGCGCGCCTGCACCAGAACTTCAATATAGACGTCATCCGGAATATGGTTTTCTTCAATCAGCTTGCGGGTGAAGTCAAAGTCAATCTGCGATGCGGAAGGGAAGCCGATTTCAATATGCTTGAAGCCGATTTTCACCAGCATCTGGAACATCTTGAATTTCTGCTCCATGTTCATCGGCTCAAAAATCGCCTGGTTGCCGTCACGAAGGTCGGTGCTCATCCAGATTGGCGCTTGGGTAATTTCGTTATTTGGCCACTGGCGGTCAGGTAAGTCGACGCGCTGGTACATGCGGCGGTATTTTTTGCTTGGATCAGCCAACATCATGAGGTAACTCCTTGTGCAGCGCAGCTTGCTCGGGGCTTGGATAAAGGCAAGGCCGCGCTGCGGATATAGATTGTGTCTATTGTATCAATTTACAAGCATCTATCCGGAGGCCTTAGTCTAAAGCATTAAAAACCTTGATGGATTTTCGATGCCTGGCTGTACCGCTGGTCTTGCAAATCTATAACTGAATCTTAATGCACTTATTCCGGAAATATTTTCCTATTTTTGCGCCGGCTTTTTACTTGGGGGAAATATTTTCCTGCAATTGGCCTATTTTTGAAAAATATATTCTTCTGTGATGTCATTCAGCGCAGCCGTTCCCATTAATGCCATGGTTATCTCAAATTCTTCCTTCAGGATTTTAAGCACATGCGCCACGCCTAAAGCGCCGGCGCAGGCCAGGCCGTAAATATACGGGCGGCCGATCAGAACTGCGGATGCGCCAAGGGCAATGGCTTTAAAGACGTCGGAGCCGCGCCGGACGCCGCCGTCATACAGCAGCGGGAAATCCGCCGGCACGGCTTTTTTAATCAGCTGCAGCGCGGTCAGCGAGGGAATGCCGGTGTCCAGAACCCGCCCGCCGTGATTGGAGACAATCAGGCCCTGCACGCCGTGCTGCATAGCCAGCCGGGCATCCAGCGGATGCAGCACGCCTTTCAGGATAATCGGCAGGGAAGTTTGCTGAGCAATCCAGGCGATATCGTCCCAAGTCGGCGCGATTTTCATCAGGCCGTTGAAGACCGGATGCTCGCCGGCTTTAAGCTCCGGCAGCGGAATATGCGCAGGGCTATGCGGGTGCTGCATGCCGGCAGGAAGCTGGAAAAATACCCGGCGTTCGCGGTCGCGGATGCCGGTATGAGGCGAATCCACCGTGATCACGATGGCTGTAAAATTCTGCTGTTCGGCCAGCTTCACTAAGGCTAAGGATTTTTCACGTCCGCCTTGCCAGTACAGCTGGAACCACTTGTAGGGATTTTCCCGCTTCAGCGCGCGCATGTCGGTATTGCTGAAGGTGCTTAAAATCATATTGCTGCCCAGCACTTCGGCGGCCAGCGCCGAAGCGGCTTCGGCTTCGGGATGGAACTGCTGCTGGTGGCCAATCGGCGCCAGAAAGATCGGATGCGGGAATTTCTGCCCGAAGATTTCACATTCAGTGCTGCCGCGCGTCAGGTCTTTCAGCATGCGCGGCAGCAGCTGAATCTGCGCAAACTGATCCAGATTGCTGCGCACGCTGATTTCATCCATGGCGCCGCCCTGCAGGTATTGCCAGACCATGTCGGACAGGTGCTGCTGGGCCTGCTGCTCATAATCGGCGATGGTTTGCAGATGAGGCGGGATCTGGGCCAGCGGCGGCAGCGGGAAACTTTGGCTCATAGTTCAGCCCACTGGCGCAGCAGGTTATGGTAATGGCTGGTTAAATTCACAGTTTCTTCGCAGTCGCCTAATTTCTGGCGCAAATTAATAATAGTCATATCCAAGTTAAACAGCATGGAGCGCTGCCAGTCATCTTTGACCATGCTCTGCATCCAGGTGAAGGCGGCGATGCGCGCGCCTTGCGTCACCGGCTCCACCCGGTGCAGGCTGGTGGCCGGATAGGCTACGGCATCGCCGGCATCCAGCTTGACTTCATGCGCGCCATAGGTGTCTTCAATGATCAGCTCGCCGCCGGCGTATTCATCCGGCTCTGACAGGAAAATAGTCATGGACACATCGGTTCTGACAGCTTTATTTTTTTCCGCCATATAGTGGATGGCGTTGTCGACATGATTGCCGTAGTGGCCGCTGTCCTGATAGCAGTTGAACATTGGCGCCAGGATTTCTTTCGGCAGCGCGAATGACTGCATCAGCGGGGCATGCTTAATCTGCTGGCATACAAACTGGCTGAGCTGCTGATACAGCTCACTGCCGGCATCAATCTGCAGGTTGTTTTTAATCTGCTGCGCCTGCCCGCCTGCGGTCGATTTCCCGGATATCCATTGATTGTCCTGCTGCATGGCCTCGCGGATGGACTGGACTTGCTGTTTGCTCAGGAGATTGGGAATATGCAGGATCATGGCTTAAATACTCGGCGGAAAAAAAAGCAGCGCGCTTTAACGCAAAGAAGGTAATGCGCTTAACATAGCACATTACCTTGCCGGGGCTTTTAAAAAGCAGCTTAGAATTTATAGTTGAAGGTTAAGGCGGCGGAACGCGGCTGGCCCATCACCAGGCGCGCGCCGCTGTTGTTCAGCGTGCTGATGTACTCTTTATCCGCAAGGTTGTAGATATTGAGGTTCAGCGATGCTTGATCATTCAGGGTATAGCCGAGCAGCGCGTCAAAAACCAGATAGCTTGGAATCGCCGGCATGTTGGCCTCTGCGGATGAACCCGGGCTGACAAAGCGCTTCTGCTCATCCATATAGCGCGCGCCCAGGCCGGCTCTGAATCCGGCTACGCTGTAAGTGCTCCATAGCGTGGCAGACCAGTCCGGAGACCAGCGCGCCGAAGTGCTTTCAGTCCAGGTTTTATTGTTTTTGCTGTAGATGCGCTGATTTTCCTGTTCAGTGTCCATAAAGGCGAGGCCTGCCGATACATTCCATGCGCGGGTAATCTGGCCTACTGCGCCCAGCTCCAGGCCCTTAACCGTGGTTTTGCCTTCGGAAAGATACTGCAGGGTAATCGGGTCTTGGGTAATCTGGTTTTCATTTTCAGTATGATAGGCCGCTGCGGTTAAGATCAGCTTGTCTTCATTGAAGGTCCATTTTGTG
The DNA here is from genome assembly GCF_036659555.1 of Acinetobacter sp. GTDB lineage: Bacteria > Pseudomonadota > Gammaproteobacteria > Pseudomonadales > Moraxellaceae > Acinetobacter. The sequence goes on from NZ_JAVXCI010000030.1 coordinate 21,097, forward strand.
CCGATTTCATAATGCTGGGTTTCCTGCGCCTTGGCCGAAGGGTCATTGGCTGCATCTGCAGCGGAATTCGCCGCCGTGCTTAAGGCAAAGGCTGCGCCCGGCGGGGTGAAGGACTTGGCATAAGACGCATAGACGCTGCTGGCGCTGGTCGGCTTGAAGACGCTGCCCAGCTTCCAGCTGACTAAAGTGCCGTTCGTGCCCAAGTTGCTTGGGGTTTTGGTCACGGCCAAAGTTGCGGAATCGGTTGCAATGGCGAGCGCATCCGCTTCAGTATCGTAATAGTCAATGCGCACGCCGCCGTTCAGCTGGAAGCGTTCGCCAAATTTGAGCGTGTCAAATAAATAGGCAGCGGCGGTATCTGTTTTGCCGTTTGCATAGGCTCCGGTAGGCGCTAGGCCCGGCAGCGCCTGATAAGGGTCCGGAGCATACAGGTTGGCGGGCGGAACAGCCGGGGCTGCCTGTCCGGGAGTCTGTATATGCAGGGTCTTGTTAAACTGCTCTTCCCGCAGCAGCTCCAGGCCGGCGACAATATCGTGCTCCACAAAACCGGTTTTGGCATTGATGTTGAGCGTGGTTTGGTTAGCCAGAATTCTGTTTTCCTGCTCTACCCCTTGGCGCGTGCGCACCACAGACCATGAATTCGGGTCTTTAGGCGCCGCCAGATTGCTGATGACTAAAGCATTAACGCCTGTCAGCGCGCGGTCCATCTCAGTTTTGCCGAATCTGGAAATATTGGTCAGTTTGACATTCTTGCTCAGGTCGCTTTCAACTTTTGCCGTGAACAGATGCGCATCAACATCTTCATGGTCATTAATATTGCCGTAAAAGTTTTCGCGGTTTACCGGTTCGGCGGCGTTGACCGCTGCGTTAATGATGTCGCGCTGCGCCTGCGTCAGCTTGGCATCGGTATTGCTGTAATAAAAGCCTTTCATGCCGATGGTCGGAATGCCGCCGTCAGGAATATTGCGCTGGCGCACATGCTGCGAATACAGGTAAAAGCGCGTATCGCTGTCCAGGCCGAATGCAATTGAAGGGGCAACCGCATAGCTGTTGTTTTCGACATAATCACGGCCGTCTACACCGCCTTCCTGGCCCATCACGTTTAAGCGGACTGCAGTTCCTGCAGAAAGCGCCTGATTGATATCTGCCGTCAGGCGCGCATGTTCGGCGGTGTTGTAGGTGGCGGAAACTTCCTGGCTGTTTTCCAAATGCGGCAGCTTGCTGACCAGGTTGATGTAGCCGCCCGCGCCGCCGCGGCCCGCTTCGGCGCCGGAAGGGCCTTTGACCACTTCAACCTGCTCCAGATTGAAAATGTCGCGGCTGATGGCGCCGATATCGCGGATGCCGTCAAGGTAAATCGAATTTTTCGTGTCAAAGCCGCGCATCTGGAAGGAGTCCCCGGCGCTGGTGTTGCCGTTTTCGCCTAGCTGCAGGGTGATCCCCGGGGTGTTGCGCAGCGCTTCGGTTAAAGAGGTGGCGCCTTGTTCTTTTAAGAGTTCTTTTTTAATCACCGAAATGGTTTGCGGCGTATCGGCCAGAGGCTGGGTGTATTTTGCTGAACTGACCTTGTCCGCTTTATATTTATTTTCGGCTTCAGACTTCACTGTAATTGTCGGTAATTGCGTTGCCTGCTGCTCAGTGCCGGCTGCCTGGGCTGCCAGCGGCAGCGCGGCGGCCAATGCAACAATTGAAGCAGTTTTGCTGTGTTTGCGGCTTTTGATCTGTGCCATGTCGAAGTCCTGAAGTCGTTAGGGGGAGCTATTGCGGCTTCGATAGTCACAACTCCATGAAGCGGCAATGGATTAATTGTTATGTCCTGTAACAATTGATGCGAATTCTATTGATAATAATTATCGTTAACAATACTAAAACTATTCATTTCCGGGCTTTTATTGCAGGAAATATTGTTTAATTAAAGTTAATTAATTTGGAAAAACTATTAAAAAATCGGCAGAAAATGCCGGTTTATTCAGTTTTTTTACTAAAAGGTATAATTATGGGCTGTCCGGAAGCGCGCTGGCGCTGCTGTTTGGTGGAATACGCAGGGGCGGGCGCTGCATTTTACGCTCATGCTGCCGTGCTGCTCAGTTCAGCTTCAGGGCTGCTGGGGCTTAAGAGTATTTGGCTGATAAAAAAATAGCCTCTGGATAGATAATGCCAGTCAGTTAAGCATTTTTAATCCTCCCCAACCCTCCTTTTTCAAAGGAGGGAGTATTTTGAAATTCAATACTGTATTGAATTCAAGGGTGTTCCCCTCTTTTTCAAAGAGGGGTTAGGGGAGATTTATCAATCAGTAATAATGAAATTACGCTTAACTGATCAGCATTACTCTGGATAGAGGCTATTTTCAGATTAAATCCCATATATTGCATATGGGATTTAAGCGCAGAACTTAGTATTTGAAGTTCACAGACAATACTGCGCTGCGGCCTTCGGCTTCAGTGGCATAGTGAGATGCATAAGCTTTAGTGAAGTAGCGCTCATCAGACAAGTTGTTGACATTCAGCTGCAGGTCAACATTTTTGTTGACGTTGTAGCGCGCCATTGCGTCATAGCGGACATAGCCCGGAACGTATTTGGTATTGGCAGCGTTGCCGTAAACTTTATCCATTGCTGCTGCGCCTGCGCCCAGCTGCAATTGTGGAAGCACTTGGTAAGTCGTCCAAAGCGTTGCGCTGTTTTTAGCGACGTTTTGCACTTGGTTGCCTTCATTTGACTCTTTAGGGCCATCATCGACAAGTTCGCTGTCCAGATAAGTATAGCCAGCAGAAATAGCCCATTTATCTGTAATGTTGCCATTAACGCCAAGCTCGATGCCGTCTACGCGGGTTTCACCAATATTGCGGGTGAATCCGTCTGTGGTTACGGCGCGGGTATTTTCTTTCTCGGTGCGGAAAACAGCAGCGGTAAGATTTAATTTTTCATCCAATAAATCCCACTTCGTGCCAACTTCATACGTTTTCACTTCTTCCGGCTTCAAGTTGTTCATCGCACGGGCTTGTTCTTCCGAGGTATTGCGGCCAGGGGCGCCAATGCCTTCAGAACCGTCACCGCCATCGACACCAACAGGGTTGGCGGAAGTTGCATAGCTCACATAAATTGAACCGTTTTCACGCGGTTTAAAGGTTAAGCCTGCCTGATAGTTAAAGAAATCGGCATCGCTGTTTAATTTTAATTTGTCGCCAGCAAGTTTGGTTGGAGGTGTAAAGACGCCGGTTGAGCTTGTAGAACCTGTAACAGCAGTGTTTTTAGCGCCATAAGTCATGACTTGGTCAGTTTCAAACTTATCCCAGCGGACGCCCAAATCTAAAATCCATTGCGGATTGAATTCAATGCTGTCCAGGAAGTAAACAGAAGCTGACTTGCTTTGAATATTGTACTGGTCGGCACCGTCCGTGCTGATTGAACCGTTCCATGGCCCGCGGTTTGGATTCTGTACAGAGGTACACCAGCCTGAAGCAATATCGGCCGGCTTGCAGGAGCTGGATGAACTGCCTGTAGTATCTTCACCATCAATGATGTATTGCGTGCGGTCTGTTTCCTGATCTGAATATTCCGTACCCAAGTTGAAGCTGTGCTTTAAGCTGCCGGTGTTAAATTTTCCTGTCAAAGCCAGCTGGTCGGTAAATGTCTCTGTATCAGCTACGCGTGAGTTAACACGGGCCCAAACATTTCCTGTTAATGCGCCACCTGTTTGATAAATCTTGCCTTTAGAATCATCAGGGTTGGTCCAGAGGTAATCATTTTTCGAATTGTTGTAAACGGCAGTATTGGTCAGTGTCAGGCTGTCTGTCAGGTCATGTTCTAACTTAATTGTGCCTGCTTGGTTTTCCTGCTTCTGGAAATCGCGGTCTTTCCAGCCGTAATAAACCCCTTGTTTTACATCAATCGGCTTGCCGTTGCCATTTTCTGGAATCCGGCCTGGCTGATTTGATGCTGAGAAAGGATTATTGTACGGAACACCGGAATCTGGCGTATCGTCAGACTTTAAGTAGTAATAGCTTAGCGTTGCGCGGGTCGGAGTATCCAAGCCGAAAGTAATGCTCGGCGCAATGCCGGCGCGCGCATATTCAGCGCCGTCCGCCTGGCCGGCTTTTTCATTTTTATGGCCCAGCACAGCAACGCGGGCGGCAATGCCGTTGCCGAAGTCTTTGTTGCCGTCCAAGGTAATGCGCTGGTAATTGTCTGTGCCCGCGCCAACCGAACCTTCTAAAAAGTCGCCTTTTTTAGCCACTTTGGAAATCATATTGATGCTGCCGCCGGTCGTTCCTGCGCCACCCATTGCGGAAGCGGAGCCTTTGGTCACTTCAACCTGTTCTACAGCGAACATTTCACGGTTTTGCGATGTCGCATTGCGCACGCCGTCTATATACATTGAGCTTTCAGAGTTGTAGCCGCGGATGAAAGGGCGGTCACCGTTCGGGTTGCCGCCTTCACCGGCGCCCAGGGTAATGCCGGGAACTGTACGCAATGCATCACTCAAGGTTGTCACTTGCGTGTCTTCAATCAGCTGCTTGGAAATAACAGACACAGATTTTGGCGTATCCAGTAACGGCGCAACAAACTTGGCGTTTGCAGATTTGTCCACTTTTAGGCTTTGCTGTTCTGCAGCCACATCCTGATGGATGGTTTCAAGCTGCGTGACTTGATCTTGAGCGAATGCATTGACTGCAATCATTGAAAGGGAAGAAGCAATTGCAGAAGAGACAATTTTCTTGCGTGTTTTGATGAAGGCCATTTCAACCCTGAGGATGCGTTGTGAATTTGTATGCGAATAATAATAATTCTTATTTTTTATTACATCTGTATTTTATTGCAATTGCCGATTTTAAAATAAATAAAAAGAGAAAATATAAATGTAACTGTATAACATTTTTTATGTAGGATTATGTTTTTATTATATATTGATAAAATTAAGAATAACTTAATATTTAATTGGGATTATTAATCTAATGCTTTAGCTGCAGCAAATATGAAGTTTTGATGGATAAGCTGTTTTTTCTATTGGCTGCGGTTCTGAGCAAGAAAAACCCTGCCGGAGCAGGGTCTCTCTTAAGAATCGGGTTTATCAGGCTTCTTAAAACTTGAACGTGGTACTCAGCTGAACGCGGCGTCCTTCCTGAGTGTTGCTGTATTGATTGTAGTAGCTAGAGCCTACTTTTTCGAAATCAATAAAGTTTTTATCGAAGACATTATATAAGGCCACGCCGACATCCCAGTTATCATTTACTATAAAGTTTGAACCGATATGCAGCAAACCGTAAGATTTATATTCGCCTAAAGCATCATAAACTGCTTTGTTGGCAGCGGATAAATTGTCATAAGTTGAGGTGAAGCGGGCGCGTTCACTGCGGTATTCTCCTCGAGCCCATAATTGAATATTGTCATCAGCCTGCCACTTTAATGATGCGTTGACCATATGTTCAGGGGTATCGTTCAGCGGCGGGTTGCCAAGTTTAGAATCCTTGATTTCGGTTTCAGTCCAAGTGTAGTTGATTCCAAATTTCCAAGAAGGAAGGAACTCCCAATTTAGGCCGGTTTCAATACCGTATACTTCAGCTTTTTCTGCATTGACTGAGCGCGAGACAGACCATCTGCGGTCACTCTTGACTGAGCCATCTGGGTTATAAGTCACCGTATCTCCAGGGTGCATTGTCCATGGAGTGCCCAGATTTGCCATTAAACTTTCACATTCGGCTTTATTTACATTTGCGTCACAAGTTTTTTCAATCGGACCTGAAACGATTTTATCTTCGAGTTGGCTATAGAAGGCTGTGATGTTGTAGTCGAAGTTCTTATGGTTGCTGAAATATGTGCCGAATTCAAAGTTGTTGCTGGTTTCCGGCTTCAAATTTGGGTTGCCGAAAACTGGGCTGCGGCCTTGACCGCTCACATTATAAATGCCTGAGGTTAGGCGCTCCAAGCGCGGAGCCTTGTAGCCTTCTGAATATCCACCTTTAAACGTCCAGCTGTCATTGGCATTCCACACTAAATAAGCCCGCGGTGTCCAGAAGTCCCCGAAAGTATCATGGTCATCAAAGCGGAGGCCGAGAGTGAGCGCCAGGCGGTCTGTTATAGCCCATGTATCTTCTGCAAATAAGCCTATTTGCTTAAAAGCAATTTCTTTATTGACGCGCAGGCCATCCTGAATGCTGGCATCCCACCATTGCCCGCCTAAAGCAATATTGTGCCCGTCAAAATATTGGGTGGTAAATTTAGTATCAAAAATAGTATCTTCACTTTCAAGCAAGCGGGGCGTAATGGCTGGAGACATATTTTGCGCGCGGGCAGGAATTAAGCGTCCGATTGTTTCAGTCTGCGTGTTGGCAAGGCTGGATTCCAGCATGCCAAGCTTGTTGCGCCATGTATGCGCCAGGACAATTTTTTCCCTATTGTATTCTTGCGCTTCGCCATAGCCGCCATTGGCTCCTAAAGTGCCCAGCTGCGCCTTGCTGTTATCGTACCATTGTTCTGTCTGCTCATATTCGGCTGAAATATCATGGTCATCTGTAGGCGTCAATGTGAGGCGAACGCCAACGGTTTCCAAATCGGATTTTGTCGGATTATCGCCCCGGTCCAATTCAGTGCTGCTGCCGGCGTCATCTGTGCGTGTAACATTGGACTGGTCTCTTTCCGTTTTCCGCCCGCGAAGCTGGATGCCGAGCAAATCCTTAACGATTGGCCCTGAAACAAAGGCATCTGCGGCGCGCTGATTGCCGAAATCGGAACTGTTCGGCAGCAGCGTTCCTTCCAGTGTGACTGCGCCAGTCCATTCATTCGAAACTTTTTTAGTAATAATGTTGACAACGCCGCCGATTGCGTCAGAACCGTACAGGGTTGATGCCGGGCCGCGGATGATTTCAATCCGCTCAATAGCGGATATTGGCGGAATGAAGCTGTTATTCGACTCACCGAAACCATTCGGAGTGATATCGCCGGTGCTGTTTTGGCGGCGGCCATCAATTAAAACAAGCGTATATTCCGAATCCATGCCGCGGATGCGGATATTCAAGCCGCCTGTTTTACCAGCTGAAGGGCTGATATCCACGCCTTCAACATCGACTAAAGCATCAGCAACTGAATTAATGCGCTTATTTTTAAAATCTTCTTGCGTTAAAACGGTAATTGATGCCGGCGCATCGGTAATTTTCTGTTCATATCCCGCGGCTGAAACCACAATCGTGGATAGCTGCTGTGCCTGATTAGGCGCTGTTTCTGTATTTGCGATAAGGGATGGCGCTGCAAATGCCCCAAGCAAGGCAGCGTACAGAGGATGAGGGTTGAACTTACTCATAAAAGAATTCCAAAGTGGACGAGATAAACAAGAAGGGATAAACAGTTGAAAATGAAAATAAATTTAAAAATTGCATAAATAATAATGATAAAACTTATCATTTGCAATAAAAATCAAACAAAAGCTGTAAAAATAGAATTGATTGTGAATTCAGGCCATGCGCATCAGCTGCAAAAAAACAAGAGGAAAAAGAGGTGCTATAATGCTACTTTGTATATCTTTAAATGTTGTCATATAATATGGCACTTTTTTTAAACTGTTATTAACACAATATCGAGGAAGCCATGCAAGTAACTTCTGAAGCGGTTTCGGGCGTTGCCCGTCGTTTAAATGTATCTGTACCGACGAGCCGTATTAACGAGCA
>NZ_JAVXCI010000031.1:0-28492 GCF_036659555.1 Acinetobacter sp.
CGTGTTGGCGGTAAGCTTCTAGCACAGTGTTATTCCTCTTTTTTAAAAAATTACCTGCGAATTCCGGCCATGTTAAGGCTTCGCAAATAATATGGACTGCTTGATTTTACTAAAATTCCAGTTAAAAGTTAATGCAAGTGAAGTGTTTCTTCGTGATGCCCGTTATTTATTAGCTAAATGTTGCATCATTGATTATTCAGCAATCAAATCCTTTACTTAGAACACTTATTTTTGGCAAAAAACGGCTTTCAACTTTAATTTCGCCATAAAAAAAGGCAATCCAATTCTGCCTGCCTTTTTATGAAAATCATATTCAACCTTAGTGTACTGTGGTTTGCATCAAATACTGATGCAATTCTGTACGTGAACCCATGAATTTAACTAACCACTGGTCTTCAAATAAACCTGCATGCCCAGAGCTGGCAAAGGAAATATCGACTGCATAGCGCTCTGAGGCATCCTGCAATTTCCGTTTCAAGTAAACGCGGTCCCCAATGCTCAGCACATAATTGCCGCCGCCGATAATCGCAACGCCCTGCTCATCTTCCAAGAGTAAATCTGCATGATGCATATAGCCTACAACATCCATTTGCGCCCCCTCTTGCTTATGTAATTCTGAATTTTATTATTCTTTAAAAAGATAAGCTTTTCCAGTTTTTAGATTTAGCAAATTGTCACAAGTTATATTTTAAGCATTGCTTAGGCTATTTAAAAGAAAAGATAAAAAACCGTTCCTTAGAACTAATGCTGATCAGTTAAGGAGTTTCGCCGTAAAATTCTTAACCTTTTAGGCTATTCACGGCGGAGTCTTACCGTCTTTAAATCGCATTTTTGGAGCTCGTTTTGTTCTTTTGTTTCGCCAAAAGAACCAAAAGCATTTGTCATCCGCGAAACCTGTTCACTTTCTGCACTTAAATAATTTTATTGCAAAAACAGTCCATTTCAAAGATCACATAGGTTGCGGATGACGCTTCCGCGTATCAAATAACATCGCAAGTTAAAAAAAGAAAAAGCCAGTCAATCTCTTAACTGACTGGCATTAGTTCCTTAGAACGGTTTGTAATCCGGCATTTCATCATGCGGCGTCGCAATGCATTTTTCTGTAAATTCACTGCGGATTTTTTCACGCACCGCTTCTACATCGCCCTTAATTTCCGCTTCAGGCAAGGCATACACTTCATCAATAATGCTGAGGATGAATTTCTTCGTGGTTTCATCCTCAATTTTGCCTGCGTGTTCTACAGCCTTGTCTTTGGCAATGGCATTTTGACGGTCAAGCATGATGGTGCGCGCGGCGTTGCCTACGCTGCGGCAGTAACCCTGCCACTGCTCTTCCGGGGTTAAAGGCTTTTTCTCTGCACAGCCAGCCAGCGCAATCAAAACTGATAAAGCGAGTAACTTTTTCATGAAAAATCTCCTACATGGCAGCACTATAAAAGATCAGCATGAATTTGTCATTTTAATTCAAATCAGCGCGCCCCAATTGCGGTTCGATGATGCATCAATTAAAGCAAAACCATAAAGTCAGGGCGGAAAATTCTCCGCTGCGCTTTAGCCGGTCTGCCTGTCTATCAATCCAGCGGCCGCTGTGCAGGATAAGCGGAACTTCACGCCGCAGTAAAAAGCTGATCCTGAAATTCTGCTTTTCAGCATCATTGAAATGGTCCCGAATGAACGGATAGCGGCAGAATCAAACTAAAGCCCATGAATTGCAGATTTAAATGCGCCAGCTCGAACTTGAACTGGCGCTTATTTATCCGGGAACAGTCAGGTTAAATTGCCTGATTTCTTCAGCCGACTTTTTAATGCAATACAAAAGCTGCCCCAGCAATATATCTTTTGATGCCAAAACAACCAGAATCATTGGATATTCATCATGGGGAACAGCTGTGAGAACCGCTTGGCCATTTTCAGCCTCCAGCGTCAGGCTTTGGCAGCCATGCAGGCTGATCTCACCCATAAATGCCTGCACCATCGCTAAAATAGAACTGCTGACAGCGGCGATCTTCCCTGAGTTTCCTGCACTTTTTTTATCAGCGGAAGCCAGCTTGAAACCATCCGCAAAACAGGCCATCACAAATTCAACACCGGGAACATCCGCAAGGATATTGCCGACATGATGGCCTGCAAATTCGATAAGATCCTGCGGCGCAGTACGGTTTAATTCACTAAATGGCATAGACCTGGCACCTTAACTTAGAAGCCTGGCTTCGGCATTCGCAATTAAAGCTTCGACCAGCAACAGCACATCTTCTTTAACACGGCCATCGATAAAAAATAGCGGATACACTTTGCCTTTGTTTGCGCTTTCCCACTCGCGGTAGATGGCTGTAGTATTCTGCGTCCTTTTATCTAAATGCGTAATGCCGATGATAATATTGTCACTGACCGCCTTAAAGTAATCCAAATAAAAATTCAAATTCTCAATTGGATGGTCAGCGCTGTGGTCAATTAAAATAACCGTTCCTACAGCACCCTTGCTGATTGCGCTCCAGATAAAATCGAAACGCTCTTGCCCCGGGGTGCCGTACAGGCCGACTTTTGTCCCATCCTCTAAAACCAATTCACCATAATCAATTCCCACCGTAGTAAATATTTTTTGATGCGATGCAGCATCGGTATTCATGGCTTCTGTAGACAGCACATTGATATTCGACAGGGCTTTAATGGCTGCGCTTTTGCCAGCCCCCACTGTTCCGGCAAAGACAATTTTATGTTGATGCAGAATCATAATCCCCTCTTATAATCCAAGTTTTTTACGCAATTTACTGAAGAAACCGCGCACTCTCCCAGTATGATCAGGCGCTTTTCCGGCGGCATCAGACTGAATATACAGCGCTTCCTGCTCAGGAATTTCCCCAATCATCCGGGCAATATCGCAGGCAAACAGATAGCGGTTGACCGTATCTGCGCTAACCCCCATTTTCTCCTGCACATATTGGCCGGTACAGCCGCGGCTGAAGTATGCAGATATCTTCAGCACTTCATTGCGTTCCTGCTTTAAAGCCGGCTGAGGCCAGCTCAGCAGCTGATAGGCTTTGCTGTATTCCGGCAGCTCATAGGCCAAACAACTCCATACAAACTGCCAGATACCGTGGCTTAAGTCGCTTGATTTATACTTAGACTTGAAATTAACAATATTATTTATGTCTGCAGGAACAACCTCTATCGCGCTGAGATTGAATTTATTTAAATCGGTATTTAAATAAAATTCTTTTTTCTTCACATCAAAAAACGCAATAATGTTCAGCCCGCTTTTAATCATAAAATTATTAATGTTTGAGTACTCGCTATAAACCTTGTCAAAAGCAGAATAAACCGCCTGACAGCTCAGCTTCGGTTTTTTAGGCTGTTCTTTGCATTCCGGCCCAGATATAGCGGTTTTATCGCGGCATGACTGAGGAATAATAATCGCCTGCTTCAGCCATTCACTCAGCTCACCTGCAGAATGCAGCGGCAAGTACAGCGTATTATTTCGGACTTTACCTGCCAAATTTTCATTTTTACTCAATTTTAAAATATGCAGATGCGCTTTATTTACCCGATTAATATCAGTGAGTTCAATAAGATCATCGCTAATTAGCAATATTTGCAAATTTTTATCGGCAATATTTGTCCAATTTATTTTATATTGATTTAAAATTTGTTCAGTAATAATTCTTTTTAGATCATTAATGACAGACAGGCTTAATCCTAATACAGAAATATAGATAGAATTATTCATAATTTAATTGGCAATAATAAAGGCTATTGCCTTATTCAGATAATAGCCTTGCTGGAATTTAAGAAAAATCTAATCCTTTTTCAAAATGCTTCAGCTCATGGCGCGCCATTGCTAAATTAGCTTTGCTGCGGTCTAAAACAAAATATAAAAACAGCGCATCATTTGAATCCAAAGGACGGATCAGGTGGTACTGCCTGCCCAAAGTAATCAGAATGTCTTCGATTGAATCATTTAAATTCAATGCCTTCGCAACTTTCCGCTTAGAACGCACGATTTCAGTATTGCCGGCAGCAGCAAGCTCTAAGTCAATTGTATTGCTGCCTTGAGCAGCAAGCGTAAGGCCGCTTTCACTGTCCACCAGCGCAGCAGCAATAAAACCATCAATATCAGTTAGGCTTTCTAAAGAAATTTTAGCCATGTTTCCCCTCATTATTATTAAACACTTAACAAAAAACTTACATATTGAATGAAGTGTCACACAAATTAGCATCAATTAAGTACAAGAGCAGTGATAATAAAGCTCTTTTTGCTGCACTTTTGTTACAAAATAAGTGCTTTAATTTCTCTAAATGCGAAATTGCAGTGCTGATAAAAAGTTTGCATGATTGATTAAATCAACAGCTTTTTTGCTCTGATTTGCACTCAAATTTTCTGATATTTTAAGAAATTTAGTTTAATTGGAAATTGCCTGCCGGCAGAGTTTTAGCTTGGGAAGCGATGATCAAAGATGCCGGAAAAACAGCAGCGCAGCAGCTTTAAAACAGAAAATTCTCTTTTTTATATAAATTGCGCGCTTTTGTGCGCAGAATACAAGCACGCCAGCTCTGGCTACTTAAAATGCCCAATTATAAGCCAATAAAAAAACCGGCTTGAATAAAAAAGGCCTGTTTAACTCTCCCAAATTAAACAGGCCGATCACGCTTAAAATTTTATACTGTATTGCTGTTTTTAATTTTCACTTAATATACAAATAAATTCTTTCAGAAATATGACTGTGGCAAAAAATATTGCGCGGCGCGCAGAAATTTAAACCGGAGGATCATCATCCCAGCAGGCTGCCCTATCCTGCGTCAGCGAAAGGGCTTTACACACTGTAAAAGCACAATAGCCATGATGGAAAACTTAAGCCTTAAATCCGCAGCAACGGAAATAAAAAAATGCCCAGCTAAGAGTCATCGGCTGGGCAAAGAAATTGTTTTATTGAGTTCTTGAGCCAATCATAGCCAATACCGCACACAATTACAAATGATTATTAATAGCATTTATTGAGCTATTCAGCTGATGCCTAACGCTTGACGATGCAGGCCTGATATCCACAGCCCATCTTGCAGCATTTCCGCTATTCAATTGCGTCCAAACATATTAAAAAAACAATTTTTTAAAGCAAAAGCCCAGCAGATTCATGCGCGGGCTTTTGCCTTAACAGCTGCTAGAAGCGCCAATTGTAGAACAAGTCAATTGCGCGCTCTAAGGACTGGCTGGCCTCCAAATACAGGCGCTGATTCATTTGATAGCGCATTGTCAGTTTATTGACTGGCGTAAATACGCCGACGCCATAGCGAATGAATAAATCTGGAGTGATATAGCCTGTTACAGATACCTGCGTGTCATCCCCGGTGCCTTGCGCGTCCAATGCCAAGCCACTCAGGCCAAAGGTGCGGCCAATTTGGTTGGTTAGCGCGCGTGTGCCGCCTAAGCCCATGCTGATGCCGGCGGCCGCAATGGTATTGTTCACATCCGATTTAAAGCCTTCTGTCTGGCTTAAACCGCTGCTGCCTTCATTAATGCGGCCGGTAATCAATGCATTCAAGGCTTCCTGCTCAGACAGGCCGGCATCATTATAAATCTGAATATTCGGGCCAGACGCGGTGCCGGTTACGCGGAAACCGACCGTGCTGCCCTGCACAGATTTGTTGGCGTCAATGTCCAACGTCGGGTTGGCCAATGGCCCATTAAAACGGGCAATGGCGCGGTTCAGATCCAGACTTTGCCCATAGGCTTCAATCTTGACGCGCTGCGGCACGCCAATGGCGCCATTGGCGCGCATGGCTGTTTCCAGGCCGCGCTGCGACAGGTTTAAACGGCCAATGAGCGGAATGCGGCTGTCAAAGCCTTGGAAAATCACCTGCTTGCCCAAACTTAAGGCAATATCGGCGCGGATATCCCACGGCCGGGCAGAACGCAAAATTTCCAGCTGATTATCGCCTTCATGCACAATGCGCACATCCGGCGACACATTCACCACTGGCGCAGTGGCTTCCGGCATTGAAATGAGCGCCTTAGGCACATCAACCGAGCCGGTCAGCACTAAGCGCTTCTTAAAGGGCAGCAAATCAAGCTTCAAATCCGGCGTCACCACTGCCGTAATCAGCGGCGCCTGACGGATCAGCAGGTCTTTTGCCTTCAGATGCAGCTGCACGCGCGGCTCATCTTTCCAGTCAACCGAGCCGGTCAGCCTGCCGGCGCCCTGGCCGCTGTTGAATGCGCCATTGATGCTGGCGCTGTCCTGACGGACTGAAGAATACAGCTGAATATTGGTTAAATTGACCGGCAGGGAAATCATGCTGATTGAGCCGTCTTTGACCCGGATTTCACCCTCCATCAGCGGGTCGGCCAGCGTGCCGCTGATTTTGCCCGCATAGGACAATGTGCCGCCCATTGAGCGCACATCCTGAATAAACGGCTTCAGGACTTTCAGCTGCACTTGGTTAAATGCAATTTCACCGCGCATCGGCTTGCTGTCTTTATACGGATCGATAATGACATTGGCATAGCCCGTGCCGATATCCGGCGCTTTGGTATCCAGACGGATCTGCAGGCCATCAGCGACACTTTTCGCAATCAGGCTGACTTCATCATATTTCATGGTGGAGCCAAGGTACTGCGGATCTTCAGCAGCCAATCCAACTACGCCGTCACGGGTCAGCAGGCGCGCGTCAATTTTCGGGCGCGCGCCTTCGGCCCATGACGCTTTGGCATAGCCGTTGACTTTGCCGGTAATCGCCAAGCCTTCCGGCATGAAGGCAGCAAAATCATTCAAGTCCACATTGCGGGTAATGAAAGAAACATGGCCGCGGCTTGGACTGATGCGGACCGGCTGATCAAAACACAGTTCGCTTTGCTGGCTCATCCAGCAATGCGCGCCAATAAACAGGTCAGACTGCGCTGCTGTATAGATCACCGACGCATTCTGGCGCTGCACCAGACGCGTGCGCATCGAGTCGAAATCGCCTTTCTGAAGCTGGCCCAGCCAATTGTTCTGCGCGTTGAATCCGCCAGCCAGCTGCACTTTAAATTTGGTCAGCTTATTTTCAGCATCCACTTTTAAAATATGCGCGCTGCGGGTTCCCGCCAGGGAAATTTCCCCCTTCAGGATTTGACGCGTGCCGCTGCGCAGATTCTCCATGCGCGCCACCAGCAAGGTTGGCGCAGTTTGCGATGTCGGCAGCTGGCCCTGCACCCGCATTTTTTTGATGCTGAATAAATTGTTAAAGCCGAAATTGTCTACCGCCAGATTGGCGGAAGCCTGCAGGCGCGGCTGCACCTGCATATTCACATAGCCGTAGGCGCGGCCGCGCAGGCCGGCGTAAATTTCATACAGCGCCGGCGCATTGACTTTCAGGCGCAGGTTCTGCGCATTGCCGCTGGCCTGAATCTGGTTGCTGGCATAGGCTAGGAATAAATCATTGGCTTCAAACTGCTGCGGCATAAAGCCTTTTTGATTTGAATCAATCACCAGCGCCAAATTGCCTTTGCCGCGCACCGGCTTGCCGTTAAGCGTGCCGGCCAAGTTCAGGCGCTGAATCTGCACGCGCTTAAGCGCATCTGACCAAAGGCCCTGCGTTTTGACATTGCCCGACAGTTCGCCGCGCAGATTGGAAGCGAAATAATGCGGCTTAAAGCGCACCAGTGACGCATTTACATCCCAGCCGATGCCGTTTTTCAGGTTCAGCATGCCGCTGGCTAAAATTTTTCCGGCCACGCCGTCATGCTTCAGCTGGGCGATTTTAATCAGTTCCGGCGTGCCTGAAATTTTAAGGCTGAGCAGGCCTTTACTGGCCGCCACTTGGCTGGCATTCAGGCTGCCGTCATAATTGACCGCAAAGCTTTTAAAGCCGCCGCCGGCTTTTTCATTATGGAACATCAGCGCAGCCGTGCTTCTGCCGGTCAAACGCACCGTTTCATTCTGCTGCGCCAAACGGCCGGTCAAATCCACCGCATCCAAATGAATAATCTGCTGATCCGGCTTGGCGTAGCCGCTGGCTTTCACCGAGCCGTTCAGGCGGTCAACCGGCGCTTCGGCGGCAATAGTCTGCGGATTGAAATCCTGCGCATTTAAAATGGCATTCCATTTCAGCTGGCGCTTTTTGTCCGGCAGCTGCACCGATGCGCTGCCTTTCAGCAGGCCTTTTTCCGCCATGTAGCTGAAGCCCGGCACATTCAGATTATTGCCTTTTACATTCAGCTGCGCCTGATACTGGCCTGCAGGCAGCAGGCCTTTTTCATGGCGCGCAACGGAGGCGGAGGCCTGAATATTCTGCTGCCCTTCGGCCAATGCCAGTTTTGCATTGCCTGATGCGCTGGCAAGCCAGCCAATATACGGAACAGCGCGGTTAATATTTTTCCAGGACACATCCAGCTGCAGCGGCTGGGCTTTTTTATTCTTTTCCGGAGCCTGATCGAGCTTGAGACTCCAAGTTTCATAGCGGTCAAAAGCGGCCAATGCGGTTAAATGCAGGCCTTTTTCCAGACTGCCTTTAGAAGCGATTTTTGCATCCAGACTTGGCGGCAGAAAGTCCTGCACCTCCTGCGGAATCAGTTTGTCTTTCGGGTTCAGCTTGTCCAGGCGGCCTTGCATATCCCAAGTGACATGGTCTTTCCAGCTGACTGTGCCGGCCAGATTCACCGCGCCTTTCATCAGCTGGCCATTCAGGCTGTCTATTGTCAGCTGATGAACCAGATCGGTATGCATTACGGCATTGTACTGGCCCTTGGGAATGTTTTCGCCCGTCAAATCTGTAATGACATTTAAATTCAAGCGGTTAATATCGCCATTAAACCGGCCCACACCGTCTTTAATAAACAGCTTCTGCTCGGTGAGCAAGGGCAAATGGTAATTTTTAAACTTCAGCGCGCCCTGCATCGGCACATGCGGGCGCATTGGATGCACCACGGCCCAGCCCTTCAGCAGGTCCGGGGTATTGGCAGCCACGCCGGCTTCAATGGTATCCAGCGTGCCGCGCGCAGCAACCTGAATATCACGGACATTCAGGCTGTCATGCAGGGCCGGAAGATTGAGCACGGCGGTCGCATTGAGCGGATACTTGCCTTCAAATTTCATGCTGCCTGTGGCATTTCGCACATTCAGGTAGCCCATATCCATGCGCGAATCTGCAAATTTCAGCGCAGTGCCAGACCACAGCGCTTCATTTAAATGAATATCATTAAAATCGACATCGGCCGCATGCGTTTTGATCAGCAGGCGGTCAACATCCGCGCTGTCTACCCGCAGCACAAACGGCAGGCGGATTTCACCGAACTTAAACGGTTCGTCGCTGGGCGGTGTTTTGGTAATAATCTGCAGATTGCGCACATCTGCGCGGCGCAAATGAATTTCTTTATTGATGATGGCGCGCCAGCCCAGCTGGACATCCGCCCGGTCAATTTTCACATCGACAGGCTTCAAGCTGACCAAGACATTGCGCAGGATAATGCCGCGCCACAAATTGCCGCCTTCATATTCATAGCGGATGATCTGCTGGCGTTCCAGCACGCGGTCGAGCAGAAACCTGCTGCCTTTGTCGGTCGAAAACATTACAGCTAAAGCAGCCGCCAGCAGCAGCACGATCAGCAGCAGTGACAAAAGCACACTGCGCAAAATACCGCGCTTTTTCGGCGGCGCGTCTGGCGTATTGTCCGGAGTTTGATCCTGCTGCTGTTCTTGTTCAGCCATAATGGTCTTAAATCACCTGAAAATTAGAGTTGCGAGCCAATAAAGAAATGGATGCGGACGGGATGATTTTCATCTGAAAGGCCAGCCGCCACATCAATGCGGATTGGGCCAATCGGCGATGCCCAGCGCAGCCCTAAACCGGCGCTGTAGGCGGTTTCGGTATTGAAGGCCTTATCATAGGCATTGCCGACGTCGCTGAATACCGCCGCGCGCCAGCCTTCCTTAAACTGGTAGTTATATTCCAGCGAGCCGACCGCCAAAGCCTGACCGCCGACTTTAAAGCCGTTTTCTTCAGCGGCCAGGCTTTTATAGTCAAAACCGCGGATCGTTTGGTCGCCGCCGGTAAAATAGCGCAGGTTATACGGCACTTTGGCAAAATCTTCAGTCAAAATATAGCCGATGTCGCTGCGTCCGACAAACTGATGATTGTCATTTTCCCCAAGGGAATAAATAAAGCGCCAGCCTGCGCTCAGAATCGCCATATCCGCATCAGATAGTAATTTTTCAGAACCCAGCTCAACCTTGTAGGTTTGCTTAAAGCCTTTGCCGGGGTTCACGCGCTTATCGCTGACGGTGCGCGATACTTCATAGCCCAGCAGCAAAGATTCCTGTTCACTGTTGGAATTAACCAAGAATGCATCCGGAATCTCGCTGGCATCCATAATGCCGCTTTGCGTAATGCGGTCTAAACGGTAGCGCGCGCCAATGGTCTGCTGCCAGCTGCCGCGCGGATTTTTAATCACGCGGTCCGCCCCGGCAACGGCTGATTCTATCATCAGGCTAACATCCTGACCGACATCTTCACGCTCTTCGCGTTCATAGCCGCCGACCAGGCTGATATAGTCATTCAGCGGATGCTTATACGGCATGTTGTAGCGCCCGTCTATTGACTGGCGGATGGTTGAAACTTCCATGTTGGCGTCAAAGGAATGCCCGCGGCTGTTGACAATAGCGCGCCGGTATTGGCCGCGCAGGCGCGGCCCGGTGTCTGTGCCGAAACCGGCGCCGATTTCAGCGCTGTTCAGCTTGTCCGCATTCAGGGTCACAATCACCGGCACTTTTTTCTCTGCGCGCGCCTGCGCCTGCAAACGCTCCTGTTCCTGCTCTTTCTGCTCCTGCTGGCTCTGCATAGCGCGCAGGGCGCCATTTTTTTCGCGCTCATTGACGCCGGCAAACTGCGCTTCATTGACCAGACTCTGCGAAACTTCCTTATTTGAAGCAACCGCTTTTTTATCCTGCACCGCAGCTGCGCTTTCTTCCAGCTGATGCTGATCGACCAGCGCCTGAAGATCCGGCGGCAGCTCTAAAGGCAGTTCAATAGGGTCTGGACGCACAGCATCGACCAGCGTGTAATTAAAATAGCGCGAGTTGGTTAAGTTATTGGCCAGGCCATTGACCCGCCAGGAGGTATAATCTGCGCCATCTTCCCAGGTGACTAAGCTTGCCAGAATATCCGGATCCAGCGGAAACGCGGCGCTTGGATTGCTCATGCGGAATTCCACATTGCCCAGCTTATAGCGCCCGCCGGTTTCATAGCGCAAATTAATGTCTGCGGTATTTTGCGGCTGCGCGACTTTGACATCATGCAGGCGCCAGTAGGCATCGAAATAGCCGTTATTTGAGGCAGCGTCAGTAATCCTGGCCTTGGTAGTTTCATAGGCGCCGTGATGCAGAATATCGCCGACATCCTGATCCGGCAGGACGCTGATGACTTGGAACTGCGCGTCATTGGCGCCGCTGCCGCTGAACTCAACATCGTGCGCTTTAATCAGTACAGGCATGTTCGGCACAACAGAAACCCTGACGCGGCTGCTGCTGAGCTTTTCAAACTTGAATTCAGGATTATAAAACCCGACCGCTTGAGCTGCCTGATTGGACAGCGCTCTTAGCTGCGGCAGCGCCGACGGAAAGTCGCTGAAGGACTCCACGGTAAAGCTGGACAGCTTGCCTTTAATATTGGCTTTTAAATTCTCCAGCGACGCTGCATAGGCCTTGCTGGAAGCTTCGCTGGTATTTTCACTGGCCCGGATGACGACATCTGCGCTAATGCGGGGCACTTTCGCGGTGTTCAATTCACGCGGCGGACGCACTTTGTACCACAGGCGCGTCAGGAGGCCCGGCTCTTTATCACTGAGCGGCAGCACGGCGGCGAAAGGATCATCCTGCGGGCCGGCAGCGGGGTTGCTGGAAACGGAAATTTCGCTGTCCGCGCGGATGCTTTGCATCAGCTGATCGACATTGACCGGCGCCTGATTAATTTGCGCCAATTCCTGCTGGGTCATATCCGCAACCGCATTTTCAGTATTTTGAGACGCGCGGTAATTCTGCGCTTCGCGCTTGGCTTCTTCCGCCACCTGCAGGATTTCATTGGCCATGTTCTGATCGATTGGCGCTAGAGGCAAATCGTCCAGCTCTTCAAATTCAATCGGCTTGAAAGCTTCTATCGGCGCCGCGGAATTTTCCTGCTGCTGCAGCATCTGCATGCTGTCCGGGCCTTGCTCAAGCGCAGGCAGGGCTGGCATTTTTTCAGCGGCCTTTGGCATAGCCAGCTGCTGCGGCTGCGCAGCATCATCACGCTGCAGTTCTTCGGCAAGTTCCGCCAGTGCTGCGTCTGCAGGCTTGGCCGGATTTTCGGCTGCCATGCCCTGCTGCGCCAGAAGCGTTAAAAAGATGCTCATCCATAGGCGCTTATTGCTATGATGCCGGTGTACAATGTGACTCATACTCAGGTGAAGCATTGTCTTTTTAAAATTTATTTTTGCAGGCATAGCAAACTCTAAACAAATTCATTATGTAAGGGGCTGTTGGCCAAAAATATGAGCTGAAAAACTTAAATCAGCCGGGCTTTCACCATCCCCTAGGCCAAAAGTATCTTACATGATTTTTTTAGAGATTTTACCAAACAATCACATTTCTTAATAAAACTTAATGCAGCACTAATCATATGAAGAACAGCGAACATCTTCTAGCCACCCGCCGTTTTCTGCCCATGTTTTTGACCCAGTTCTTTGGGGCATTGAATGACAATGTATATAAGCAAGCCCTGCTTCTGGTCATCACCTACGGCTGGATTCAGCAGCAGGCCGCCGAAATCAGCACCTTAAATAATTTAGCGGCTTTGCTGTTTATTTTGCCCTATTTTATTTTTTCTGCAACGGCCGGACAGCTGGCGGACAAATATGAGCGCTCGCAGCTGGTGCGGCTGCTGAAAATTGCTGAAATTCTGATTATGCTGATTGGCGCGGCTGGCTTCCTGCTGGGAAATTTATGGCTGCTTTTGCTGGCGCTGTTTTTAATGGGTACGCACTCCACCT
This sequence comes from Acinetobacter sp., assembly GCF_036659555.1. Lineage (GTDB taxonomy): Bacteria > Pseudomonadota > Gammaproteobacteria > Pseudomonadales > Moraxellaceae > Acinetobacter. The sequence goes on from NZ_JAVXCI010000031.1 coordinate 12,992, forward strand.
TCTTTGGCCCGATCAAATACGCCATTCTGCCTGAAATTTTAAAGCCGGATGAGCTGATGTCCGGCAATGCCCTGTTTCAGTCTGGAACATCCATGGCCATTTTGATTGGCATGATCTTGGGCGGCGCAGTGATTTCAGCGTCTCAGGGCAATTTGCTGTGGATCAGCATAGCGGTTTTAGTGATAGCTTGCTTAGGCTATTTATCCAGCCGCTGTATTCTTAAGCAGGAAGTCACCTCGCCGCAGATTCAAATTGACTGGAACTTTTTCCGCACCAGCCTGCAGACCCTGAAATACGCCAAAAGCCTGCCGGTCATCTTTTTAATCCTTTTGGGTAATTCCTGGTACTGGTTCTATGGCGCCACTTATCTGACCCAGATTCCGCAGCTGACCCAGCAGAATCTGCATGCGTCTGAAAATGTGGTCAGCCTGCTGCTGACTTTGTTCTCGGTCGGAATTGGCGCCGGTTCGCTGCTGTGCCGCAGAATCGGCGGTTCAGCAGTGAATATTAAAATGGTGCCGCTGGGCGCTGCCGGGCTGACGCTGTTTGCGCTGTATCTGGCTGCCAGCCTGTCTTTTGTGCCTGAGCGCACCGGCCCGCTGCTTGGCCTGTCTGAAATCTTTCACGGCGGCTGGAGCTATTACCATGTGATGCTTGCAGTGACCCTGCTCGGCATCAGCGGCGGTTTTTACATTGTCCCGCTGTACGCCATGATGCAGGCCTATTCTCCGCGCTCGCACCGCGCCCGCGTGGTGGCCGCCAACAACATTTTAAATGCCGTTTTCATGGTATCCTCTGCTATATTCTCGATTATCATCTTAAGCATTCTGAAGATTGATATTAAAATACTGTTCTGCATTACGGCAGTGCTGAGCGCCATTTTTAGCATTTGGCTGCTGCAGCGCTTAAAGCCAATGCTTAAAACTGCGCAAGACTCACTGGAGGGTTAATTTCATGCGTCAATATACTGGTGTCGACAAGCTGATTCATTCTTTTGATCAGGCTTTGCGCAGCTTAGTTCCCGGTTCGACTGCAGCCCATAGAGAAAATCCAGGCGTTCAGGCCGATGCCAAACTTGCGGTGAGCGAAGCGCGCCATGTTGCGGGGCTGATGCGGGTCAATCACAGCGGCGAAGTCTGCGCGCAGGCGCTGTACCACGGCCAGGCGCTGACCGCCAAGCTGCCGAATGTGCGCCGCGAAATGGAACAAGCCGCCATTGAAGAACAGGACCATTTGGCCTGGTGCGAAGACCGCCTGAAAGAGCTGGACAGCCATACCAGCCTGCTGAACCCTGTTTGGTACGGCCTTTCTTTTGGCATGGGCGCGATTGCCGGCATTGCCGGCGACAAATACAGCCTTGGCTTTGTGGCGGAAACAGAGCGCCAAGTCAGCATGCATCTGCAGCATCACATCAGCCAATTGCCGCAGCAGGATGAGCGTTCACGCAAGATTCTGGTGCAGATGAATGAAGATGAGCTGCATCACCGCGACACGGCTTTAAATGCCGGCGGCGTAGATTTGCCGGCGGCGGTAAAAATTACCATGACGGCTATTTCCAAGCTGATGACCAAAACCAGCTACTACATTTAAGCGCTTTCATATTTGCTGAAATCTAAGCCTGCTTTTTCAGCAGGCTTTATTTTATGCTGATAAAACACCCTATAGAGCAGCATGGATAAAAGCATGAAGATTCGCCCTGAAACAGCACAGGATTACCCTGCTATTGAAAAGCTGATTTACGCAGCCTTTTTAAACCATCCGCACCATGCGCCGGGCGCTCAGCCTACGGAGCATTTAATCGTAGCGCGCCTGCGGGAAAACAACGCCATGAGCCTGGCGCTGGTTGCTGAAAATCAAAATCAGATTGCGGGACATATCGCCTTCTCCCCCATCAGCATTAATGGCCAGCCGTCACAGTGGTATGGGCTTGGCCCGGTTTCGGTCCTGCCATCCATGCAGAATCAAGGCATTGGCTCGCAGCTGATTCATGCAGGCTTGGAAATTTTAAAAGCGCGCAAGGCCGCAGGCGCCGTGCTTTTGGGTGAGCCTGAATACTACCGGCGTTTTGGCTTTCAGGCGCATCCGCATTTAACTTTGCCCGGCGCGCCAGCAGAATACTTCCTGATTAAGCCTTTAACCGACGGCGCTTACATACCGCAAGGCACCGCCGCCTATAATGCAGCTTTTGCAGGCTAACCCGCCTGCATATCCAAAGTTCATTTTACGCAGCTGACTCAACTTGCTCAACTTACTCAAACCAGGGGGGGACAGCAGCGCTGCGGCAGCGGCTTAAGTTTCCGGGTTTTTAGTCTTGGCCAATCAGCAGCTTGAATGACTCAGGCGCAAATTTTGCGGTTTCTTTCGGCAGCAGGGACGGATTGTTAGGATAGGCCTGCCCGTTAAATTTTAAAACCACTGTACCGTTGCCTTTGCTGTACAGGGCCAGATTTTTCCAGCCCTGGCTGGTTTTCGACAGCGCATAAATTGGAACATCGGCAACGGTCACTTTATTGACCAGCTGAAATTTCTGCTGATCAAGGCCGCGGAAAATCAGCATGGTGCAGCCGCCGGAACCGCACCAGTTTTGCCCCTGCAGCAAAACCACCGCGTCATCCACGCCGTCACCGTTTAAATCATCAAATGCCTTGAGGTAGGCAGCCTGATCTTGAGTATAGCCATGCACAGCCTGCTGCAGCTGTTCGGCAGCCTTTCCCAGATTTTGCTGCTTCAGGCTTTGCGCCGGCTGTTCTGTCACAGTGGCACAGCCGCCCAAAGTTGCAGTTAAGCACAAAGCGGTTAAATATTTATATTGCATTTCAAACCTTAAAATTATCGGCAGCGGTATCCGCTTGCAGTTTTATTTTAGCGCTGAACTGCTTCGTGTTGAACCCTGCGCAGCGGAAATTTCAATGGCTGGAAATGAATGGGCTGCGTGCTGAAACAATGCATGCGTCCATAAATCCAGCATTGGAATTTTGACATCCAAAGCCAAAGGCATTTTCTGCGGATTAAACTGCATTTGATCCAGATGGCTGCCCCATGCGATCAGGTCTGCATCTAAAGAAATCTGGTGCGATGGACGGATCCGGCCGGAATCCGCTTCCATTTTTTTCAGCAAAGCGGTCATTTCTTCAAGCGCCAAACGGCTGGTCAGCAAGCAGGCTGAGTTCCAGTAATCTGCGCCTATGCCGTCGCGGCAGGGAATCACATAAATTTTGGAAAATTCCGCAGCGCCCAGCGCTGAAATCTGCTGCACGGCGCTGCGGAAATGCTGTTCCGGATTGAAATTACTCGCCAGCGCTAGGGCGAAAATCGTTTCGGTGGCGTTCAAGACGAATTCCTACAGAATTTGCTTGCGCGATAATGGCAGGCTTACGGATGGTAATCATAATGGATTCCACCGATGCATAGGTAGTAAAAAGTGCGTCAAGCACCAGTTTGGCGGCATGTTCAATCAGTTCCGGCTGGGCTTTTTGAATCACTTGCGCGGAAATTTCACAAATTTCCGCATAGTTCAGCGTATCTTCCAGCCGGTCTGAATTTGACGCCTGCTCCAGGCTGGTCTGAATCGTAATATCCAGCATGAGGGGCTGAATAATCTGACGCTCCCAATTGAAACAGCCCACGACTGTATCAACTTTCAGGCCTTCAATAATAATGGCGTCCATATGCTCACTCTAATGTGATGAATCCCTCCCAGCCTCCCTTTAAAAAGGGCGGAGTTTTAAGCGGTTTTGCAAAAATCAGCTAGGTGAAAAATCCCCCTTTCTTAAAGGGGGATTTAGGGGGATTTAAATAAGATTAAAATTAATGCTTCAGCAGCAGATTCGGGTCCATGGTCTGAACCATTTGCAGGCGCTGGTCTGCATAAATATCGGTATACGGCGCAAGGATGCGCATAAAGCGGTCAAAATACAGCATTTGCTTGAACAGCAGGGCAAAATCACGCGGAAAGCGGATGCCGTGGCGCTCGCCGACGCCGACCATATCCATCATGATGTCATTTAAATCTGCCGGATTCGAAGTCAGCAATTCCTGCGGATCGGCCAGCAGCACGCCGCTGAACAGGCGCTCCAAGTCCGCCGCCAACACCTTGGTGTCAATTTTCTTGTCGGTCATGCCCATCTTCAGCATGTTTTCCGCCATCAGCGCATAATCGGTTTTCTGCAGCGCATCCATAAAGGCAATGCAGGCTGTCCAGACTTCAGGGTTCAGCTGGCCGACAATGCCGAAGTCGATAAAGCCGACACGGCCGTCTTCCAGCAGCATCAGGTTGCCGGCATGCAGGTCTGCATGGAAGCTGCCGCACATCATTAAGCTGCCGAACCATGTGTTCATGGCAGTCACCAGCACCTGTGACGGATCTTTGGCCACTTTTTTAACCACATCAAAATCTGTCAGCGGCACGCCGTATAAGCGCTCCATGGTCAGCACGCGGCGCGTAGAAAACTGGTGATAAACTTTCGGCGCTGTGGCTGCCCTATTCTTCGTCACATTCAGATAATTGATAAAATCATCCAGATTCTGCGCTTCTTCAATGAAATCCACCTCGCGCACCATGCGGGTTTTAATTTCATCGACAATATCCGCCAGCGATGCGAACTTCACTTTCGGCACCGCCTTTTCCAGCAGCTTGGCGGCCCAGTGCAGCACATTCAAGTCCGTGTACAGAATGGTTTCCACACCCGGCTTCTGCACTTTAAGCACCACATTTTCGCCAGTGACCAGTTTGGCCGCATGCACCTGCGCAATAGATGCAGAGGCCAGCGGCGTTTCATCAATGGACGCGAAAATCTGCGACAAGTCGCGGCCGGCAAATTCAGCGTCCAGCACCTGCTGCACATAGCTGAATGGCAGCGACGGCGTCTGATCCAGGCAGCCCTGAAATTCTTCAACGTATTCGCGCGGAAATAATGACGGCGTGCTGGCGATAAACTGCCCCAGCTTAATATAAGTAGAACCTAAAGACTCAAAAGTTTCGCGCATCAGCTTGGCATTGCTGGGCTTTTCTGTGGCGTACTTAATGCCCGCTTTGGCCGCCACCACGGCTGTTTCCCCCATGCGGGCAACAGAGCGCAGGCCATCTAACAAAATATTGTTTTTCATAATGTCTGAGGTAAAAGAAATTCTAGTGAGTTTAGCAAAAATTAAAGTTTTTGCAGGATTATCTTGCCTGACAAATTGGACAATTTTCATCATGGCTGAAACCCAGAATGCGCTGCTTCATGCTGAGGCCATCCCACAGCAGCAGCTTCTGCTTAAGCGGCGTCAGGTTTAGGCCCAGATACAGCAAGGCATGATGCGCCTGCAGGCTGGCCATCACATTTGGCGTAGTCGCCAGCACGCCTGAGTCTGCACAGCGCAGGCTTTCATTGGCATGCTGGCCTTTCGGAAACAGGCATTCATAGCAGGCAGAACCGCCTTCCTGCATAAACAGCTGGCCTTGAAAGCCAATGGCGGAAGCGCTGATGAGCGGCACAGCCTGCTGCCTGCACACCTGATTGACCAGATAGCGGGTGCTGAAATTATCGCAGCCGTCCAGCACCAGATCCTGCGCGGCGATCAGCTGTTCAGCATTGGATTCATCCAGTTTGGCGGCGATGCTGCTGACATGAATATGCGGATTAATCTGCTGCAGGCGCTTGGCCAGAACTTCGGATTTATAAAAACCCAAATCGGACTGGCTGAAAGCCATCTGGCGCTGCAGATTGCTGATTTCAATGCTGTCCGCATCAATGAGCGTGATTTTTCCAACGCCTGCGCGCGCCAGCAGCTCGGCAGCCGCGCAGCCGATGCCGCCGCAGCCGACGATCAGCACATTGGCGAGCTTCAGCCTTTCCTGAGCATCTAAATCCCAGCCCTCCAGCAGGATCTGACGGCTGTAGAGATGCATTTCTTCATCGCTTAACTCTAAACCTGTATCGTGCTGGCTCACTGAAGCATCCTTTTTGCTGAATTTCATTTGAAGCTGTGAGTATAGTCAAATCGGCGGATGCATTCAGCATATCCGTCTTTCAAAGCCTATTTTTTCCGCAGGCATTTGCACAGGTTATACCGGCTAGAGGCCATAAACTGCGGCGCGCGGCACGCCCGGCTAAAGCCAAATGCTTGGCCTGCGTTCATTCGATGATTTTCAGCAACAGCGAACCGCAAGCCAAATTAAAAATAAACCATTGAAATTTGACATATTTTTTATTCAGGCTATGATGATCTGGTATTCATTTAAAACACGCCGATGCCATGAGCATGCGCTGAATGCCAGGCAAGCTGTGAGTGCCTGATAACCGCAGCAGTAAGCAATAGATTTCCTAGACTATGTGCTTACGGACATTGGGAAAGACTAAGCTGCAAGCCTTTTTTCCCGCCGAGAGGCGGCCCTGAGCGTTTGGAGTAAAACGATGCTGTTAAAATCTTTTAAGCAACTGATATGCAGGCATCAATTCACTGAATATGAAATGAAGCACCTGTATGTTGCCGAATGCTTAAAATGCGGGCTGACTTTTCCGCATTCCAGAGCGCATAAGCAAAACCGCCATTAATGGCTAATGCCAGTCAGTTAAGCATTTTTAATCCTCCTCAACCCTCCTTTTTCAAAGGAGGGAGCATTTCAAAATTCAATACGGTATTGAATTCCTTGCACAGCAATGCTGTTCATCCCCCTCTTTTTCAAAGAGGGGTTAGGGGAGATTTATCAATCAGTAATAATGAAATTACGCTTAACTGATCAGCATTACCATTAATGGCGGTTTTTTACCTTTGGCAGGCAAGTTTTGCTGATCAAAAGCGCCCGAATCAAGTGCTATTCAGCCAAACCATCAAACCGCTTTCTGCATATTTTCCACTTTGGCGATTTCCTGCTGCTTCAGCAAATTGCGCTGAATCTTCCCGCTGGAGGTTTTAGGCAAATTGGCCACAAATTCAATTTCTTTCGGATAAGCATGCTTGGATAAGCGCGAACGGACATAATCCTGCAGCTGCTGCATCAGCGCGGCGGACGCAGCGTATTGCGGCTTCAGCACCACAAAAGCTTTGACAATTTCCGTGCGTTCAAGGTCTGGCTTGCCGACCACTGCGGACTCTAAAACTTCTTCACACTCCAGCAATGTGCTTTCCACATCAAAAGGCCCCACACGATAGCCTGACGTTGTAATGACATCGTCAGCACGCCCAATAAAATCCACCCCGCCTTGCTCATTCAAGCGCACAGTATCGCCGGTTAAATAATAATGGCCAGCGAATGATTTGCGGTTATTGCCGCCATAGCCGCTAAACCAGAATAGCGGCGACTGCGAACAGTCAATCGCCAAGGTTCCAATCCCGCCCAGTTCAACCTCCTGATGCGCTTTATCCAGCACTGCAAAACGGTGGCCCGGAATGGCATAGCCTGCCGAACCGACTTTTTTATAATGCTCCAGCGCGTGGTGGTTGGCAATCACCATGCCAAGCTCCGTTTGGCCGTACTGATCATAAATATTCACGCCTAAATCGTGATTAAACCAGTGAATGACTTCCGGCGTTAAAGGCTCTCCGGCGCTGCTCACCACGCGCAAATGCGCTTTAATGGAGGCGTCAAATTTTTCCTTAAAGCCGAAGAACATGCGGAATGCGGTCGGCGAACCGGTTAAATTGCTGACTTTATATTTCCGGATAATCTGCAGCGCGTTATCCACACTGAAAGCGCGCTCATCCATAATAATGCTGTGGCCCAAGCTCAGCGGCCCGGTGATGCCGTAATACAGGCCATAGGCCCAGCCCGGATCGGCCAGATTCCAGAATGAATCTTCTGGGCGCAAATCCACCGCATGGGTCATATAGCCTTTAAAAGCCAAAACTGCCTTTAAAGGCACAGGCACAGATTTCGCCAAGCCGGTCGTGCCCGAAGTAAACATCATCAGGAAATGATCATCAAAAGTCAGCATCTCCGGTTCGCACCCGGCAGGCTGCTGTTCCAGCACAGTCCAAAAATCAGCATCCTGCGATGCTTGACCGGCCTGCACCGTAAGGATATGCGGCGCTTTCACGCTGTTCAGTTTCGGACGCTGATCGGCATTGGTTACTATCAGCTGGGTCTGCGCCGTTTCGATGCGGTGCTCAATAGCTTTAGATTCAAATGCGGTAAACAGCGGCTGATAAACTGCGCCAATGCGCCATGCGGCCAAGACCGTAATGAGCAGTTCAGGCGTTCTTGGCAGCAGTCCGGCAATGCAGTCGCCTTTTTTCAGGCCAAGGCGTTTAAAATAATTGCCAAGCTTGCCCGAAGCATCATCCAGCTGTTCAAAACTCCACTGCGAAGATTCGCCATTTTTCCCTTCCCAGAGCAGCGCAGTCTGATGCTGGCCGGCATAGCGCTGGCAGCATTCCACATAGGCATTGATGGCCTGCGCCGAACCGCGCAGCTGTTCGCCGATTAAAGCGTCAAAATTAAAATCTTGATGCGCCTGATTCAGTGTTTTCATTTTAACAACCTCTATATCCTATAGACTGAACAGCGAGGCTCCCGCGCTGCAGCTGTTCATTCATCATTGTTATTAAGCCGGCTTTTTTGTGTTCAAAAGCGCAGCCTGTACATCCAGTACTGAGATTTGCGCCTAAGCCGCTAGGCGCTGTTTTATAAATAATAAGCTTAGAAAAATATGTTCAGAGGGCGCCTGCCGTTTCCATAACCCTCAATATCACTGCAGGCTTTGAGCATCGATTAAAGTCCGATCCCTCAGGCCTTAGCAACTTCCCGCGCAATCACCAGGCGCTGAATATCCGATGCGCCTTCATAAATTTGGCTCACGCGCACATCACGGTAAATGCGTTCGACTGGAAAATCGGATACATAGCCATAGCCGCCGTGAATCTGGATGGCATCTGAACAGACCCTTTCCGCCATGGTCGAAGCAAACAGCTTGGCCATAGAAGCTTCCTTTAAGCACGGTAAATTAGCGTCTTTTAGCGCAGCTGCATGCAGCGCCAGCTGGCGGGCGGCTTCAATCTGCGTCGCCATATCCGCCAGACGGAAAGCCACAGCCTGATGCTGCACAATATTCACCCCAAAGGCCTTGCGTTCATTGGCGTATTCCACAGCTGCATCCAATGCCGCCCGCGCCATGCCCACCGACTGCGCTGCAATGCCGATACGGCCAGACTCTAGATTAGATAAGGCAATTTTATAGCCGTCGCCCTCATTGCCCAGCAAATGGTCTGCAGGAATGCGGCAGTCATCAAAAATAATGGTCGCGGTGTCGGAACAGTGCTGCCCCATTTTCTCTTCAATGCGCGACACAATATAGCCCGGCGCCCCGGTCGGCACTAAAAAGCATGAAATGCCCTTTTTGCCGGCGGCTTTGTCGGTTACCGCAAAGACCAGCGCAATATCTGCATGCTTGCCCGTGGTAATAAACTGCTTGATGCCATTGATGACCCATTCATCACCGTCGCGCACCGCCTGGCATTCCAGCGCGCTGGCATCTGAACCGGCCTGCGGTTCAGTCAGGCAGAAGCAGCCGAGCATTTCGCCGGTGGCCAGTTTCGTCAGATATTTCTTTTTCTGCTCTGCAGTGCCGTAGCGCTGGGTAATGCCGCAGGGCAATGAGTTCTGCACACTGACGATGGTGGAAATTGCCCCATCGCCGGCAGCGATTTCTTCCAGCGCCAGCACCAGCGAAACATAGTCCATGCCTGAACCGCCCCATTCTTCCGAAACCGTCATGCCCAAAGCGCCCAGCGCGCCAAGCTCTTCCAGCTCCTGCGCAGGAAAACGCGCGGTTTTATCGCGCTCCGCTGCGGTCGGCTTCAGCTTCGCCTGCGAATAGTCGCGCAGCATATCCTGAACCATCTTTTGCGCATCATTTAAAATCATATTTTATCCCTGTCCTATCATTTAAATGCTTTACAGCGGCTGCTGCGCTGCAAAGGATTTTTGTCCCTTCTGATCCTGCAGAAAGAAAGATCACCGCTATTGAAAGCCCGCTGGCTTGATCAATCGGCTTGCAGCCAATCAATGAAAAATGCAGCCAGCTATTTCGGCTGCATGCGGATCGCGCCATCCAAGCGGATCACTTCGCCATTCAGATAGCCGTTTTCAAAAATATGCCCGACCAGCTGCGCAAATTCCTCCGGCTTGGCCAAACGCGGCGGAAACGGCACCATCTGGCCCAAAGCATCCTGCACATTTTGCGGCATGCCCTTCAGCATCGGCGTTTCCATAATGCCCGGCGCAACCGTCATCACCCGGATTGCTTCGCGCGCCAATTCGCGCGCCAAAGGCAGCGTCATCGCCGCGACAGCGCCTTTAGAGGCAGCATAGGCGGCTTGACCGATTTGGCCGTCAAAAGCCGCCACAGAAGCGGTATTCACAATGACGCCGCGGTCTTCTTCACCCGCCTGCAGTTCATATTTCGCCATCAGCCTGGCGGCGTGGCGCAGCATATTGAAAGTGCCTGAAACATTAATATTCAAAACTTTCTGGAACATTTCCAAGCTATGCAGGCCGTCACGGCCCAGTACTTTGGCGGAAGGCGCAATGCCGGCGCAGTTCACCAGGCCGTTCAGCTGGCCGTATTTTTTTTCCACATGCTGAAAAAAGGCTGCAGCAGCTGCGTCATCCGTCACATCCAGCTGCGCGAATTCAGCCTGTTCACCTAGGCTGCGCTGCAGTTCTTCGCCCAGCTGCTGATTCATATCCGCCATAATGACTTTCGCGCCTTGCCCGGCCAAATGCGCCGCCGTAGCCGCGCCCAAGCCGGATGCGCCGCCGGTAATGACAATGACTTTTCCTTGAATTTTCATTTTAATTTTCCCTTTAAGCATGTTTTTAAAATTCGACTTAAGCCACAGAGTAAACACAGAATAAATTCAGTACAATTTCCAAATGCTGCATCTTGAGTGATGTATTTGGACAATAGAAAAAATAAAGCATGGATGACAGGCTTGGACAGCGATTATTTTAAAGGCACCATTTCAATCAGCTTAGTCAATGAAGCACTGCTGGCAGCGCAGCAGCGCGGCTTTAATGCAGCGGAACTGCTGCTGCAGGCCGGCATTGCCCCGGAGCTGCTTCTGTCAGAAAAGGCCCGCGTTTCTGTAATTCAATACGCGCAGCTGTGGATTGTCCTGGCCGATGCCATGAATGATGAATTTTTCGGTATGGACAGCCATCCCATGCGCAGAGGAAGCTACACTTTTTTATCAAAATCCCTGCTGCACGCAGAAAATTTAGGCAAAGCGCTGCAGCAGATCCTGCAGTTTTTGAATTTGATTCTGGATGACTTCAGCAGCAGCAGCTTTGTGCAGGAAAACTACGCCTATATTGTGATTCAGGATGCGCAGCAGCCGAAGCGCATGTTCAGCTATGCTGCCTATTTAATGCTGGTGCACGGCCTGATGTGCTGGCTGAGCGGGCAGCGCATTGTGCTGAACCGCATCCAGCTGAAATGCAGCCCGCCGGCAGATGACAGCGACTACAGAACCCGCTTCTGCGATGATATTCAGTACGCCGCCGATGAAAACTATATTCAGTTTGATGCCGGCTATTTGAATATTCCAATGAAACAGGATAAAAAATCCTGGCATCAGTTTATTCAGCATACGCCTTACAACCTGCTGGTGCGCTTTAAAAACCCGAATGCTTTAAGCCACCAGATCCGCAGGCTGTTTATGCAGACGGTACCCGCTGAATGGCCGGAACTGGGCGCGCTGTCGCAGCAGTTCACGATATCTGAAGCCACCCTGCAGCGCCGCTTAAAGCAGGAAGGCATGCATTTCCAGCAGCTGAAAAATGAAATACGGCGCGATCTGGCTATCAGCCTGCTGGAACAGCGCCATAAAACCCTGCAGGATATCAGTGAGCACTTGAATTTTCAGGATGCCAGCGCCTTTCACCGCGCCTTTAAAAAATGGACAGGCGTCAGTCCGGGCGCATACCGGCAAAACAATGCCGGATAAATTTCAGGGACTGCGGGCCTTCTTAAACAGCCTGCCGGCTGAACCGAATGTTAAAAAATTAACGTTGATTATCAGTAAATTATAAGACCTAGAAAAACTAACTGGACAGTCATCGGGGATTGATTGCCTTTAGCCTGAATTTAGGTTATTTTTCACCCACTTTAAAGCAATTTTTGCTTATTTTTGGCTGTATCTCCACTCCCTTTAAATCACCCTCAAAGGCCTCTCCATGCTTAAGATGATGGACGTACTCGAGCAAAGCTTGGTACAGAATTTCTCTAATTCCCTATTTGCACCTGCAGAACAATGCGACGCGCAGTTCAGCCAAGAGCTGCTGAATGTCGCGGATATTGATCTGCAAAATATTGTGTCTGCATTTTTCATGCGCGCTGACGCTGCTGATATTGCGCATGCGCTGGATATTCAGGCGGAAACCGCCGAAGCCATTCAGGCCGGCGCAGACTTGAAAGACGAGGCATTTGCAGCAGCAACTGCAAAAATCGTCGCGTATTGCCTTGCAGTTGAAACAGGCGCTTTCCATCAGGTCGATGTGCCGGACAGCCTGCGGGATTATCCGATGTAATGCTGCCCAAACCTGAAGGCGGCCATTAGGCCTGATGCCAGTCAATGAAGCAATTGACTGGCATTTTATTTTTTAAAAGGAGATTTTCCGCCTTTAATGCGGCCATTGCCCCAAAGTCACGCGGTCATTGCCGCCGTAATCCTTCACGGTACGCACCTGCTTATAGCCGGCTTGGGTAAAGATATGGCGCACTGCATCGCCCTGATCATAGCCATGCTCCAGCACCACCCAGCCATTCACGGTCAAATGCTTTTTGCCCTGCTGGATAATCTGTTCCAAATCCGCCAAGCCATGCTTGTCCGCCACCAAAGCGCGTTCAGGCTCTGTAGCCAAGTCCTGCATGTGCGCATCTTCAGCGTCGATATACGGCGGATTCGAGACAATCACATCAAAAAATTCACGGCCCAAAGGCTTAAACCAGGAACCGCAGACAAACCGTACATGCTCTAAATCATGCTTTTCAGCATTAAACTGCGCCACGTCCAAAGTCGGTTCATAAATATCCGTTGCCGTCACCGCCCAATCCGGGCGCTCACTGGCAATCGACAGCGCGACCGCGCCTGTGCCTGTGCCCAAGTCCACAATGCGCGCATCTTCAGGCACATCCAGATGCAGGACGGTTTCGACCAGCACTTCGGTATCCGGGCGCGGCACCAGCGTATCTTTGGTGACTTTTAAATCCAGCGTCCAAAACGGCTGCGACCCGGTCACATAAGCCAGCGGCTCACCGGCGGCAATCCGCGCCAAACTGGCGGTATACTGCTGTTCCTGCGCTGCGGTCAGCTCCTGATCCTTTTTCATAACCAGATCAAAAGCATCAATTTTGGTGATGTGTTCGAGCAGCCATGCGTTTTCCTGACGCTCATAGCTTTCAGGTTCACCGCGTAAAGCCAAGGCCTGTGCAATATTCATTTAACCACCATTCTGCTGTGCCAATAATGCCAGCTGATCAGCCTGATATTCACGGTGCAGGCTGTCCAGCAGTTCAGTTAAGTCGCCTTCCATGACCGCATCTAGCTTGTATAAAGTCAGGTTAATGCGGTGATCGGTCATGCGGCCTTGCGGATAGTTATAAGTGCGGATGCGCTCTGAACGATCGCCTGAACCGACCAAGTCGCGGCGCATTTCAGACGTCGCCGCATCAGCTGCCGCGCGTTTGGCATTTTCCAGGCGAGACACCAGCAAAGCCAGCGCTTTGGCTTTGTTTTTATGCTGTGAACGCTCATCCTGGCATTCCACCACCGTTCCGGTAGGAATATGGGTAATGCGCACCGCAGAGTCGGTTTTGTTAATGTGCTGGCCGCCTGCGCCCGATGCGCGGTAAGTGTCAATGCGCAGTTCAGATGGATTGATCTCGACCGTGGTATCTACATCAATTTCAGGCAGAATCGCCACAGTGCATGCCGAGGTATGCACACGGCCTTGCGACTCGGTTGCCGGCACGCGCTGCACGCGGTGCGCGCCGCTTTCAAATTTCAGCCGGCCATAAACCCCATCGCCGTTAATCAGGCAAATCACTTCTTTATAGCCGCCGTGCTCACCTTCATTTTCAGACAGGATTTCCAAACGCCAGCCTTGCGCTTCTGCATACTTGCTGTACATGCGGAATAAATCGCCGGAGAAAATCGCCGCTTCATCGCCGCCGGTTCCGGCGCGGATTTCCAAATACGCAGAGTTGGCGTCATTCGGGTCTTTCGGAATCATCAAAATATTCAGATCTGCTTCCAGCTGTTCAATTAAGGCTTTATTTTCCTTAATCTCTTCCTGCGCCATTTCCTTAAAGTCAGGATCAGACAGCATGGCTTCCGCAGTTTCAATATCTTCTTCCGCCTGCCGGTATTTGCGCCATACTTCAGTGATTTCGCTCAGGTCACTGTGCTCGCGCGACAGCTGGCGGAAACGCTTATTGTCAGAAATAACTTCGACATCTGCAAGCAAGGCATTTAATTCTTCGTGACGGTCAGACAGCTGATCTAAGCGTAAGCGCAGCGATTCTTTCATTATTCAAAATATCTCAATACAGCCTGTTCCAAGGCGCAGGCCTGAACAGATAAAGCTAAAAAATTGCGCCTAGTTTACCGATTCTGGGTTTTAAATGACATCTTTATTGCTTGCGCCAAGCTGAAACTTATTCAAGGGCATGCAAATCCGGCGGCAGGCTGAACACGCGCATCTACAATAGATGCATTGCGCCGGCAGCCCGTTAAAGCAGCTGCATGCCGGCAGTCAAAAACTGCGCAGCGGCCCGGCATTGATCACTTTTAAATCTGATTTCCGGCATTTGTTACAAAGCGACACAATGCGGAAACTAAAGCACAGCATTTTGCAGATGACTCTCCACATTTTCAGAGAATCCTTTTGTTAGATTTGCCCCATCAAATAAATTACAACAGTCCGAATGCATTGGACATGGAGTGCACCATGAAACTGAACGCGATCTTGCTCAGCGCCACGCTGGCAGCGGCATCTTTATTTACCGTCAGCGCGCATGCTGACAGCACAACCCGCGTCGCGGCCGCCAGCGCCTTAGGCAGCGTAGCAGGCACAGCAATCGGTAAAAATATGGGCGGCACAACCGGCGCAACGATTGGCGCAGCCTTAGGCGGTGCGGGCGGCGCAGCTGCTGCAAGCGATAAGCGCAACCGTACAGAATCTGCTATTGGCGGCGCTTTAGGCGGCGGCGCGGGCTATACTGTAGGCAA
The DNA here is from genome assembly GCF_036659555.1 of Acinetobacter sp. GTDB lineage: Bacteria > Pseudomonadota > Gammaproteobacteria > Pseudomonadales > Moraxellaceae > Acinetobacter. Next base: position 28,208 of record NZ_JAVXCI010000031.1, read on the forward strand.
GAGCATGGGCGGCACCAATGGCGGCTATATCGGCGCAGCGGCCGGCTCTGCAGGCGGCGCAGCTTTAGGCAATAAAATTTCAAAAGATAAAGCTTATGAGAAAAAGCAGCAGCGCAAATACAAAAAACACCGCCGCCATCACCACTAAGATGCAGCGCTAAAACAGCACCTTCGGGTTAATGCCAGTCAGTTAAGAAACTGACTGGCTTTTTCTTTTTAAATTCTAGACTTTATTTGATACGCGGAAGCGTCATCCGCAACCTGAGCAAGAATAAAAGCACTGCT
>NZ_JAVXCI010000032.1:0-28392 GCF_036659555.1 Acinetobacter sp.
TGCTTGGTGCTTGGTGCTTGGTGCTTGGTGCTTGGTGCTTGGTGCTTGGTGCTTGGTGCTGGAGCAGGAAAGGGAGCATTTGTATAAAAGAGCGGTTATGGGAGATTAGACTTCTTTCATGAGCCATTTCTTAAATAGTATTTAATGCACAATGGAAATTCCCTCTCCTTTTTAAGGAGACTTGCGCGGAATACCGCTCAGGGAGAGGATTTTATTAAAAAAAATTCCTCATCCTAACCTTCTCCCTGAGTCATGTATGGCGCAAGAGAAGGAACTTTCAATCGGTAATAATAAAAGAGCTATAGTAGATTAACATTACCCAATCCAGAACCTTTGAATGCTAAGCGCCGGCGCTTACCACATCAAATCATCAGGAATGACATACGCTGCATACGGATCTTCTTCATCTGTAGTCTGATCATTCTGTTCAGAATTGTTCACAATAATAAAGCCTTCCATTTTCGCATTAATGCGCTCCGCCAGCGCCATCGGCAAAAATGCGTAGCGGTCATTTTCTTTGGCAATGACCAGACTGCCGGCGACAAGGGCATTGTAAATCTGCTGATTGATGTAAAGCTTTTTGATTTTGCCTTCATCAATAAACTGATACGATACGTCGCCGTCCGTATTGCGGATTTTCTGCTGATTGATCATCTGCAGAATAGACGCTTTCAGCTCTTTTTCATGCAGCGCGGCTTTTTTCTCCTGCTCAATGGCATGGTCGCGCGCCTGCTTCTGCTCCTGATCTTGCGCAATTTTGGCTTTGATTTCAGCTTCATTGCTTTGCCCGGTACGCTGTTCATGCACCGCCTGCTTAGACAGTTTTTTGGCTTTTTTGTTATCGACCAAACCTGCTTTCAATAGCTGTGCCTGTAATGCATTTTTAACCATAAGATGTTCCAAATTCAATTTTGAATATGCTGATAACGCAGATAGATGACCCAATATACAGTGCTTAACGCGAAGCTGAATACTGCAGGGACAAGGAATGAATTCAATTTTAATAAAGGATAAATCAGGCTGGCAATAAGCCCGCCTATAAAAAATCCAAATAAAATCAGCAAATGCAGAATGACCCGTTTGCGCTCCACCTCTAAGCCTCTGGCGCGGTAGCCCAAAGCCAAGCCTAAGTCGGTCAGCACGCCGGACAAATGCGTGGTGCGGATAATGGTGCCTTTATAGTGGCTGACCATGGCATTCTGCACGCCCATCGCCACGCAGGCCCAGAGCAGCGCATAGCGCGGAAAATAGGGCAGCAGCAGCCAGCACAGGAACGTGAAAAACGCCACAAGGCTCAATGGCGCGCCGTAGAGCCTGCCCAGGCGGAAATGGCTATTGCCTAAAATCAGCCCGCTGTAAAATGAGCCGATCACATACGACAGGGTAATGCAGAACAGGTAAACAATAGATGCTGGATGCCAGTTTAAAACCGCCATGGCCAGCATGCTGACATTGCCCGTCATATGCGAAACGGACTGGTGCAGCACAGTCACCAGCCCCAGCACATTGACCATGCCCGCATTCATTGCGAGAAAGAATGCGCCAAATTGAACCCACAGCGGCAAGGTATAAAAAGGCATAGCAGATTGAATAATTAATATACGTTTATCAGTATATTATCTTAAACCGCGGTCTACTGCAGCGGTAAATAAGACGTCAGTCGAAGAATTCAGCGCAGTTTCAGTCGAATCCTGCAGCACGCTGATCACCATGCCGATGGCGACAACCTGCATAGCGATATCCGACGAGATGCCGAATAGGCCGCAAGCAACCGGAATCAACAGCAGTGAGCCGCCGGCAACGCCCGATGCCCCGCATGCGGAAACTGTGGCAATGACAGACAGAATCAGCATGGTGGTGAAGTCAACCGAAATTCCCAGCGTATGCACGGTGGCCAAAGTCAGTACGGTAATGGTCACGGAGGCACCCGCCATATTGATGGTCGCGCCCAAAGGAATGGCCACGCTGGCGGTGGATTCCGGAACGCCTAAGCGTTTCGCAAGATCCAAGTTCACCGGAATATTGGCTGCTGAACTGCGGGTAAAAAACGCCGTGATGCCGCTTTCGCGCAGGCATTGAAAGACTAAAGGATATGGGTTGGCCCGGGTCACCAATCCCACCATAATAGGATTGATCACTAAAGCCACAAAGAACATGGTTCCCAGCAGTACGGCCAACAGATGCGCATAGCTGACCAGCGTGCTTAGACCTGCATCCGCAAAAGTCACCGCCACCAAGCCGAAAATGCCCAGCGGCGCAAAGTTGATCACAAGGCGGATGACCCGGTTTACCGCTTCAGCAGCTTCGGTCAGAAAGACTTTGGTCTGGTCTGATGCATGGCGGAAAGCCGCGCCTAAAGCCACAGCCCAAGCTAAAATGCCAATGAAGTTGGCTTCGCCAATGGCCGTGACCGGGTTGGCGACAAAGCTCAGCAGCAGGTTCTTTAAAATTTCTGCAAGGCTGCCGGGAGGGCTCAGTTCGCCTTGAGCCGGCGCATCTAAAAACAGAACGCTAGGGAACAGCATGCTGGCGACGACTGCGCTTAAGGCAGCGAAAAACATGCCTGAAGCATACATCAGCATAATCGGCTTAATATAAGCATTGCTGCTGCCGACTTTAAAATTTGCAATAGAAGATAAAACTAAGACAAAGACAAGAATCGGGGCAACCGATTTAAGCGCTTTAATGAATAGGTCGCCAAGCAGGCTGAGGTATGGCGCGGCGTTTGGAAAAAGAACAGCAGCCAATACACCTAAAATTATGGCAATAATAATCCGAGTGACTAAACTCAAACGCGTAAAAGCTGAAAACATAGGGGAGCCTTGTCAGAATTACGATGACAAAATGTTGAAAATAATCCCGATATTTTATACTGAAAATCTTTCAGGCTTAAAACAAATCTGATATAAAAATTAAGTGCTTATTTTTTCAATTGATATTCTATATTTTTACAGCCTATTTTCAGGCAGGCCATAAATTTCATGGCCTGCTTCCTTGAAAATCTAAGATTTTTTCTCATTTAAATAAGGTACTCGGCCGTATTGCGCGACAGGTCCTGCATGGCCTGATAGTGCGTCAGGTAAATCTGTCCGCTGAGCTGCTTCAGCAGTTTTGAGTGCTGCAGCCGGTCCATTACCGGGCCTTTGATTTCGGAAAAATGCAGACGGATATCCAGCTTATTCAGCTCGCTGTTAATGTCTTCCAGCATTTCCAAAGCGCTGAAATCAATGCTGCTGACGCTAGAGCAGTTGATGACCACATGCCGCAGCTGCGGGTGCTGGCTGACCTGATTGATTAAAAAGCCTTTTAAGGCATTGGCATTTAAAAAGGTCAGGTTTTCATCAATGCGCATCGACATGATTTCAGGCGAGGTCAGCACATGGCGGCGCTGCACATTCCTGAAATGCTGCGTGCCTTCCACCAGGCCAATGACCGCCATATGCGGGCGGCTGATGCGCCAAAGCATTAAAATAAATGTGGAAACAATGCCAATCATAAGGCCGGTGGAAATATCAATAAAAATCACGCCAAAAAAGGTAATCCACATGGCGATGCCGTCGGCCTTGGAATAGCGCCAAGTGTCCAGAAAAGGCTTGAAATCCACCAGCTTCCAAATGGAAACAATAATCGTGGCCGCCAGAATCACCAAAGGCAGGTCTTTAAAAAAGCCGGTGAAATACAGCGTAACCAGAATAATCAGCAGTGAGGACAGCACCCCGGCCATCGGCGTTTTAGCGCCGGCATCGGCATTCACCACGGTGCGTGACAGGCTGCCGGTCACCGGAAATGCTGAGGTCAGGCCCGCGCTGATATTGGCCAGGCCAAGCGCAGCCAGCTCCTGATTGCTGTTCAAATGGCTTCTCTGCTGCAGCGCCGTGGCCTGCGCAATCGACAATGACTCGACAAAGCTGATCATGGTGATCATGGCTGCGCCGGGCAGCAGCGTCAGCGCTAGATCTAAGTTCCAGTGCGGGATGCGCACCGGCGGAAAGCCGGAAGGAATTTCGCCTACGGTTTTAATGCCGAGGTCTTTCAGCCCCAAAAACACGGTTAAGGCAATGGAAATGACCACTAAAATGAGAGGCACAGATTTGACAATGAAATTGGTCGAGCCGATGCGCCCCTGCACAGCCTGTGAATTTAAAATTTTAGGCACATAAATTAAAAACAGAATGGAGGCGATGCCGAAAATCAGGGAAACCATGTGGGCATTGGAAATGTACTGCACTAGGCTCTGCACGAATTCTGGGATGCTGTTGCCGTTAAGCGGGATATCCACCAAAAACTTCAGCTGGCCCAGAGCGATCAGCAGAGCTGAGGCAATAATAAAGCTCTTGATGACTGGATGGCTGATCAGCTGAATTAAAAAGCCGAAACGCAGCAGGCCCAGCAGCAATGAAATGATGCCGACCAGCAGCGCCAGCAGCATGGCGGCTTCAATATAAGCCGGAGAACCCGCTTCAAATAAAGGATTCAAGGTCGCAAAGGTCATCATGGAAATAATGGCGACGGGCCCGATGGACAGCGTGGTGCTGCCGCCGATCAGTGCATACATGATCATGGGAATCATGCTGGCATACAGCCCCATAATCGGCGGCAGGCCAGCCAGCATGGCATAGGCCATGCCTTGCGGCACCAGCATGGCAATCACAATCAATGCAGCCAAAGCGTCAGACTTGAATTTGCCGGCGCTGTAGTCCTGCAACCATTGCCATGCGGGGAGATGCTTTAAGATTTGAGCTTTGAAATCCGGCATAAAATAGTCTAAATCACAATTTAATATATATTATGCATAAAAAATGCTAATAAGTCTTGGACTGCGCAAAATTTGCCGCAGCCTGCATGAAGGCATGCAATCAGCTGCCGCTGAAAGAGCGGAAAATGAAGGAAACAGAGGATTAAGGCGGAAAGGCTAAGCAATAGATTCAGGCTGCCAGCGCAGGGTTATGCATAGCCGTTCTAGAGGCGCCGCTTGAGTATTAAAGCGGCTTGTGCGCCTGATGGCAGTACAGCTGATACAGGGTCTGCAGCACAGTGACTAAATTCGGGTCTTTGATGGAGTAGTAAATCTGCTTGCCGTCACGGCGGGTCGTGACTACATCGCTTTTGCGCAGCATCATCAGCTGCTGTGAAAGCGTCGGCTGGCTGATTTGGGTAATCTGCTCAATTTGAGAGACATTCAATTCCGCTTGGGCCAAATGGCATAAAATCAGCAGACGGTCTGTATTGGCCAGCGACTTTAAAACGCCGACAACCAATTCTGCAGAATCGCGCATGCTGCTGATTTCTAGATCGCTATTCATTCAGAGTGCCTATTCCGCCTTTGCAAAACCTTAAGTATACGTTTATAACAGTTTAATTCATTGAATAAATAGAACAATTTTTATGGTTTTTAGTGAAATAAAATATTAATTTTTCTGATATGTAAGCAAATAATACATCAGATATTCTTATTGCCTAATATTAGCGCATTTCCAATAAAAAGCTAAGCTATTTTAGACAGTTGAACTGAAATAGCATACGCCTGTATTGAAATAATAGGTATGATGCAGAATGTACTTTTTGATGTAAAAATAGCAAGGAAAGACTCATGACGACAGATTCAGCATTTCCAGCGCCGGCGAATTTAGGCATTGCGGTTTACAGCAACAATGCGGAAGCCATCGGCAATACGCCGCTGGTGCGCATTAACCGCTCAATTTCAGGCGGGGCGTCGGTTTTAGCTAAAGTTGAAAGCCGCAATCCTGCATTTTCAGTCAAGTGCCGCGTAGGGGCGGCTTTGGTGGCGGATGCAGAACAAAAAGGCTTATTAAAGCCGGGCATGCATATTGTTGAGCCAACCAGCGGCAACACCGGCATTGCGCTGGCATTTGCCGCCGCCGCCAAGGGCTATGCGATTACCTTGACTATGCCGGCCAGCATGAGTATTGAGCGCCGTAAAGTGCTGAAATCTTTTGGGGCAACTCTGGTTTTGACAGAACCGGCAAAAGGCATGAAAGGCGCGGTAGATGAAGCGGTGCGCCTAGCAGCGGAAAATCCGGAGCTGTATTACCTGCCGCAGCAGTTTGAAAATCCGGCCAATCCTAAAATTCATGAACTGACCACCGGCCCTGAAATTTGGGAAGCGACCGGCGGCAAAGTGGATATTCTGGTTTCTGGCGTCGGGACGGGCGGGACAATTTCCGGCATTTCCAGCTATTTTGAAAAAGTTAAAAATCAGCCGCTTTATTCTGTTGCGGTTGAACCAGCGGAATCGCCGATTATTGGCCAGGCCAAGCGCGGTGAGCCGCTGACGCCGGGGCCGCATAAAATTCAGGGCATTGGCGCCAACTTTATTCCAAAGAACTTGGATCTGGATCTGGTCGATGAAGTCATGGCGATTGAAAGCGCAGAAGCCATTGAATGGGCGCGCAAGACTGCGACACATGAAGGCATTTTGGTCGGGATTTCCAGCGGCGCAGCCATGGCTGCCGCGGCTAAATTGGCTGCCCGTCCTGAAAATGCCGGAAAAACCATTGTGGTGATTTTGCCGGACAGCGGTGAGCGCTATTTATCTTCGGTTTTGTTTGAAGATATTTCCGCAGATTAATGGCTTAGGGCTGTCCAAGTGCAGCCTGCAAAGCTGAACCGGCAGTATTTAAGATGATTTGATTGATACTAAAGCTAGGCGACAACAACCGCCTAGTTTTTTTATGGCGATTTTTACATTTTCCCCGCTGATTAAGGCAGTGGTATAGCTAAGTTTTCTTAAACGACTCCGCGAAAATCCCTTCATCTTCGAGTTTCCTAGGCCCTTGAATAAAATAAACTTTGGATACGCGTGTGCGGCAGGGATGCCGCACGTTGCCCATCCTTGCGCTGCATTTTAAAGCAGTGCTTAAAACTGGCTCAGGACGCCGTGTATGGGTAACAAAAGACTTTTGCCCACTTTGGGTCTTTCCAAAGTGGGGTATTGCCTGCACAAAGCTATTTAAACATTTAAAGGAAAAATGTGGCAGTGCAAGCGCTGCAGCTTACGAGCGAAAATCATCAATGAATCATTCATACCAATCACGGTTTAGCGCTGATTCTCTGAACAATAAAAGCCCTCTGCTTAAATGCTTGACCTTGCCAACATGGCAAAGTTTAAGCTATAGAATATATTCAGTGATGCATGAGGGGTTTACATGAGTATGCCAAATTCATCGGTAAAAAATCAGTTCAGTTTTGCGGTAGAAGGCATGACCTGCGCCTCCTGTGTGTCGCGCGTCGAAAAAGCATTAAAAAAAGTTGAAAATATCGAAGAGGCGTCGGTCAATTTAGCCACTGAAAAAGCCTTAGTCAGCAGTTCCAAGCCGATTGATGCGCAAGCAGTCATTCAGGCGGTCAAAAAAGCCGGCTATGATGTTCCATCCAAAACGCTTGAACTGAAAATAGAAGGCATGACCTGCGCTTCCTGCGTATCCCGCGTGGAAAAAGCCCTGAATAAAACGGCCGGGGTCATTCAGGCGTCGGTGAATTTAGCCACTGAAAAAGCCACAGTAAAAGCGCTGAGCAGCGTAGACGCCGCCACGCTGGAGACTGAAGTGCAGAAAGCCGGCTTTGCTGTCGCATCTAAAGCCGTTGAGCTGAATATTTCAGGCATGACCTGCGCCTCCTGCGTGTCGCGTGTGGAAAAAGCGCTGAAAAGTGTCGATGGCGTTCAATCCGCCACGGTGAATTTGGCCTCAGAAAAAGCCTTTGTGCAGGGTGGCCAGCTGGCAGACCTCATCGCTGCCGTCAAAAAAGCCGGCTATGAAGCGCAGCTGGCGCAGACAGATGATCAGGCGCAGGCGGACAAAAAGCAGCAAGAGCTAAAGGCCTTAAAGCGCGATTTAATCATTGCCCTGATTTTGGCAGTGCCGGTCTTTGTGCTGGAAATGGGCTCGCATATGATCCCCGCATTCCATCATTTCATTCTCAGCACCATTGGCGCGCAAAACAGCTGGTATCTTCAGTTTGCATTAACCACGCTGATTCTGCTGCTGCCGGGCCGGCGCTTTTATACGCATGGCGTGCCGGCCTTGCTGCGCGCTGCGCCTGACATGAACTCTCTGGTGGCGGTGGGCACATTCTCCGCTTACGCTTTTTCATGTGTTGCAACCTTTATGCCGCAGGTGCTGCCGGAAGGCACTGTATATGTGTACTTCGAGGCTGCCGCCGTCATTATTGCCTTAATTCTGCTGGGCCGCTATCTGGAGGCCAAAGCCAAAGGCCGGACGTCGCAGGCAATTCAGTACCTGATTGGCATGCAGCCGAAAACCGCCCGTGTAGAGCAGAATGGCCAATATATTGAGCTGAATATTGACCAGGTGCAGTCAGGCATGCGGCTGGAAATCCGCCCGGGAGAGCGCGTGCCGGTAGACGGTGAAGTGGTTTCCGGCAAAAGCTATGTAGATGAATCGATGATCAGCGGCGAGCCTGTTCCAGTCGAAAAAACCGCCGGACAGCAAGTGGTGGGCGGTACGGTCAATCAAAGCGGCAGTCTGACGGTGCAGGCGACTTCTGTCGGGCAGGACTCTGTGCTGGCGCAGATTATTCAGCTGGTCGAGCAGGCGCAAGGCTCAAAACTGCCGATTCAGGCCCTGGTGGATAAAGTGACGCTGTGGTTTGTGCCTGCAGTCATGGCGCTGGCAGCCTTAACCTTTATGGTCTGGTATTTCTTTGGCCCTGAGCCAAGCCTGAGCTATGCCTTGATTAATGCCGTAGCGGTGCTGATTATTGCCTGCCCATGCGCGATGGGGCTGGCTACGCCGACATCGATTATGGTGGGTACAGGGCGCGGCGCGGAATTGGGCGTGCTGTTCCGCAAAGGCGAAGCACTGCAGCTCCTGAAAGAAACCAAAGTGGCAGCGGTGGATAAAACCGGCACTTTAACCGAAGGCAAGCCGGCCTTGACGGATTTTCAAGTTACAAATGGCTTTCAAGAACATGAAGTGTTGCGCCTAGTAGCCTCTGCAGAAGCTAAATCTGAGCATCCGATTGCGCATGCGATTGTGCAGGCGGCGCAGCAAAGGCAGATCGCTTTGGCGGATGTTGATGCGTTTGACTCCATTACCGGCGCAGGCATTCAGGCCCAAGTCGGCGGGCAGCAGCTGCATATTGGCGCAGACCGCTTAATGCAGAATCTGGGCTTGAATACGGATATTTTTGCCGGCACAGCAGCTGCGCTGGGCGAGCAGGGAAAAACACCGCTGTATGTGGCGATTGACCAGAAGCTGGCAGCGATTATTGCGGTGGCAGACCCAATTAAAGAGACCACATTCAGCGCGATTCAGGCCCTGCATGATCAGGGCATAAAAGTGGCGATGATTACCGGCGATAACCGCCATACTGCAGAAGCGATTGCCCGGCAGCTGAACATAGATACGGTAATTGCGGAAGTTTTGCCGGAAGAAAAAGTGCAGGCAGTGCAGCAGCTGCAGAAAGAATACGGCTGCACAGCCTTTGTCGGCGACGGCATTAACGATGCGCCGGCACTGGCTCAGGCGGATGTCGGCCTTGCGATTGGCACTGGAACCGATATTGCGATGGAAGCCGCCGATGTGGTGCTGATGTCCGGCAACCTGCAGGCTGTACCGACGGCGATTGGGCTGAGCGCAGCCACCATGAATAACATCCGCCAAAACTTATTCTGGGCCTTTATTTACAATGCAGCGCTGATTCCTGTGGCGGCCGGCGCGCTGTATCCGTTCTTCGGCCTACTGCTGTCGCCGATTTTAGCGGCGGCAGCCATGGCGCTGTCATCGGTCTTTGTGGTCAGCAATGCGCTGCGCCTGAAAGGCTATCAGCCCACATGGATGAAGCAGACGGAGGATTAAGATGAATATAGGGCAGGCTGCCAAGCAGTCAGGCATATCCGCCAAAATGATCCGCTATTATGAGGAAATTGGCCTGCTGCAGGCGCCGAAGCGCACAGACGCCGGTTACCGCATGTACAGCGATCAGGACATTAAGACTTTAAAATTCATTCAGCATTCGCGTGAGCTGGGCTTTTCTACGGAGCAAATGAAAGAGCTGCTTGGGCTGTGGAAGAATCAGGGCCGGCAAAGCGCCGAAGTGAAGCAGCTGGCGCAAAAGCACATAGACACCCTGAACCGCAAAATTGCTGACTTGCAGGCGATGGTGAATACGCTGCAGCAGTCGGTGAACTGCTGCGCGGGAGACCAGCAGGCGGAATGCGTGATTTTGAATCAAATTGAACAGGGCGCGGCGCAGGACGATCACTTCTAGCCGCCCTTTATTCAGCGCTTGACCTTCACATCATGGGAAGCTTTATAGTGCATTTAAACCTTAACAAGGAACAGCAGTATGAAATTACGTATTGATGCAATGACCTGCGGTGGCTGCGCGCGCAGCGTGACGGCAACCATTAAAGGCATTGACCCGAATGCAGCGGTTGATATTGATGTGGCGTCTAAACTGGTGAATGTGCAGACCGCAGCAGATGAACAGAAAATTTTAGACGCCTTGGCGGAAGACGGCTTTCCTGCTGTAAAAGCCTGAGTGCCGGCAAAGAAAAAGCCTGAAAAATTCAGGCTTTTTTTATGGCGCAGTCAAACTCAAACCGCTGAAATTTTATCCGGCGTCATCAGCGCCTGATTGACATACAGCTTGATTAAACGCTCACGCGAGCCGATTGATTTCTGGTAATGGGTCGAATTCAGCAGCAGGGAGGCGCCGTAGGTGACTGTCCAAATATAGGAAAGATAGTCGCGGATTGACATTGCGCTGTCTAAAGACTTTAAATAAGCGCTGGTCATATCTTTAATTTCAATAATGCGCTCTTCGCGTATTTTATACAGCGTTTCAAACAAATCCTTAAGCTTGCGCTCATTATTGGTCAAGCGCTCTTCAATGACATGCAGCAGTATGGTCCGGTTGGAATTCAGCATGTTGTACAGCATGTATTGCGAAACATAAGTTTTAATATCGTTATTGTATTTTTTAGAAATTTCCAGCAGGCGCTGCTCATTTAAAATAATCAATTCTAAGTACAGCTGATTTTTGCTTTTAAAATGCTTGTAAATTGTGCCTTTAGCGATATCCAGCTCGCAAGCCAATTCACTTAAAGTAATATCCTGATTATTATCAAGCAATAACGTTTCTGCCATCGCTAAAATTTTCTCTTTTCGAAGTAGAAAATTCTGTTGGCGTACTGTAGTCATTTTATCGGTTCCGAAAACATCGAGGGAAAACGCAATTTTCTAGCTTACGTTTTTTTTACATAACCTAAAATAGCACTAACGTCGAGCATAGTGCTGAAATTGCGTTAAAAATAAACACTCAAATATTGTTTGATTTTTCCTGTTTTTCACAACTTGAATGATAATGTCAAGAAAAGTGAACCGCAGAGGTCATTTCCAGCAAATAAAATTCCTTTTTTTGAGTTTTTATTCTATTGTCAATACGCACAAAAACAGCGGCCGCGGCTCAGATTTTACCGGCCGTGAACTCTTCAGGCTAGTCCATTTGATATTGGCTTTAGGTTTTATATGTACGGTTCTATGCAAAATCAATTTTGGCGCTTAATCCGCTTTATCCAGTTTTTATCTGCCCGAACGCAGCGCTAGAAGCATCAGGACAGGTACGCTGTTCAACCTTAATCAATGCCGGTTTGCTGAATTGGCCTTGAGCGCAAAATTTCACATATTTTTATCCAAATAAAGCAGCATTCAGGGCTTTATTTAGGACACTTTTATCTTAAAAAAATGCCGGCCGCATTTTAAATGCCGGCATTCAGTGTAATAAGGGAAGCAACTATGCCAATTTACAACGCGCCACTCAAAGACATGGACTTTATTTTAAACGATGTGTTTAAGGCGGATGAGTTCTGGCAGGCCAATGAAAATCTTGCCCATTTAGATATGGCGACGGCAAATGCCATTTTAGAGGAAATGGCGAAATTTTCTAAAAATGTGATTCTTGACCTGAACCGCACGGCAGATGAGGCAGGCGGCGCGCAGTTCAGCAATGGCGCGGTGACCACGCCGGCGGGCTTTAAGGAAGCATTCAAGCAGTTTGCCGAAGGCGGCTGGGTGGGCTTGGGCGCAAGTGAAGAATGGGGCGGCCAAGGCATGCCGAAAATGCTGACCGTGCTGGCAGACGAAATGATCTGGAGCGCCAACCCGTCCTTTATGCTGTATCCGCTGCTGACGGTGGGCGCAGGCATGGCGCTGAATGACCGCGCATCGCAAGCGCAGAAAGAAACTTATTTGCCGAAAATGTACAGCGGTGAATGGTCTGGCACCATGTGCCTGACAGAACCGCATTCCGGCACAGATTTGGGCATTATTAAAACCAAGGCTGAACCGAACGCGGACGGCTCTTTTAACGTTACAGGCACGAAAATCTTTATTACCAGTGGCGAACATGACCTGTGTGAAAACATCATTCACCTTGTTCTGGCTAAAACACCGAATGCGCCTGCAGGCTCGCGCGGCATTTCGCTGTTTATTGTGCCGAAATTCCTGGTCAATGCGGATGGTTCACTCGGCGAGCGCAACGCCGTGGCTGCCGGCTCGATTGAGCACAAGATGGGCATTAAAGGTTCTGCAACCTGCGTCATGAACTTTGACGGCGCGCAGGGCTATATGGTCGGCAATGAAAACGAAGGCTTGGCTGCCATGTTTGTGATGATGAACTATGAGCGCCTGTCGATGGGCATTCAGGGCATTGGCGCGGCGGAGTACGCCTATCAGAACGCAGCCCAATACGCAACAGACCGCCTGCAGGGCCGCGCAGCCACAGGCGCAAAAACACCGGCAAAACCGGCAGACTCAATTTTAGTGCATGGCGATGTGCGCCGCATGCTGTTGAACATCCGCGCAAACAATGAAGCTTCGCGCGCATTTGCGGTGTATGTGGGCCAGCAGCTGGACATTACGAAATTTTCAACAGATGAGGAAGCGGTGCGCAAGGCCAATGACCGCGTTGCATTGCTTACGCCAATTGCCAAAGCCTATTTAACCGATAAAGCTTTAGATTCAACTCTAGAAGCGCAAATGTGCTTCGGCGGCCACGGCTATATCCGCGAGTGGGGCATGGAGCAATGCATCCGCGACTTGCGCATTGCGCAGATTTACGAAGGCACCAACGGCGTGCAGGCCATTGACCTGATTGGCCGCAAAACCACGAAGTGCAATGGCGCGTTTATTGCGGAATATATTGCGGAAATCCGTGAGTTTGCAGCCGGCTTAGAAGATGCATTGGCGATTAAAGCCGCCGTATTGACGGTTTGCGGGGAGCTGGAAGCATTAACGCAGTTTGTGGTTGAACAGTCCAAAGCCGATCCGGATTTCAGCAATTCCGTAGCGGTGGACTATCTGCATGCGGTGGGCCTGCTCAGCTTCACTTATATGCATGCGCGCATCAGCAAGGCGGCCCAGCCGAAACCGGAAGCTTTCTTCCAGAACAAACTGGTGCTGGCGCAGTATTTTGCCGCCAAAGTCCTGCCGGATTTGGCTGCGCGGACTCAACGCATTAAAGCCGGCGCGGTGCTGGTGATGCAGCTGCCTGAAGAATATTTCACTGCGCAAGCGTAAATTCTGCGCTGCAGCGCAGAAAATGATGGAAAACGCCTAAGAAGCAATTATGCTTCTTAGGGCATATAAAACCTAAAACAGGATGAAATAAGAAATGATTGTAATTGTAGATGGCGTACGCACCGCGATGGGCGGCTTTCAGGGTTCACTGGCTTCATGCACAGCGCCGGATTTAGGCGCGGCGGCGATTAAAGCCGCTGTGTCGCGTGCAGGCCTGCAGCCGGCGGATATTGATGAAGTGATTTTCGGCTGCGTGCTGCCGGCAGGCTTAAAGCAGGGCCCGGCGCGTCAAGCCATGCGTCAGGCGGGTTTGCCGGACTCCACCGGCGCAACCACGATTAATAAAATCTGCGGTTCAGGCATGAAAGCGGTGATGCAGGCTGCTGATGCCATTAAGGCCGGCTCTGCGGAAATTGTCGTGGCTGGCGGCATGGAGTCTATGTCCAATGCGCCGTACATTTTAGACAAAGCCCGTGCCGGCTACCGCATGGGTCACGGCAAAGTGACTGACCATATGTTCCAGGAAGGTCTGGAAGATGCGGAAACCGGCCTTTCAATGGGTATTCTTGCGCAGGACATGGCAGACAAAAAAGGCTATACCCGCGAACAGCAGGACGCTTTTGCCATCAATTCACTGAACAAAGCTGTAGCGGCCATTAACGGCGGCTTCTTTAAAGCTGAGATTGTGCCTGTCACTGTTTCTACACGCAAAGGCGATATTGTCGTTGATACAGATGAGCAGCCGTTAAGCGCCAAGCCGGAAAAAATTCCGACCCTGCGCCCGGCATTTAAAAAAGACGGCACCATCACGGCGGCCAACGCCAGCTCTATTTCTGACGGCGCTTCGGCACTGGTCATTACTTCGGAGCAAACTGCGCAGGCGCGCGGCTTAAAGCCTTTGGCCAAAGTCGCTGCATACGCTTCACATTCGCAGCATCCGTCTGAATTCACCATTGCGCCTGTGGGCGCAATTGAAAAAGCGCTGCAGAAAGCCGGCTGGGATGCAAAAGACGTTGACCTTTGGGAGGTCAATGAAGCCTTTGCCATGGTGACCATGCTGGCGATTGACGGCTTTAATTTAGATGAAGCAAAAGTCAATGTGAATGGCGGCGCCTGTTCTTTGGGCCATCCTTTAGGCTCATCGGGTTCACGCATTATCGTTACCCTGATTCATGCCTTGAAGCGCACTGGCGGCAAAAAAGGCGTGGCTGCGCTGTGCATCGGCGGCGGCGAAGCGACAGCGATTGCTGTCGAGCTGCTCTGATTTAAGCGCAGGATGCATTTTTAGATAAGCCATAACAAAACTGCAATTTCAGCGCGCTGGGATTGCAGAAATAAAAGTTTATATTGAGAATATTATTATGAATGGTTTAGAACGCATTCGCTTGCTCTCCCTGCGCGACAAAGTAATGTCCCCGCAGCAGGCGGTTCAGTTGATTCAAGATGGTTCTGTGGTGGGGTTAAGCGGTTTTGGCGGTGCGGGCGAAGCAAAAACAGTCCCTTTAGCTTTGGCGGATTATGCCAAAGAACACCCTTTAAAAATTACTTTAGCAACGGGCGCAAGCCTAGGCAACAGCATTGACGGGCGCTTAAATGAAGCGCATGCCCTTGCGCGGCGCTATCCGTATCAGGCAGATCCGGGCCTGCGCAAGTCAATTAATGCCGGCGAAGTGATGTACATTGACCAGCATCTGTCGGAAATGGCGGACAATATCCGCCACCACAATTTACCGCGCATCAACGTGGCGGTTGTGGCAGCCGTAGCGATTACAGAAGACGGCCAGATCATTCCAACCGGTTCATGCGGCAACTCCGCCAACTTCATTGAAATGGCGGATCATGTCATCATTGAAATTGACAACACCATTAACCCGGTGCTGGAAGGCGTGCATGATGTGTATGTGCCGAAAGCGCGCCCGAACCGTGGCCCGATTCCATTGGTTCAGGCCAGTGACAGGATTGGCACCATCGGCATTAATGTCAGCCCGGAAAAAATTGCGGCAATTGTCCTGAATGATTTGCCGGATACCTCCTTTAAAATGGACGAGCCGGATGCGGAAACACTGGCGATTGCGCGCCATTTAATTACTTTTTTTGAAGCTGAAGTGGCCGCAGGGCGCCTGCCGGAAAATTTAGGCCCGCTGCAGTCCGGCGTCGGCTCAATTGCCAATGCGGTATTTTCAGGATTTGAAGATTCCAATTTCCACGATTTGGAAATGTATTCGGAAGTGCTGCAGGACTGCACCTTCCAGCTGATTGATTCAGGCAAAATGACGTTTGCTTCAGGCTCTTCCATGACTTTGTCTGAACCCTGCGCAGCCCATGTCATGCAGAACTTTGACCAGTACAAAGACAAAATTGTGCTGCGCCCGCAGGAGCTTTCCAACAACCCGGAAATCATCCGCCGCCTTGGCATTATTGCCATTAACACCGCGCTGGAATTCGACATTTACGGCAATGTGAATTCGACCCATGTCGCCGGCACCAAAATGATGAACGGAATTGGCGGTTCAGGCGATTTTACCCGCCATGCGCACATTGCCATTTTTGTGACGAAATCGATTGCCAAAGGCGGCGCGATTTCATCTGTGGTGCCGATGGTCAGCCACACCGACCATACCGACCATGATGTGGACATTGTGGTCACGGAGCAGGGGCTGGCGGATCTGCGCGGGCTTTCTCCGCGCGAACGGGCGCTGAAAGTCATCAATACCTGCGCGCATCCGGATTACCGTGAAGCGCTGCGCGGCTATTTTGAGCGCGCCTGCGGCCGCGGCGGGCAAACACCGCATATTTTGGCCGAAGCTTTGGCTTGGCATGCGCAGTTTGAAGAAACAGGCGCGATGAAATCTACATAAGCAGAGGAAGCTGTAAAAAGCCCGCATGCATTGCTAATGCTGATCAGTTAAGCGTAATTTTATTATTACTGATTGATAAATCTCCCCTAACCCCTCTTTGAAAAAGAGGGGAACATCCTTGAATTCAATACCATATTGAATTCCGAAATACTCCCTCCTTTGAAAAAGGAGGGTTGGGGTGGATTAAAAATGCTTAACTGATCTGCTGCAGCAGTTCAGCATAATCCTGCACAAGATAATCCGCTTTGGCTTTAATTTCTTCCAGCTCATGCGCGGAATACGGGTCATAAATCGCCACGACCTCTATGCCTGCCTGATTGCCGGCTTCTACGCCAATCACAGAATCTTCAATAATTAAGCATTCTTCAGGCTGCTGAAAATGCCGGGCAGCTTTTAAATATAGCTAATTACCTAAATAGCTACCACACAGAAAACCTAATAAAATCATATTTGGTACAGACTTCGAAACTTAGCGATATAACTAAGTTTTCTTAAACGACTCCGTGAAAATTCCCTTAGTTTCCTAGACCCTTGAGTAAAATAAACTTCGGATACGCGTGTGTGGCAGGGATGCCGCACGTTGCCCATCACGGCAAGGACGCCGTGTATGGGCAACAAAAGACTTTTGCTCCTTTGGGGCTTTCCAAAGAAGGATCTTGCCTGCGCAAAGGCATTGAAACTTTTAAAGCAAAATGAGGCAGTGCAAGCATCATCGTTATTGCCGAAATAATTAATCCAGTGCAATCATATTTTATAGGTAATTATGCGTAATATAGACTTTAAAATTTAGCTATATACTTCCAGATGCGGTTTAATGTTTTGCACATTTTCACGCGTCAAAATTAAGCCAAAATCGCTTTCAAAATTAAGCCTGCCGCTGATCAGCGCATTATTTTGCTGATCGCGCTGGATGTTGCTGATGCTGGTTATGGCGGCAATAGTTGCCTGAATGCCATGCTGATGGAGTCAATTAAAGCGCCGTATCCATGCTGCCTGTCCGCGGAATCAATTTTTTCATAATTGCATTTGGCGGATTCAAGCGCTTAGGCAGCATCAGTTAATATATTATTCGCTCTAGAAACTTGGATTGTTTCAAAGTAATATTTAAGCATTGGAACGGATAGCAAATTGGCAGATGATGGATGACCTGCCTGATGATGATTAAAGAAAAGGAAAGTATCTTTCGTGTTTGAACTGGACTGTAAATTACTTAGCGTCTTTTTTTACGTCTATAAATTTAAAAGCGTGTCGCTTGCCGCCGAGCACTTGGCAATGAGCCAGCCCACGGTCAGCAATATCCTGAATAAAATCCGGCAGCATTATAATGACCCGCTGTTTTTGCGCATAGGCAATGTGATGGTGCCGACAGAACTGTCAAAACAGCTGTTTCCGCTGGTCAGCGAAGCGCTGAACAAAGTGGAAGTCATCAATAATTTCACTATTGATTTTGATCAGGCGGTTTCGCATCAGCAGTTCACCTTGGCGATGACCGATGTATCTCATTTGGTGCTTTTGCCTAAAATTTCGCAGTATTTGAAAAAGCATGCATCGCATATCCGCCTTAATGTCCGGCCGATTACGTCTGAAACCGGCTATCAGATGGCCAACGGTGAAATTGACCTGGCGCTGGGCTTCCTGCCGCATCTGGAAAATGGCTTTTATCAGCAGAAACTGTTTGAGCAGTATTATGTGGTGATTGCGGCCAAAGACCATCCGCGCCTGACCGGCGACAGCATCAGTACTGAGCAGTACTTGAGCGAATCGCATATTGATATTGATGCAGGCATGGGGCATTACCATATTGAAAATGAGCTGCAGAAGCTGGAGCTGGAGCGCGATATTTTGATGCGCTTGCCCAGCTATCTGGGCGTAGGCTTGGTGGTGCAGGATACTGACGCTATTGCCACTGTGCCTTATTACTTGAGTGAGGTTCTGCTGTCGCGGGGAAATTTAAAAATTTTTGATGCGCCAATCGCTTTTCCGACCTATGCGGTCAAGCAGTATTGGCATATGTCCTGCCATCATAAAGCCAGCCATCAATGGCTGCGGCATATGTTTCATGAAATTTTGATGAAGTAAAAGTTTTCATTAAAGTATTTTGGTGTGCATCAGTGCACCAAAATAGAAATTTAACTTATTAAAAAACTATACTGGAGAGATCATTTTTTTCAGCTTAGGCAATTGTCTTTTGTATATGTATTATAAAGTTTTTTATGATCTCTTAGTTTCTGCGTTAATGGATATTGATCTGGATATAGCTTAAAACGCTCTAAATAAACTTTATCTTTCTGAGCATAAATTAGTTTTAATTCGATCAAATCAACATATAAAAAATCACGAAAATGGATATTATTAATAATTAATAGTGCTAGCGCTTTTGTATTTTGTGCGCTTCTGATTTCATCTAAAATAATATTTTGCTTGTCGGCCTTTAACTTCTCTTTAGCGAAATTATTTTCCCCAATTCTCTTTAATTCAGTAAAAAAAACTTCATTTGTATTCTCAAAAAATTTTGACTTCCAATTTTTAGTTGATGGGCTGTTTAGGTATTTTGCCTCGAAAGAGGCTAAAGCGAATTGATTTTTATATGCAAATGACGAAATCTGATATTTAATTTTGTCAATGTAAGGAAAGTATTGTTTTCCAAATTTTTCCAACATAGCATTTAATTTTAACTTCTGCTTTTGCAGTTCTAGCTCTTTAATCACTTTTCCAAAGGCTTTGCCTTTTTTTGCTCCCCAAAATGCGCCTAAGGCAGCACCAAGAGTACCGCCAAGCACCGGTGTAAAAACAAGGCTTCCTAGGCCTGTACCAATTAATCCGCCAATTTTTGCCATTGTTAAACTGCCAGCTGTTTTCGCAGAAAAATCGATCAATATATTTCTATTGACTGCTTGTTGATCGCCTCCAGCTTTAAGGAGCCTCTGTCTTTCTTTAAGAGCTATTATCCCTGATCCTATCGGCAAGTGAGTGCTAAATGCATTAAAAGCATTACTGCCATCAATATGCTGGCAGGTTGAATTAAGTTGATCTGTAACTTCTTGGTAGTTAAAACCGTCTAAAGGTTTAATATTATCGATACCAATATCCCTATAGGTGTCTTCAGGCACTAAATAAGTTACGTCAGGATGCGCTAAAGCAGTTCCTTTAATGCTATTAATATCAAGTACTGTTTTTACATTAATGAGTTGATCATCAATTTTTAAATCCCAAATTTCTTGATTGGAAGTTGAAGCCCAAAGAGCATCCGTGCCTTGCTGCTGCAATGCTTCTGCAACTTTTTGTTCGCCGATATATCCAATTAAACGATTTTTAAAGCCTGAATATGCTTGGTCATCATGTTCAAGCATATTTATCATTAAATAGTTTGAAACAGCATAAGCAGAATCTAAATTTTGTGTACTGCTGAAATCTACAGCTTTAATGACGCTTGGATCAATTGTGTAAATTTGCCATAAATATTCCCCAACAACTAAACCTGCTGGCAATAATGCAGAATAATCATTGTCCTTTTGCGGAACAGCCTCTTGCAAACTTTTTCTTAGAAATTCGCAATATTGTTTATGTGCTGAATATCTTTTATAAAAAGAATAGGCACACACAATAAATATAACTGCAAGAATAGTAATTATGGCAGACCAATACATCATTTTACGAATTCATGTAAGTTGGAGTTTTTGTAGATAACTGATTCTTTAGCTTTTCTACAAGCATTGGCATTTCTTCATCTTCATGTGGCTCATATGGCGTTTCAATTAGGCCTTCATCACCCAGTAAAACCATTTTTCTTACTTCAATTTTAGAACGAGCTGAAGAAATGATCTCAAGCGGTTCTCTCAACTCGACTAATTGGTTTTGTGTTTTGCTAAGTTGACTGCGTAATCTATTCATATTTTCGCTAAAGTACTTTTGATCCGTCTCAAAAGTCAAAAGGGAAGATTTTATATTTTTGATATACGTCTTTTGGTCTACAACTGCTGATTCTGCTGTAGTAAAAGCCCGTAAACTTTCAATTGTATGGTTCTCCGGCGGGCGCTGCAATTGACCGGCTAGATCCTGCATCGCTGATAATTCAGTCTCAGCAGTTATAATTCGCTTATTACGCGCATCTATATTGTCATGATGATTTTTATAGGTGCGTTCAATTTCATGCAGCTCCGTGATTAACTGCTTTTCAAGCTCCTCGAGTTGGTCAATTTTAGAGGAAAAATTATTCATATAATTTTGTTCTGCTTCTTCAACTTCATTTAATGATTTTAAGATTTGCGTTTCATAAAATACTCGCGTTTTTTCTCGGATTTCCAGCTCAGATTTTTCTTTTGCCAGTCTTTCAAAATGGACTTGCTCTGCTTTTTTTAAGTCTTCTTCAAATTTTTCCATTTTTTCTTGTTCTATTTTTTCTTTTTGCAATTTTCTTTCTTCTTCAATTAACAGTTTTTGCTGTCTTTCTCGGCCAATACGTTCCTGTTCTTGAAGCATCAACATTTCCTGTTTCTTTCGATCACACTGATCTTTGGCATACTGAACAATAATCTCCTCAAATTCTTCTGGAATAGACTGATTGGTTTGCAAAAGCAAAGTACTGCGTTCCTGTTCAGGTAAATATTTGTCAAATGTACCAAGCTTATAGAGCGCCCACTTTTCCTGCAGGCGACTTGAAAAATACATTTGTAAGGTACGTGGCTGCATAAGTTTTGCAGAAATTAAAATAACACCAAGAATAAATAAAAAAATATGCACAGCACGGTCTGTTTTCTGAAAGGCTGGTTCAGATTTAAACTCATCAATGGCTTGCTGTCTAAATATTGGACTGTCTTTAGCAATCGTGATTCCGTATTTTTTTAATTCTTCTTCATTTCCGCGATCAACAGCTTGATCAAATTTAAGTAAAAAGTTATCACGTTCTGATCGTGCAAACGTTAAGTCTGATTGCAGTGTGTGAAGTTGCCGCTCAATACTTTGCGCAACATAACCTCGCCCATAACCTGTACCGCTTTTACCGCCAATTTCTTTTTGTAATTTATCGTTTGTTTCAGTAATTTGTTTTTCCAGAGTGGCAATTTTTTTATCCCGGTTTTTTAGGCCATTATCTTTTGCTAAAACAATATTATCCTTATATTGCTCTAACATTTTATTTTCAATATCAGCCTTAAATACGAGCTGAGTTAAAAAAGGTGCTGTAATGCATAAAGATAAAATAACAATTCCTAGACGCACAAGAAAGGGGAGTGATTTTTTAAAAGTTTCAGACCAAGAAGAAGCGGTTTTTTCTAAGCCATTTAAAGTTTTTTCATGCTCATCTTTTAATAGGTCTGCTGAAGCAAATGATCGGTCGAAAAACCACATTAATAAAAATACAAATGAACCTAAGGCAACCCACCCAATTACAGGTGATTCTGGAGTAAAAGTGCTGCCTAAAAATCCCCAGGCAAATCCTTCAGAAAATGCGGCTAAAATCATAATAAATGAAACTACGGTTAAATAGGTTGAACCTCCGCTAGTCAATAAATTATTATGATATGTCTTTAGTGTTAAAAAATCCCATAATCTGAAAAATAAGTTAGGTTTTTTGTTCATAATGATAAAAAGTTATCTAAATTTTCACCTAATTGTAAAGTAATGTAATTCAATTTGTATTTATTTTTATAATGAATGTTATTTAATAATTAAATGATTTATCTAATAAATGGATTTTTCATCATCAGGACATCAGCTGATCAAAAAGCATTTGCATGCCCTGCGCTGCAG
The DNA here is from genome assembly GCF_036659555.1 of Acinetobacter sp. Lineage (GTDB taxonomy): Bacteria > Pseudomonadota > Gammaproteobacteria > Pseudomonadales > Moraxellaceae > Acinetobacter. Next base: position 22,169 of record NZ_JAVXCI010000032.1, read on the forward strand.
TTTGCTGAATCAGCCGGTACTGCTTCGGCACGCGCGCATAGTCTGCTTTGGGGTCAATATAATAGGCTTGGCAGGCTGGCGGTATTTCCTGCACCTGCCCAGCAACGGGATAAACCGCCAAGCTGGTGCCAATCACAATGAAAATTTCCGCCTGCTGCGCCAGCGCGCGGGCTTCTGCATAGGCCGGCACAGCTTCGCCGAACCAGACCACATGCGGGCGCAGCGGATAGCCGGCAGGGCATTTATCTTTTTCCAGATCCAGCATGGCCCCTTGAATAGGATAAAATTCCGCAGTGTACTGCGCATTTGGCCCGGAACTTTTGGCTAGGCGGATATTGCCATGCAGATGCAGAACGCTTGAGCTGCCGGCGCGCTCATGCAGGTCATCAATATTCTGCGTGATGATCTGCACATCGTACCGATTTTCCAGCTGGGCAATCAGCTGATGCGCCAAATTCGGTGAGGCATTTAAAATGTTTTGCCGGCGCTGATTGTAAAAGCGCTGCACCATTTCCGGATTGCGCGCCCAGGCTTCAGGCGTGGCAACATCTTCAATGCGGTGCTGTTCCCAGAGGCCGTCGCTGCCGCGGAAGGTGTGGATGCCGCTTTCAGCGCTCATGCCCGCGCCTGAAAAAACCACAAGTTTAGGCTTGTTTTTCATTGCTGATGCGAATTCCTATGCTTGATTGTTCTAAAGTGTCTTGCCCAGTCTGAACCGCGCTTTTTGGCGCCTGCAGTTCGTGCTGCACCCAGCCGACAAATTTCTGAATCAGCGCTGAGGTGTCCTGACTGGAATGCACAAGATAGTATCTCCGGCTGCCTTGCAGCTTTTTGCCGGAAGCAATCACCAGTTCCTTTTTCTGCAGTTCAGATCCAATCAGCATCTGCGGAATCAGCGCCATGCCCATGCCATGGCTGGCAGCCACAGCCAGCATGGAAAACAGTTCATGGCGCTGGCCGTCAAATGGCTTGGGATGCTGCATCTGATGCGCCTGAAACCATTCCTGCCAAATGCCGGGGCGCGTGGTCTGCTGCAGCAGCCGCAGGCTCAGCAGTTCATCATCGCTTAAATTATAGCTGTATTCATTGATCATGACCGCATTGGGAAAGCGGCTGGAAATCAGTTTAGGCGAGCAGACCGGCACGGTTTCTTCGTCCATTAAATAGTGCGCCTGCGTGCCCGGCCAGTGGTCAATCTGCTGCTGCGTTCCGGCAAAAATCGCCGCGTCAAAAACAGTGTCATGGAATAAAAACGGCTTGGTGCTGGTTTCCAAATGCACGGTAATTTCAGGATACTGCGCATTCAGGCGGTGCAGTTTCGGCAGCAGCCAGCGCGTGGCGAAAGTCGGCACTACGCCAAGCTTCAGCGTGCCGCCTAAGCCTTTATGCGTCATGAGGTCTGAGGTGCATTTTTCCAGCCCTAAAAGGCAAGGCTTTACGCTTTTGGCATACTGCCTGCCGGCTTCGGTCAGCTCTACGCCATGCCGCGTGCGGCTGAACAGGCTGACTCCCAGAAACTCTTCCAGCTGCTGAATCTGGCGCGAAACGGCGCTTTGGGTAATGAACAGTTCCTGCGCGGCATGGGTATAGCTGCAATGCTTGGCGGCGGATTCAAAACAGCTCAGGCTTTGCAGCGAAGGAATATTGCGCCTCATCGATAAAATCCTTTTATCCGGCGGTCTCCGGAAAATGGCATGAAAAATGTGCAGGCACACGCTGCTTTGAACTAAAAATAAGCGATTTTGCGCGAAATAACAGCGGCTTAAATGCTCATTCTTTACTGGAGCTGATTGAGCTATGCGTATTGCGCATATCAGCATGAAAATTTATCGTTTGATTGCATCTTTTTTCGCGCATAGCATCAGCCTTAACCGCAAAATTATGATTAAGCAGAGGACGCAATGAATCAAATGGCCAAGACCCAAAAAGCAAAAATGCAATTCAACTGGAAAGACCCGCTGCTGCTGGAGCTGCAGCTGACTGCGGAAGAGCGCATGATCCGCGATGCGGCGCAGGCTTACTGTCAGGAAAAGCTGCAGCCGCGCGTGCTGGAACAGTTCCGCCATGAAAAAACCGATGCCTCTATTTTCCGTGAAATGGGCGAGCTGGGCTTGCTGGGGCCAACCATTCCGGAGCAGTACGGCGGCGCCGGCTTGAACTATGTCAGCTACGGCTTGGTGGCGCGTGAAATTGAATATGTCGATTCAGGCTACCGCTCCATGGCCAGCGTGCAAAGCTCTTTGGTGATGGTGCCGATTAATGAATTCGGTTCAGCGCAGCAAAAGCAGAAGTACCTGCCGAAGCTGGCCACAGGCGAATATATCGGCTGTTTTGGCCTGACAGAGCCTGACCACGGTTCTGACCCCGGCAGCATGATCAGCCGCGCCAAAAAAGTCGCCGGCGGCTACCGCTTAAGCGGCGCAAAAATGTGGATTACCAACAGCCCGATAGCCGATGTTTTTGTGGTCTGGGCCAAGGAGGTTTCCGCTGAGGGCAATGTCGGCGAGATCCGCGGCTTTATTCTGGAAAAAGGCTGGGAAGGGCTGTCTGCGCCGGCAATTCACGGCAAAGTCGGGCTGCGCGCGTCCATTACCGGTGAAATTGTCATGGACAATGTTTTTGTGCCGGAAGAAAACGCATTCCCTGAAATCCGCGGCTTGAAAGGCCCATTCACCTGCCTGAACAGCGCGCGCTACGGCATTGCGTGGGGCGCGATGGGGGCTGCCGAATTCTGCTGGCACACCGCGCATCAGTACACCATGGACCGCAAGCAGTTTGGCCGGCCTTTGGCTGCCAATCAGCTGGTGCAGAAAAAGCTGGCTGATATGCAAACCGAAATTGCTTTGGGCCTGCAGGTGGCGCTGCGTTTTGGCCGGATGAAAGATGAGGGTATTGCTTCAGTTGAAGGCACTTCACTGATTAAGCGCAACAACTGCGGCAAGGCGCTGGACATTGCCCGGGCAGCCCGCGACATGCTGGGCGGCAACGGCATCAGCGATGAATTTGGCGTGGCGCGCCATCTGGTCAACCTTGAAGTGGTCAACACCTATGAAGGCACGCATGATGTGCATGCGCTGATTTTAGGCCGCGCGCAAACCGGCATCGCCGCATTCTGTAATTAATTGATTTTAAAAGAAGCTGGTGCTCCTGCCGGAGCGCCATCAGGTTTCTGTGTGCGAAATTTTATCAACAGCAAAAGGATTCATCGTGAAATACTCTTGTAAATCTGCGTATTTACAGGCCTGAATTGAAGTCTGGCGCAATAAAAACAATAGCCCAGTTTCAGGCAAAAGCAGAGACATAGGAATGTCGATGGCTCATTTGGGAAAATGAGGAAAACGGAACATGAAAAATCAGATGCAGCACGGCGCAGGAGCGCTCAATCTTCCCTCTAATGTCGGCACGATGCACCGCATTAACGGCAATACATGGAAACTGGCCTTTATTTTTGCCTTTATTTCTTTAGTGATAGACGGCGTCGATATTATGCTGCTGTCTTTCAGCTTAACCAGCCTGAAAGCGGAATTTGGACTAAGCACTTTTCAGGCCGGCATGCTGGGCAGCGCATCGCTTGCAGGCATGACCTTAGGCGGCATATCTGGCGGATGGGCCTGCGATAACTTTGGTCGGGTCAAAACCATTGCCTGGTCAGTGGTATTCTTTTCCATCATGACCTGCATTTTAGGCTTGACGCAAAGCTATGAGCAGTTTTTGATTTTAAGATTTATTGGCGCTTTTGGCTTAGGTTCACTGTACATGGCCTGCAACACGCTGATGGCGGAGTATGTGCCGACTAAATACCGCACCACGGTTTTGGGCACATTGCAGACGGGCCAGACGGTGGGCTATATCGCCGCAACTCTAATGGCTGGCGCGATTATTCCAGATCACGGCTGGCGCATGCTGTTTTATGTGACCATTGTGCCGGCGGCCTTCGCCTTAATTTTCATGCGCTTTGTGCCGGAACCGGCGTCTTGGCAGCAGGCTAAAATTGAGCAGATCAAGCGCCGTGAGCTGAATTCAGATGCAGCTCCTCAGGCTGCAGCCGCCGCTAAAGCGCCATCCGAAAGCATTTACCGACGGATTTTCGGGCACAGCAATCACCGCAGAATGTTCCTGCTGTGGATGTCGACGGCGGCCTTCCTGCAGTTCGGCTACTACGGCGTAAACAACTGGATGCCGACTTATTTAGAAACTGAACTGAGCATGAACTTTAAAGCCATGACCGGCTATATGGTGGGCGCTTATACCGCGATGATTTTAGGCAAAATCCTGTCGGGCTATGCAGCTGATAAATTCGGACGCCGCGTCACCTTTGTATTCGGCACCGTCTGCACGGCGGCCTTTTTGCCGGTGATTATTTTCTTCAACACGCCGGACAATATTGCCTACCTGCTGGTGATTTTCGGCTTCCTGTACGGCATTCCGTATGGCGTAAACGCCACCTATATGGCGGAAAGCTTCTCGACCGATGTGCGCGGAACAGCGATTGGCGGCGCTTACAATATGGGCCGTTTAGGCGCTGCGGTTGCGCCGGCTACCATCGGCATGATCGCCGCCGGCGGATCATTCACTATAGCTTTTATTGTGATGGGCGCAGCCTATTTCATCGCAGGCGTGATTCCGGGCTTCTTTATCCGTGAACGCCAGTATGACCCGCAACAGGCGGCAGCAGCTCCGGCATCTGCAGGCGGAGGCGCTGATCAGGAAAACTCAGCCCAGCCGGATGCGCAGGCTTCAGATGCAGCCAGCAGCCATGAAACAGCTGCGGTAAAATAATCAAACTGGCGCATAAAGTGAAAATCTTTATGCGCCGCAGGAGGATAAAAATGGGTGCATTGCAGGGAATTCGGGTGCTGGATTTAAGCCGTGTTCTGGCGGGGCCTTGGTGCGGCCAGACTCTGGCCGATCTTGGCGCCGAAGTGATTAAAATTGAACGGCCAAAATTCGGCGATGATACCCGCATGTGGGGGCCGCCTTGGATGCCTGACCGGCAGGGCAATGCCACACGGGAATCGGGCTATTTTCAATGCGCCAACCGCAGCAAATATTCCGTAGCGGTTGATATTTCCAGCGCGGAAGGCCAAACCTTGGTGCAGGACATTGCCAAAACTGCCGATGTACTGATTGAAAACTATAAGGCGGGCTCGCTGGCCAAATATGGCTTGGACTATGCATCACTAAGCGCGCTGAATCCCAGCTTAGTGTATTGCTCGATTACCGGCTTTGGCCAAGACGGCCCGCGCGCGGCGGAACCAGGCTATGACTTTATTATTCAAGGCATGTCAGGCCTGATGAGCATTACCGGTGAAGCGGATGATGCAGGCGGCGGCGCGCAAAAGGTTGGCGTGGCCGTGGCGGATATTCAAACAGGGCTTTATGCTGTCATCGCCATTCAAGCCGCTTTGCTGGCGCGCCTGCGCACCGGCCGCGGACAGCATATTGATCTGTCGCTGCTGGATGTGCAGGTGGCTGCGCTGGCCAATCAGGGCATGAACTGTTTAACGGCTGGCGCCGCGCCTCAGCGCATGGGCAATAAGCATCCGAATATTGTGCCGTATCAAACTTTTAAAGCGCAAGATCAGGAATTTATCATCGCCTGCGGCAACGATAAGCAGTTTAAGGACCTGTGCATTGCCATTGGCTATCCTGAACTGCTGGAAAATCCCAGCTATCTGCGCAATCAGGACCGGGTAAAGCACCGCAATCAGCTGATTCCTTTGCTGTCTGAACATTTCCTGCAGAAAACCGCCAAAGAATGGGTGGAGGCGATTCATGCCGTGAAAGTGCCTGTAGGCGTCATCAATTCAGTTGAAGAGGCGCTGGCTGAACCGCAAATTCAGCACCGCAATATGCTGGTGAATATTCCGCATGGATTGAATGAAAACTTTAAAGTGATTGGGTCTCCCATCAAGCTGTCAGATACGCCTGTGGAATATAAGCATGCGCCGCCGCAGCTGGGCGAACACACCGTGCAAGTTTTATCCGAGTTTAAAACAGCGGAAGAATTAATGGCGCTGAAGGAAAAGGGCATTATTGACGGGCGGCTGGCCTGATTGATTGCGGCTTCACTGCTTTTGCTGATTTTATGCTGAGGAATCAGCAATTTTCAGTTCCTGTTTGGCCAAAGCATGACCCTTAAGCTTTTAATGCTGATCAGTTAAGGAGTTTCGCAGTAAACTTCTTAACTTTTTTGGGCTATTCACAGCGGAGTCTTACCGTTT
>NZ_JAVXCI010000033.1:0-28262 GCF_036659555.1 Acinetobacter sp.
TATGTGGTATTTTGCATGGATTCTCGGCATTTTGATGGCTTGCTTTGCAGGTGTGCTGAGTGCACTTTATATAGAGCATCACCAAGATCTTGATGAGGAATAAACCATGACTGAGGCAGCAATGACAACAGAGGAAAAAAAGCCGAATAAATTCGCAATGGCCATTTCGTTTCTGCTGGCATTGCCTCTTGCAGCGGTACTCCTCTTGCATCCGGCAGCCATGCTGGATGCCAACGGTGAATACAGCCACCGCGCCATGATGTACATCATGATTGGCATTTCCGGCGGCTTTATTCACGGCATCGGATTCATCCCAAGGTTCTGGCTGTGGAAATGGCTGTTTAGCCCTTATCTGGCTTGGCCATTGATGCTCTGGGGCTATTACACTTGGTTCCTTGCCTAAAACTTAAAAAGGCTGGATTGTTAAAATCCAGCCTTTTTTAATGCGCAATATTTCAGTTTTTTAATCCGCTGATTCAATACTCGCTCCGCCAGATTTTTCCTTCCTGCACTTGATTGCTTAAGCCATGATTCAGGAATCGCATCACCGCCGTAATACAGTCCTGCAGCGCATGCTGCTGTATCGGTTCATTTCCCAGCGCAACCGCAGTTTTAATCCTGACAACTTTCTTGCTGTAAGGCCTACCCTATTAATAAACCATTGCCGTTGGCATATTCGTTTAGACAACAGCATATTTTCCGCATAAAAAAGCCCGCTTGCGCAGGCTTTTAAGCACTTCAGCTTAAGCGGATTTCTTCGCCTGAGCATTCTTGCGGATGGTGATCATCACCAGCTGCACTGCAGCCGGCGTCACACCCGGAATACGGCTGGCTTGCGCCAATGTTTCAGGACGTATATCTTTCAATTTCAAGGTAATCTCGCGCGACAAGCCTGAAACCGCATCATAAGCAAAATCTGCAGGAATTTTCGTTTCCTCAAGACGCTTCATCTGCGCAACATCTTCCTGCTGGCGGTTGATATAGCCTTCATATTTCACCGCAATTTCAATCTGCTCGCCAACAAACGGCGATACTTCCGAACCTGTCAGCTCAGCAATTTGCGCAAAGTTGATGTTTGGACGTTTCAGCAGGTCAATTGCAGAACATTCTTTAGACAGGTCAGCGCCGGTCATTTCCACAAACTTTTTACCCATCGGGTTATTTGGCGCAGCCCAGAGATGCTGCAGGCGGGCTTTTTCAGTTTCTACCGCTTCCATTTTTTCACAGTAAGCTGTCCAGCGCTCATCATCCACCAGCCCCATTTCACGGCCAATGGCGGTTAAGCGCTGATCCGCATTGTCTTCGCGCAGCATCAGGCGGTATTCCGCGCGTGAAGTAAACATGCGGTACGGTTCTTTGGTGCCCAAAGTAATCAGGTCATCCACCAGAACACCCATATAGGCTTCATCGCGTTTCGGCGTCCACTGCTCCTGATCCCATGCGCGGCGCGCGGCGTTCAAGCCAGCCAGCAGGCCTTGCGCGCCGGCTTCTTCATAACCCGTCGTGCCGTTAATTTGGCCAGCAAAGTACAGATTATTGATGGCTTTGGTTTCCAGAGAGAACTTCAGCGCCTGCGGATTAAAGTAGTCATATTCAATAGCATAGCCCGGGCGGAGAATGTGCGCATTTTCCATGCCGCGGATTGAGCGCACCAGCTCAAACTGCACATCAAACGGCAGCGAAGTTGAAATGCCGTTTGGATACAGCTCATGCGTATCCAGGCCCTCAGGCTCCAAGAACACCTGATGCGAATCTTTATCAGCAAATTTATGAATTTTGTCTTCAATTGACGGGCAGTAGCGCGGGCCTACGCCTTCAATTACGCCCGTGTACATCGGCGAACGGTCTAAGCCGCCGCGGATGATGTCATGCGTGCGCTCATTGGTATGCGTGATATAGCAGTTTACCTGCTCCGGATGCATTGAAGCATCCCCCATGAAAGACATGGTTGGCGATGGAAAATCGCCCGGCTGCGGAATCATGACGGAAAAATCCACTGAACGCGCATCAATCCGCGGCGGCGTGCCGGTTTTCAGGCGCCCGACCGGCAAATTCAATTCGCGCAGGCGGGCAGCCAATGAAATTGAAGGCGGATCGCCCGCGCGGCCGCCGCTGGATTTTTCCAAGCCGACATGAATTACGCCGCCCAAGAATGTGCCTGTTGTCAATACCACCGTTTTCGCATCAAAGCGGATACCCATTTGCGTCACAACGCCTTTAACGGTATCGCCTTCCACAATCAGGTCATCAGCCGCCTGCTGGAAAATATCCAAGTTGGCCTGATTTTCCAAAGTGTCGCGGATGGCGGCTTTATAGCGCACGCGGTCAGCCTGCGCGCGGGTTGCGCGCACCGCCGCGCCTTTGCGCGAGTTCAAAATGCGGAACTGAATGCCGCCTTTGTCAGCAGCCAGCGCCATTGCGCCGCCCAGCGCGTCAATTTCACGCACAAGGTGCGATTTGCCAATGCCGCCAATAGCCGGGTTGCAGCTCATCTGCCCTAAAGTCTCAATGTTGTGAGTTAAAAGCAGCGTCTGCCGGCCCATGCGCGCCGCAGCCAGCGCCGCTTCAGTACCCGCGTGACCGCCGCCGATAACAATGACATCGTAAACTTTAGGATAATGCATAGTGGTATTGAGAGAGTTAAAAAATAATGACCAAGTATTATAGCAAAACTTCATGCATAAGTTGACAGAATAAGTCGATTTTATTGTGATTTGCCTAGCACAGCGGTTTTCATCCGGCAATCTTTTGCCGTTAAGAATTGCATATTTAAGCAAAATGAAACAATTTTAAAGTAAAAGTTACCTGATCAATGTTGCTTTATTTTGCTTGTTTTTTATCCTGTTAGATAGGCCCGTTAGAAACCATAAGGACAACAATCATGCATAAGAATGTCATTCTGTCATCGATTCTCTGCGGTTTATGTTTAGCGCCATTTGCAGCCTCTGCAAATGACAAAGTTGAAACGGTTTACAATGCTCAAAAATATCAGCAAGTCTGCAAAGGCAAATCACAAGGCGCGCCGGTCAGCTTTGCTTACCGAGGCATTATCTGGAACGGCACATGCGAACCGCAATTCTTTGCATCCGGCAAACACGCCATGATTAAAGGCGATGAAGCCGAACTCTATTCAGCTTGCGACAGCGACACCGGCGTAAAATCGGTCACCATTGACGGCATGGAAGTTAAAGGCAAATGCGCCTTAGGCTTTGAAGCGCCCCGCCCTAAATAATCCCCTGCGTTACGGTGGCTTAACCGCCGCCACACTGCTGCAAAAAGCGGGCCAAACAATGTTTTGCCCGCTTTATTTATTGCTTATTTAAAAAACTGGTTTACACTCAAAATACGCCTAATTAAGGACGAAAATAAAAAAAAGGATATTCCATGGATTCGGGGTTATTTGCTTTTTTTCTGCCCGTAACGCTGGCCCTGATGATGATGGGCCTGGGCTTAGAGCTTTCTGTTAAAGACTTCATGCGCATCGGGCGCTACCCTAAAGTGGTTTTTCTGGCGCTTTTCACCCAGCTGATTATTTTAGTTTCAATCGCTTTCCTAATCTGCAAAGTGCTGAACCTGCCGCCTTTGCTCGCCGTTGGCCTGATGCTGCTGGCCGCTTCTCCGGGCGGGCCGACAGCCAACCTGTTCAGCTATATCTATAAAGGCGATGTGGCGCTGAACATCACCCTGACCGCCATCAATTCAGTCATCTGCACATTTACCCTGCCTTTTATTGTCAATCTATCCCTGCTGCATTTTTTAGGTGAAAAAACCGCAATCGGCATGCCGGTCGAAAAAATCGCGCAGGTCTTTCTTATTATCCTGATTCCCGTATGCCTTGGCATGCTGCTGCGCTCTGCGGCGCCGGCGCTTGCCTACCAGCTGAACCGGCCCATGCGCCTGCTGTCAGCGTTCTTTTTAGCGTCCATTTTCATTTACGCGCTGTTTAAGGAAAAAAACCATGTCGTGCTGTATTTCGCCGATGTCGGCATCGCCACAGCCATCTTCTGCTTTTCAAGCCTATTTATCGGCTATCTGGTGCCGCATCTGGCCAGAATTCCTGAAAAGCAGGCGCGCGCCTGCACCTTTGAGATCGGCATTCATAATACCGCCATTTCCATGACCATTGCGCTGTCGGTTTTGTCCAATACCGCCATTGCCATTCCTGCCGGCGTATATTCCCTGTTCATGTACATTTTCGCCATGTTTTTTGGCTTTATCCTAACCCGCAAAGGCGGCCATTTAATGACAGGCGCGGAAACTTCCAAAATTTAACCCGCCGCAGCGGATCAGGCTTTTCCGGTCAATGCACCCTTTGCCGCGTATCGAAAAGAGCGCGCTTTAAACATCCGCAGCAGCCAGCGCTTTCGCGCATCCTTTATTTTCAGCGTTCAGGCAATAAGCTATAGGCGCTGAATGCCGAGTTCCGCTACAATAGCCTTTTACATAACAATTTAGGTTCTTCCCGTGAAGTGGTTACAAATTCATATTACTGTTGATCAAGCGCAAGTCGATTACACCGAAACCCTGCTCAGCTCTATGGGCGCAGTCAGTGTAACTTTGGATGATGCTGAGAATCAGGAACTGCTGGAACCGCTGCCGGGTGAAACGCCGCTTTGGAATAAAGTCATTGTTACCGGCATTTATGCGCAGGAAGACGGCGAAGAAATTGATGTTGAAGCGCTGGAAACCTTTATTAAGGCGCAGCTGCCTGAAGCGCCGTTGCGCAGCGAGCTGATTGAAGATCAGGAATGGGAACGCACATGGATGGACGCTTATGAGCCGATTCAGATTGCGGAAAAATACTGGATCGTTCCTGAATGGATGGAAGCGCCGGAACCTGATGCGGTGAACATTAAGCTGGACCCGGGCTTGGCTTTCGGCACAGGCAACCATGCGTCAACTTTCCTTTGCCTGCAATGGCTGGGCAAAACCGATGTTAAAGATAAAGTTGTCATTGATTACGGCTGCGGTTCAGGCATTTTAGGCGTGGCGGCCCTGCTGCTCGGCGCCAAAAAAGTCTATGCCACTGACATTGACCCGCAGGCGGTTCATGCCACAAAACAGAATGCCGAACTGAATGGCGTGCTGGAAAATCTATATGTCGGCCTGCCGGAAGAATTCAACGAGGCCTTCAAAGGCCAGCAAGCAGACATCTTGATTGCAAATATTCTGGCCGGCCCGCTCATGGAGCTTGCGCCTGAGTTCGCAGCTTTGGTGAAATCTGAGGGAGAGTTCGCACTTGCCGGCGTCATCGAAGAACAAGTTGCTGATGTTTCTAGCATTTACTCAAAATATTTTGATATATTAGAGGTCGAACATCGTGAAGAACACTGGTGCCGGATCTCAGGAAAGCGCCACAAGCATTAATAGATTACCTTAAGCACTTATGAGCAATAAACAGACATTCTGCCCAACTTGTTCCACCACCTACAAAGTAACGGTCGCTCAGCTGACCGTTGCGCAAGGCATGGTCTGCTGCCCTAAGTGCTCAACTTCGTTCAATGCATTAAGCTATTTGGTTGCAGACAAAGCCTCCGCGGCTCATGCTGCAGCTGAACCGCGGGCTTCAGATGGCGCTTTTACGCCGGCAGCTCAAATTGACCTTTCCAAGTTCAGCTTTGAGCATGCGCCGGTGCAAAGCTGCCGTGAGCAGCCGCGCGGCCTGCTGGATCTTTTTGAAGATAAAGTTCAAAACTCCAATATTGACCTGAAAACCTATTTAAACAACCTGAACTACTTCAGCACTGAGCCGATCGGCAATTTTCCGGCGCTGAACTGGACAGACAAAGCCGATACCGAGAAAAAGCGCAGCGTGCTGAATTATGCAGCCTGGACTGCTGTGAATTTCCTGCTGATTGGCACATTGCTGTTCCAGTTTTTCTGGTTCAATCCGCAGTATTTAAAAAACAGTCCGGTTATGGGCGCTTCATTTAATGCCGTCTGCGAAGTTTTCAACTGCTCTAAACTTCAAGCGCATTACAATTTAATCACCACTAAAAAAGTAAAAGTCCGCGCAATTTCCAAAAACGAAGTGGAATTCAAAGGCCAGCTGGTCAACTATCATGACCGCAGCTTAGCCCTGCCGGTGATCCGTGTTGAGCTTAAAGAACACGGCGCTGTATTTGCAACCTACACGCTGCAGCATCAGGAATATTTGACAGACAGCCTTTCCGGCATTCAGCGCATTCCAACCAACAGCCCGTTCAAATTCAAATTTAAGCTTCCTGTCGACCGCAAAAGCTTCGACAGCTACAATTTAGAAATAATTCATCCATAAGATTGAAAAAACCTATTAAAAACTGCAAAAAAATTAAAAAAAAATGCAGTTTTCTTGCTCACTTTTTCTAAGACAATGGTATGATACGCGCCACGAAAGCTTTGCACTGCAAACTCCTCACTAATTTTTCACAAAAAATACGATCCCGCCAAATGCGCTTTAGATAATATTGCGTATTGAGCAGATTTTTTTTGTTTGATTTTGGCCTGTAACAAATATTAATCTATTGTTACGCTTAAATTCTGATCAATTTCCTGAGTTGTGGCAAGCTAAGCTAAATTGTAATGTACACGTTTTAGAACTCTAGTTTTAGGATCTAAAACAGAGTTCATTGAATTTTTAGACCACTTTTATATATCACTTTACCCAAGTGATACCTGATTTTTTCGGATTAATTCGCATGAATAGCAAATCTCCTATTTTTACTGCACAATCTGATGTCGCTCTGCGTATTCACGTAGACCGCGCAGTTCGTCATTACTTTGCACAGCTGCAAGGCGAACAGCCTTCTCAGGTATATGACATGGTGCTGGCAGAAATGGAGAAACCTCTTTTATCTGTAGTTCTGGAATATACGCGCGGCAATCAGACGCGCGCAGCCGAGATCCTCGGACTCAACCGCGGGACTTTACGTAAAAAGTTGAAAGCTCACGGTTTAATGAGTGAATAAATGATAAAATGCTTGCGGCTTCCGCAGGCATTTTTTTTAACCTGAATTTTGCCTATTTTTGTTTTAATCTGCACTTGAAAACTGTGACGAAGATCATGACTATTAAACGCGCTTTAATCTCTGTTTCTGACAAGACTGGTATTGTTGAATTTGCACAAAACCTTGCTGCTCTTGGGGTAGAAATTTTATCTACTGGCGGTACATACAAATTGTTGAAAGACAATAATGTCGCCGTAGTTGAAGTTTCAGAGCATACGGGTTTCCCAGAGATGATGGACGGCCGTGTAAAAACTCTGCATCCGAAAATCCATGGCGGCATTCTGGCGCGTCGCGGTCTAGACGAAGCGGTAATGGCTGAACACAACATCGACGCAATCGACCTTGTTGTTGTAAACCTCTACCCTTTTGCGGCTACTGTCGCCAAGCCGAACTGCTCGCTTGCTGACGCGATTGAAAATATCGACATCGGCGGCCCAACCATGGTTCGCGCTGCGGCGAAAAACCATGCCTCTGTCGGCATTGTGGTGAATGCGTCTGACTATGCAGCAGTGATTGCCGAGCTTAAAGCCGATGGCGCTTTATCTCATGCAACACGTTTTGATCTGGCGGTTAAAGCCTTTGAGCATACTGCGCAATACGACGGCATGATTGCTTCTTACCTAGGCGCCCGCGTAGGCAAGGAAGAAGGCCAGGCAGACAAATTTGCACGCACTTTCAATACACAACTGAATAAAGCGCAAGATCTCCGTTACGGCGAAAACCCGCATCAGGCAGCAGCCTTCTATGTAGAAGACACCGCTTCTGAAGCTTCAGTTTCAACAGCCAAGCAGCTGCAAGGCAAAGAGCTTTCCTATAACAACATTGCCGATACAGACGCAGCGCTGGAATGCGTGAAATCATTCGCCAAGCCGGCATGCGTGATTGTTAAACACGCTAACCCATGCGGCGTTGCAGTGTCTTTGGACGGCATTCAAACAGCTTATGACCTAGCTTATGCGACTGACCCTGAATCCGCTTTCGGCGGCATCATTGCATTCAACCGCGAATTAGACGCAGCGACTGCGCAAGCCATTGTTGACCGCCAATTTGTTGAAGTCATCATTGCGCCAAGCATCGCTGACGGCGTACTGGAAATCACTGGCGCGAAAAAGAATGTCCGCGTGCTGGTTTGCGGCGAACTTCCTGCAATTGATGCCCGCCAAGCACAGCTTGACTACAAGCGCGTAAACGGCGGTTTGCTTGTTCAAGACCAAGACTTAGGCATGATCACCAAAGATGATCTTAAAGTGGTAACTAAGCGTGCGCCAACTGAGCAAGAAATTGATGACATGATCTTTGCCTGGAAAGTTGCGAAATACGTGAAATCCAACGCAATTGTTTATGCAAAAAACCGCCAGACCATCGGTGTAGGCGCAGGCCAGATGAGCCGCGTCAACTCTGCCCGCATTGCAGCCATCAAAGCAGAACATGCCGGCCTCGTGGTTGAAGGCGCAGTTATGGCGTCTGACGCATTCTTCCCGTTCCGTGACGGCATTGACAATGCAGCCAAAGCCGGCATCAAGTGCATCATCCAGCCGGGCGGCTCTATGCGCGACGAAGAAACTATTGCCGCAGCCGATGAAGCCGGCATTGCAATGGTGTTCACCGGCATGCGCCACTTCCGCCATTAATTAATTTTTCAATCCTCCCTAGCCCTCCTTTAATAAAGGAGGGTTTTCTATATCATAATAGAACGAAGGGAGTCCCCCTTTATAAAGGGGGATTTAGGGGGATTCTATTTCTAAAGGATTTTTGAAGATGAATATTTTAGTTTTGGGTAATGGCGGCCGTGAACATGCGCTTGCATGGAAAATCGCGCAAGACGATAAAGTAGCGAAAGTTTTTGTTGCTCCAGGCAATGCCGGCACAGCAACCGAAAGCAAATGCGAAAACGTAGGCTTAAGCATTTTAGACAATGCCGCGATTATCGAATTTGCCAAAAGCCATGCGGTTGATTTAGTCATCGTCGGCCCTGAGGCGCCGCTGGTCAATGGCGTGGTGGACGCCTGCCGTGAAGCCGGCGTTAAAGTTTGGGGCCCAACCCAATTCGCTGCGCAGCTGGAAGGCTCCAAAGCATTCGCCAAACACTTCCTGAAGCGCCACAATATTCCAACAGCATTCTATGACGTATTTACCGAAGTAGACACGGCCAAAGCATTTGTTGAAAAAAATGGCGCGCCGATTGTAATCAAGGCTGATGGCCTGGCTGCCGGCAAAGGCGTAATTGTCGCCATGACCAATAAGGAAGCTTTTGATGCAATTGATGACATGCTGGCCGGCAACAAATTCGGCGATGCCGGTTCCCGCGTTGTAATTGAAGAATTCCTTGCCGGCGAAGAAGCGTCGTTCATCTGCATGATTGACGGCGACAACATTCTGCCGATGGCGACTTCGCAAGACCAC
Organism: Acinetobacter sp.; assembly: GCF_036659555.1. GTDB lineage: Bacteria > Pseudomonadota > Gammaproteobacteria > Pseudomonadales > Moraxellaceae > Acinetobacter. Next base: position 9,390 of record NZ_JAVXCI010000033.1, read on the forward strand.
AAGCGCATTTTTGAAGGCGACCAAGGTCCGAACACTGGCGGCATGGGCGCTTACTCACCTGCGCCTGTCGTAACAGCTGAAGTGTTTGAGCGCGTGATGCAAGAAGTCATGCGCCCGACCGTTGACGGCATGAAGGCGGATGGCCACGTATACACAGGCTTCCTGTATGCAGGCTTAATGATTGATGATCAAGGTCAGCCGCGCGTGATTGAATTCAACTGCCGTTTCGGCGACCCTGAAACCCAGCCGATCATGATGCGCTTAAAATCATCGTTGGTGGATTTGGTTGAAGCCGGCATCGCAGGCAACCTGCCGGCGGAAGCTGAATGGGATGAGCGCAAAACCGTCGGCATCGTCCTTGCATCTAAGGGTTATCCTGAAACTTCAAGCAAAGATGACGTAATTTCCGGCTTAGACACCGAAATGACCGATGCCAAAGTCTTCCACGCAGGTACTGCTGTAAATGCAAATGGCGAGATCGTAACGGCCGGCGGCCGCGTGCTTTGCGTAACCGCATTGGGCAATACCATTGGTGAAGCACAAGCAAAAGCATTAGAACTTTGTGAAAAAGTGACTTTTGATGGCGTTCAATACCGCAAAGACATTGGCTACCGCGCCATTGCACGTGAAAATGCTTAATTGTCACAGGCAGCGCTAAAAGCCTGCCGCATACCACAATCCTGATCAGTTAAGGAGCTTTATCATAAGCTCCTTAATTTTTTAAGCCTTCAACGCAGGCATTTGCGCTTTTAAATGCGGTGGCTGCAGCATGAGCCAGCGCAAAAATCCCGCCAAGCCCGGCATATCAGCCATCAAGTCCAGCCGCAACTTTAAAATTCTGGCAATGTCATTTTGCGCAATGGAAACCGGCAGGCTGATTTTTAAAAAACCCGGCGGTCGTATTCAATCGCCTCCAAATCATAAACCTGATATACGCAGTCAAATAATGGGCGGGTATATTGGCCTTCGTCATCGTTGCGCACAATCAGGTAAATTGGGCTGACGGCAGCGCTGTCCGCCAGCGGCAGGTAGTTGACATGCCTGAACTGCATCATTTTGACCGATTCCGGCACAATGCAGATGCCTTCACCAGCCGCTACCATGCCCAGCGACTGCTGCAGGCAATCCAGTACCGCAAAGCGTTTCGGCTCCAAGCCATACTCCAGAAACAGCGATTTCACCTGCACAGCATAGCCCGGGCCGGCCTGCGACGGATAAGAAAAAATCTGCTCGTCATTCAGCTCCGCCAGCGAAATCGGGCGGCGCTGATTGGCAAAAGGATGGCTGGAATGCACCGCCGCCATTAAGCGCTCTTCACGCAGCTGCACCCGCTTGACCGCCGGGTCTGAAATGCGCACCCGGCCAAAGCAGACATCGACCCGCCCCTCCTTCAGCGCCTGAATCTGCGCCATGCCGTTCAGCTCCAGCAGCTTTATATTTAAGTTCGGATGCTGCTGGCGGAACAGGTAAACAATCCGGGGCAGCAGGCCGCACAGCAAGGAGCTGCTGTAACCCAGCTGTATGGTGCGCTCAGTCATGCCGGCGCGCTGGGTAATCAGCTTGATTTCTTCCGCATTGGATAAAAGCTTCAGCGCCTGCTGATAGAAAAAATGCCCGACCGCCGTGGTACGGAGCGGCCGGCTGCCGCGCTCAAACAAAGGCGCGCCCAGCTCCTGTTCTAAATTTTGAATTTGGCGGCTTAATGGCGGCTGCGCAATAAATAATTTTTCGGCGGCCTTGGTAAAGCTTTGCGCTTCAACCACAGCGACAAAATAGCGTAAATGTCTTAATTCCATGACACATCCTCATGGCTTTTATGGCCTGCATGATACTGCTCAAGTCAACTGCATGCGCCGCCGGCATTCCTTTTTTCCGGTTCAGCGCTTAAGGCCAGTTTAACCCGACATGCTACGTGCATTCCACCGCGTTTCGAAGGCGACTTTAGTCTGGAAAAATGCATTAGGCCGCTGAATAACAAGTATCATTTGACAAAATGAAACGATTAATTTTAATTTGCCAATATTGTTGCAAATATGGAATATTAAGATGCTCAGCGATTTGGATGATTTTTACTGTTTTGCCCAAGTGGTGGAACACGGCGGCTTCAGCGCTGCCGAACGCGCGACAGACATTCCCAAGTCCAAGCTCAGCCGGCGGGTTTACAATCTGGAAGAACGCTTAGGCGTGCGCCTGATTCAGCGCAGTTCGCGGCATTTTGCCGTAACCGATATCGGCATGAATATCTACCGCCATGCGCAGGTGATGATGAACGCGGCCCAAGCTGCCCATGATCTGGTTGACCACTTAAGCACCAAGCCGCGCGGCGTGATTAAAATCAGCCTGCCAGTTTCCATTGCGCAAAATGACATTGCCAGAATTCTGCCGAAATTTCTGAAAATGTATCCGGAAATCAAAATTCAGATGATGGTGACCAACCGCCGTGTCGACATCATCAATGAAGGCTTCGATTTGGCGCTCCGGGTGCGCGACAATTTGGACGATGACCCGAATTTAGTGATCCGCAAATTTGAAACCATTGAGCAGCACTTATTCGCCAGTCAAGCCTATCTGAATCAATACGGCGATCTAAAGCAGCCGGAAGATTTGGCTCAGCATCATATCCTCAGCATGGCGGACGAGCATTTAGACCAGCATATTGTGGTGCACGATGATCAGGGCAATCAAAAGAAGATCCGGGTCAACCCGGTCATTATGGGTTCAGATTTAAGCATGCTGGCGCAGCTGGCCTGCCAGGACTGCGGCATTGCCCTGCTGCCGGACAGCATTGTGAACGACCACTTAAAATCCGGCGCGCTGGTGCGGGTACTGCCGAAGTGGAAAGCGCCGCATGGCATCTTCCATGCAGTCTACCCTTCGCGGCGCGGCCTGCTGCCGGCAGTGCGGGTATTTATTGACTATCTGGTTGAAAATTTAACCAAGGCAAAAGATTAAGGCAAAAAAAAGCTTACCCACGAAGGATAAGCTGAAACTTAAAATACAGAAACTACAGCAGAATCTGTTAAAGCAAGAATACAAAGAAAACTGCTTTCAGTTAAATAGGAAATTGCTCTAAGCCGGAGCAGCTGTTTTCCTGAAAGCATTGCTGTTAAAGCATTCATCCATATAGACTTATTGCTAATTCATCTTTATCTGCCTGCAGCGCAGATTTTATAGACTAAAGTCGCAACTCTTTTATTTATATCAGTTTTTCTGCTTAAATCGCCGGGTAGCTGCCCGTGCCTTCCGGCCACGGCGAAAGCAGCTCAAAGCCGTCATCGGTCACCGCAACCATATGCTCCCACTGCGCAGACCAAGAGCGGTCTGCAGTCACCACAGTCCAGCCATCTTTCAGTTCCTTGGTGCGCGCCTTGCCAGCGTTCACCATCGGCTCAATGGTAAACACCATGCCTTTTTTCAGCGTCACGCCTTGGCCCGGCTGGCCATAGTGCAGTACGCTCGGCTGCTCGTGGTAAATCTTGCCGATGCCGTGCCCGCAGTATTCGCGCACAATCGTATAGCCTTGGCGCTGCGCCACCGTTTGAATCGCATGGCCGATATCGCCCAGCGTTGCGCCCGGCTTGACGGCATGTATGCCGGCTACCATGGCTTCATAAGTGGTTTCAACCAGGCGCTTGGCTTCAGGCTGAACCGCGCCGACGTAGTACATGCGGCTGGTGTCGCCAAAATAGCCGTCTTTGACAATCGCCACGTCAATATTGATGATGTCGCCGTCTTTTAAAACCGTTTTAGCCGATGGAATGCCGTGGCAGACAACTTCATTCGGCGAAATGCAGGTGGTTTTGGTATAGCCGTAATAGCCGACGTTTGCAGGAATGACCTTTAAAGTATTGACAATAAAATCATTGCAGATGTCGTCCAGATATTCAGTCGTCACACCCGGCTTGACATGCTCCCCGATCATCTGCAAAACCTGCGCAGCCAAACGCCCCGAAATACGGAGCTTTTCGATATCCTGCTCAGTTTTAATCGTGATATTGGAAGCCTTCATTGCAACATCCTCAAATAAGATGCTGCTGATTATAGACCTTTTCAATCTTTTTTGCTTTTTTGCGCGCCCGGCCCGCACAATTGCGCCCGCAGGCCGGACGCCGCTCTGCGCAATTTGCAGGCAATTGAACCGGCATCAGGAAATTCATAAAAAACTATGCAAACCTATATTTTATAATAATTTTTTATATTTTATACCGATAATCAACCATCTACATCAAACAGAATTTTATTCTCCGATATATTGATTTTTAATATTATAAAAAAAATTAATAAGATCCATAAAATAAACTCCAAAAATCATTGCAATTGCACTAAAATTGCCTCTTTTGACTGATTCTTCTCCTTTAATTTTATGACAAATCTCCGTACAAGAGATATTGTTGCCCTAGGTTTTATGACCTTTGCGCTGTTCATTGGCGCAGGCAATATTATCTTTCCACCGATTGTGGCTCAGCAAGCCGGTGAACATGTCTGGCTGGCTGCTTTAGGCTTTTTAATCACTGCAGTTGGCTTGCCTGTTATCACCATTGTCGCATTATCGCGCGTAGAAGGCTCCATTCAGCTGTTAAGCTCACCGCTTGGCAAAGCTGCCAGCATTGTGCTGACAATCGTGTGCTACCTAGCTGTAGGGCCTTTATTCGCGACACCGCGTACCGCAACCGTTTCTTATGAAATCGGCTTTTCTTCCTACTTTGGCGACTCATCCAGCAGCCTGCTGATTTACAGCATTGTCTACTTTGCGCTGGTGACTGTGGTCTGCCTGTATCCAAACAAAATTTTAGATACGGTCGGCTACTTCCTTTCGCCGCTGAAAATTCTGGCTCTGGTGGTTTTAGGCATTTCCGCCTTCTTAATTCCAACCGGCGATGTGCCGCCTGCAATTGACAACTATGTCAGCAGCCCTGTTTCTGAAGGCATTGTCAATGGCTACCTGACTATGGACACCTTAGGCGCACTGGTCTTCGGCATTGTGATTGTGAAAGCCATTACCTCACGCGGCGTAACCGACAAAAAACTGGTGACGAAATATGCGGTGATTGCCAGCATCATTTCCGGCATCGGCTTAACGCTGGTCTATGTCAGCCTGTTTAAACTGGGCATGGGCAGCCATGAATATGCTCCAAATGCAGCCAACGGCGCAGTGATCCTGCATGCCTATGTGCAGCACGCATTTGGCGATATGGGCGCGTATTTCCTCTCCGCGATGATTTTCATTGCCTGCATGGTAACTGCTATTGGCCTCACCTGCGCCTGTGCGGAATACTTCTCGAACCTGACTAAAATTCCTTACAAAGTCTTTGTCTTCATTCTGGTCGGCTTCTCCCTGCTGATTTCAAACTTAGGCCTGACCAAGCTGATTGCTGTTTCTGTGCCGGTTTTAAGCGCAATTTATCCGCCAGCAATTGCAGTGATTCTGCTGAGCTTCTGCACAAAATTCTGGAACCAGCCATCCCGCGTGATGATGCCGGTTACAGCAGTTGCGCTTATTTTCGGCATTTTTGACGGAATGAAAGTTGCCGGTTTTGATGATGTATTGCCTGCATTCCTGCAGAACTTGCCGCTGAATGAGCAAAGCTTAGCGTGGTTTATTCCATCTGTGATTGTTCTTGTGATTGCTGCAGTGATTGACAAAGCTAGAAAATAACCTTCCAGCGATGCGCCTAAAATCTGATTTTTACCCAAATGACGATTTTACGATGACCAATAATTGCTATGTTTTATCCAAATGTGCTTTTATTTGTCTCACTGTATCGGCGGCAGCGCCCTATTCTGAAGCGGCCAGATTCCAGCCGCCAGCGGTCGCCAAAAATAACGCGGCCTGCAGCGCCTGATTCCAAAATAATTAAAATTCAATTACCTTAGTCCAAACAACACTTACATTTCCTCCATTCTTTCTGCGCAGTCAGCGCCTATTCTATTCCGTTCCGCAAATTTATGCTTTTGGCATATATATTGCTTGCCTTATGATAGGTAGATATTGCATTCATTTTTCTTAACCCAACCCATAGCGCGCCAATATATGCAGTATTTACCAAATTAATAATGGTATTACGTATAGACTATGATCTAACATAGATATATGACAAAATAATGACATTTACTATTGAAATGCTTTTGAATAAGCAGTAAAACTGTAAATGTAATGCTTACTGAAACAATCAGGTTTCAGCAGTAAACAACAAAAGGAGGGGTGGAGATGTTATCAATACATTTCAATAAAGAATTCTTCATTAACGCTCTAAAAGCCAATAAGAATATGGTGACTTTTTTAAGCACCACTATTGCGCTGATGCTTACGTTATTGCTTCAAGGCTTAATGCAGGGAAACTTAAGGCTTGAATACTTTGGCTATGCGCTGATTGTCTCATTCGCTTTCTTCCTCTGGGCGGCGATTGATGAAAAGTACCGCAAGCAGAAAAACTCTGATTATGTCTAAGACAAGACAGATGGATGATCCGTCATCCATCTAAAAAAAAGCGCAAAAAATCAAATCTTTCTTCAAAAAATCTGCAATCCTGAAAACACAAACTCAATAGCATCTATTTACAGAAGCCGTTTAGCCACTGCCCCATTTTAAAGCAGACTCTGCGCCTAATATTGATCAACTAAGGAGTTTTGCCGTAAACGTCTTAACTTTTTTGGGCTATTCACGGCGGAGTCTTACCATTGTAAATTCAATATTCGGAGCTCGTTTTGTTCCTTGCGAAACAGTGTTTTTCATTAGCTAAATGAGAAGCGGAGCTTCGCAAGGAAAGCATCTTGCGGCGCAGTGCGCCTCACCGCGAAACCTGTTCACTTTCTGCACTTGAACAGCTTTCGTCGCAAAAACAGTCCATTTCAAAGACCACCGCTTCGCCTTGCACTGCAAACAAAGCAGTGCTTTGTTTTGTTGCTTCGCCTTGCGCTTCGAACAAAAGCACTGCTTTTGTTCTTGCTCAGGTTGCGGATGACACTTCCGTGTATCAAATAATATTTTGAATTTAAAAAAGAAAAAGCTAGTCAATGTCTTAACTGACAGGCTTTAAATCCTACGCCCGCATTTCAGGCTATGCATAAAAATTCCAGCCCGTTCCCAGCAGCAGCAGCGCTGTCGCCCCGACCTCTCCCGCAACCAGCAGCAGTATGGCGCCAGTCATCATCCAGTTCGGCAAAGTCATTTTTTCACCCAGCCGGTGCGGCGTTTTAAACTGATTGGAGGTATCCTGCAGCCAGCCGTGCAGCGTATAGCTTAAAATTGAAAAAGAGAAAAATACCAGATTGATGGCCACGCAAAGCAGATTCAGCCCTGCGGAAAAAGCCGAAAAATAAGCCAAAACCGCCAGAATCAGCGAGGCTGGCGCATACAGCAGGCTGCTCCGGTGCGCAATATCCACATAATAGTGCGCGCGGGACTGCGCAGATTGCCGGATCTGCCAGTATTTCCAGACGCCTGTCAGCATGCCTGTCCACAGGAAAATTCCGCTGAAAAGAACCGCCAGCTTTACCGCTGCGGTGAATTGCACTGCATCCATATCGTTCTATATTTCCCTTTGCATTTTGAGATCCGCACTGACTTTAAAGTCACAAACCATTCAAGTTTCTTTTTGGAACTTGTGTACAGTAACAGCGATAAGATCAACTTTTTATGAATAATTATGGCTCAATTTGAAGCATTTACCCTGACCTGTAAAGACGGCTACAGCTTAAGCGCCCGCTTTTATGCGCAGCGCGCCGCAAATCCGAACAGCCTGCCCGTGCTGATCTGCCCCGCAACCGGCATTACCAAGCAGTTCTACCACAGCTTTGCCGTCTGGCTCAGCGAACAAGGATACGATGTTCTGGTATTTGATTTCCGCGGCATTGGCGACTCTTTGCACGGGCCATTAAGCCAATCCAGCGCCAGCATTGTGCAATGGGGCCAACTGGATATTCCAGCAGCCATTGACACGCTTTTAAATAAAACCGGCGCGGAACAGGTCATTCTGCTGGGCCACAGCGCCGGCGGGCAGCTGCTGGGCATTGTTCCAAACCACAATAAAGTAGCCAAAGTCATTGCTGTTTCAGGCTCCACCGGCCATGTCAGAAACCTGAAAGGCCGCACCAAGCTGCTGGCGCCGCTTATGTTCAAGGCCATTTTCCCCGTGGCGCGCTTAACTCTGGGCTACGGGCCAACCAATGCCATCGGCATGGGCGAAAACCTGCCTAAAGACGTTGCCCGCCAATGGGCGCAGTTCTGCAGCAAGCCGGGCTATGTCATCAACGCCATTGGCCGAACCGTGCATGAAGATTTCCATGCAGCAGTGCAGGCGCCGATTACCGCGCTGTGGTCTTCAGATGATGAGATTGCCACAGAAGCCAATGTCAAAGACCTGCTGCGCCTGTACCCGAATGCGCCAACCGCCATGATTGAGCTGAAGCCTGCCGCATACGGCCATAAAGGCATTGGCCATATGCTGATGTTCAAAACCTCGCATCAGAACCTGTGGCCTGCAATTGCAGCCCAGCTGCAGGCTTAAAGCTGCCTACACCTCGCCCAATAACCGCCAGCCTAAGCCGCAATACGCTTGGCTGGCTTTATTTTCGCCGTCAAGCCCTGCCATTTGGGCAAAAAACCTCGGCTATTGATAATTTTAATTTTATTAATTAATAAATAAATATTATATTTCCATCACGAATTTTTATTAAGTCATAGCGCATGCTTTTCCGCACTGCATGCGCTAGAGATGGATGAATCATGTCTGCACAACAGCAACGCCAGCTTAAGCATGGGCTGAGCAACCGCCATATTCAGCTGATCGCTTTAGGCGGCTCTATCGGTACGGGCCTATTTTTAGGCATTTCTCAAACCATTAAACTGGCTGGCCCCTCGGTTATTTTCGGCTACGCGCTGGCCGGCCTAATTGCCTTTTTCATGATGCGCCAGCTGGGCGAAATGGTGGTTGAAGAACCTGTCAGCGGCTCTTTCAGCCATTTTGCCTATAAGTTCTGGAGCCCATTTGCCGGCTTTATGTCCGGCTGGAACTACTGGGTGCTGAACGTTCTGGTCTGCATGGCGGAGCTCAGCGCAATCGGCCTGTATGTGCAGTACTGGTGGCCTGAAATTCCCACCTGGATTTCAGCGCTTGGCTTTTTTGTACTGATTAATGCCATTAATCTGCTGCATGTTAAAGTCTTTGGCGAAACAGAATTTTTATTTTCCATGATTAAAATTCTGGCCATCATCGGCATGATTGCTTATGGCGCATGGCTGCTGGCCAGCGGCCAAGGCGGCGAAACCGCATCAATTTCCAACTTATGGGCCTTAGGCGGCTTCTTCCCCAACGGCATTTCCGGCCTGATCATGGCGATGGCGATCATTATGTTCTCCTTTGGCGGAATTGAGCTGGTCGGCATCGCCGCTGCGGAAACCAAAGATCCGGCTACAACCATTCCTAAAGCCGTCAACCAGATTGTTTATCGGGTTCTGCTGTTTTATGTGCTGACCATTATTGTCCTGCTCTCGCTGTTTCCGTGGAATCAAATTGCGGAAGGCGGCAGCCCCTTTGTGTTGATTTTTGACTCTCTGGGCAGCCAAGGCGTGGCGACTGTGCTGAATTTTGTGGTGTTAACCGCGGCGATTTCTGTCTATAACGGCACCAGCTACGGCACCAGCCGCATGCTCTTAGGGCTGGCGGAACAGGGCAATGCCCCGCAGTTTTTAAAGAAAATCAACCGGCGCGGCATTCCTTACGCAGCGATTTTATGCTCTGCACTGGTGACTTTGCTGTGCGTAGTGCTGAATTACGCATTTCCGGAAAAAGCCTTTAAGCTGCTGATGAGCCTAGTAGTTGCAGCGATTGTGATTAACTGGATGATGCTGGCGCTGACCCATCTGAAGTTTAAGCAGCGCATGCTGGCGCTGAAAAAGCCGACCCTGTTCCCTGCGCTGATTTACCCTTTCAGCAATTACATCTGCATTGCATTTATGCTGGGCATTTTAGCGGTGATGTGGCTGACGCCGGACATGCGCATTGCGGTTGCGCTGATTCCGCTTTGGGTTGGCTGCTTAACCCTGACCTACTGGCTTAAGCAAAGACAGGTGAAGCAGTAAAAAGTGCGGTAAATAAGTTCGCAGACAGCGCCTTTAAAAGGCACCCTTCCCCGTAAAGGCGCTGTCTGCACATCAAAGCCAATCTCCCAAATGGCTTTGACTGAATAAGTTTATTTTAGCGATTGCCCGCCCCAAATGTTTCTCTTTTATTTGCTGATTTTCTAGAATTATCAGGAAATATTTTCACAAAATATCCATTATTAAGAAAATTATTCTCAGGAATACCCCATGAATGACAGTCGCTACGCTTTAGATAAAATTGACCGGCGCATTTTATCTGAACTCCGTCAAGACGGCCGCCTGACCGTAACGCAGCTGGCTGAAAAAGTCGGCCTCTCCTCTTCGCCCTGCTGGACGCGCTTAAAGCGGCTGGAAAATTCAAAGATTATTGAAGGCTATACCGCCAACATCAACCCGAAAGCCATTGGCATTAATGAGCTGTTCTTTATTGAAATTACGCTGGAACGCCATGATGACGAAATTCTGGAACAGTTCAGCGATACGCTGGCCAATATGCCGGAAGTGGTGGAAGCGCATTTGGTAACCGGCGACTATGACTATTTAGTTAAAGTCGCCGTCAAAAACGCTGAACACTATGAGCGCTTCCTGCGTAAAAATTTGTATTCCATGAAAGGCATCCGCCATACCCGTTCAGTCTTTGCGCTGAGGCCGTTAAAGCAGGCCAACAGCGCCGACCTGCTGATGATTGAATAAAAGCTGCGCCGCACAGTTTTTTCAGGCAATGCGGCTTTTAGCATGCTTCGGGCGGTATGCAATAATGGATACCGTCCCTTTGCCCGGATATTTAGTCATTTCAAAATCATCGCCTAGCTTTTCAACAATTTGCGGGATTTTTTGATAGCCGTAGCTTCTCGGGTCAAAATCCGGCTTGACCCGCTTTAAAAAATTTCCGACAGCAGCGATATTCACCCAGCCCTCATCATCCTGATACTGCTCCCAAGCCTTATTTAAAAATGAAACCAGTGTTTGAATATCTTTCGGTTTTTCCTGTCCGGCAGGCTTATGTTCAGCATCAGCCGTTGCAGGCCCTGCAGCTGCGGACTCATCGCCTTTTAGGTTTTCGATGAAAATAAAGTCATCGCAGGCATTTCTGAAAGCTAATGGCGTTTTCTGGCCACCAACGCCAAAGACAAACAGCTCCTCCTCCCGGATTCTGGCCGCCAGGCGGGTAAAGTCGCTGTCGCTGGACACCAGCGCAAATGCATCATATTTTTTGGAATAAAGCAGATCCATTGCATCAATAATCATCGACGCATCTGTGGCATTTTTGCCGCTGGTATAGGAAAACTGCTGTATCGGCTGAATAGCCAATTCATTCAGCGAGCTTTTCCAGTTTTTCAAATAGTCAGATGACCAGTCGCCATAAGCCCTTTTGGTAATGACATGCCCATGCGCATTCAGCTCTTCTAAAATAACTTTAAGTTTCTTGCATTGCGTGTTGTCAGCATCAATTAATATGGCAATTTTTTTATGATCTTCTAAATTTTTCATCAGGCATCCTGCAAAAGTGAAGAAAAAGCTTCAGCTCTTATATGTATATGATGAGTCTTTTATTTTCAATCATTTAAATCAAAATTTACCCGCTATGGCTGCGATACAGGCAAAAGCAATACGGGCTGAGCTGAAAGCGCTGGCCGCTTTTCATCTTTTGTGCTTTAATACGCGAAGTATGAGATGAGCCTCTTACAGTGTGCGCCTTAGATGCGCATACGACTAGCCCCTAACCATGGGGCTTTTTAATGTCAAAAATTAACAACTTATAATTAATAGACCTAATACTGGCGTAACAGCAAAGTTACCCGCAGCTATTTTTTCTTTTCTAAAACACTTATATCATTTAAAAAGTGCAAGCGCTTGACTGAGATCTATACAGAAAGCCAGTCAAAACAGTGAAACATTGCTTAAATAATAAGCTTTAAACATGAGAAGTCATTTAAATAGCCCAACCGGTTAGGATTGGGCTATTTAATAATTATTAAGTTAATGATTTATATAGAAATAAAAAATTATTGCGCATAGCACCTATTATGTTAATTTTAGTAATTCTTACCAAAAGTCAAAAACTGAAAAAAGATCATATAAAAGATAAAAATTAAAACTACAAAAACCATAACTATTTTAGTTCCATTTTTCTTCGGCTCTTGATAAGTAGGCTTTTCTATAATTATTGGTTTTTCTATAATTTGGAGTTCTTGCCAATCCTTTAACTCTTGAGAGCTTACGTACCAATCAGTTCGATTTCTATGAGAAAATTTAGAGTTATTATAACGGGGATTAGAATCCCTAATCTCGGATAACAATAAGTCAATAAACCTAAATCCATCTTCTTTAAATCTTTGTATTTCTTCTTTATTTAGCTCTATATCTAAAAAATATTCCCCATGAGTATTTACCATTACTCCGGCTTCTAATAGATATTCACCATTTTTTTCAGCAAAACAATAATCTCTATCCATACATAATATTTTAGCTTGGTTAGGCTGGTCAGTAGTTATCACTTGGCATAAATATAAAAATAGAAGACAAGCCTGATATTCTGATGCATTTATACTTTCTATAACTTTTCCATCACTAAGAGTTAAGATATGCCAAGCGTTATCAATTAATTTAATACACCAGCTCTGTGAATTCTTTTTAAAACATAACTCGTTTTCATACCTTTTGAGGAATTTTGCTTTGTTAGATGGAAATAATGTGTAAATGTTACTTACGTTCAAAGACATACAATACCAAGTTCCATTTTTATATTTACCAATGTAATAGATCTTAAATTAATTCATTCCTAAAGTTTATTTAACATAATGGCCATTATGCGAAATTTTTAAGCTGTCTATATTGCAATGAGTCAATTTGCAGTGCGACTGTTTGTACGGTTAAGGAGTCGTCTAGCTTCTTCCATTTTTCTAAAAAATAGAATTGATCTAATAAATACACTGTAGAAGATGATGCAAAAAAATTTTCGACTTTCAACTTTGCAGTGTTTTTAATCGTTTTAATTGAATAAATATCAAATTGATTTTTATTATTTAAAATAAAGTTAAATAAATCACTATTAATTTCAATAATTTTTTCAATCTGCTCAAATCCATATTCCAAATAAACATTGAGATAAAAATTATTAGAATATTTGATAATTTCAAAATTAGTCTGAAAATTTGATAGGTGAAAAATCTCTAGATATTTTTTTTCCAAGTAATTCCCCCTTAAATTGGTTCTATCATATTAAGGCTTCTAGTAATTATTTAACATAAAACCTCTTATGCGAAGCCCTCATCTAAGAGCATTGACAATAGCGCCATGCTTCGCCTTACAGCCATGATACTTGGCCACAGTATCAACAAACTAGAACATCAAAGCTTTGCCCTGCCCTGATTCCAGCTTCTGCAGATCAGCGCAAGGCTCAAAAAGGGATCTTTAAACATAAATATTTAAAGATCCCAAACAAACTTAGCGATTAAAACGCCTTGCTGATAGAAACGTTCCAAATATTGTCTGTACGCTGCTGTACGCCATTCAGATTTTCATTGATTGGTGTCATAAACTCGACACCCGCACGAACACCGCCTAAAACAGGAATAATCGAGTTCACACCGACTCCAGCAAAAGTCTGTTCACCTCCATAATTTCCCTGGATATCCGCTGGTGAACTATGATTGTGAGACACTTTATAGTGTCCTTGCATTTTATCGGTATTGCTATACTGGATACGTGCTGAAGTACTGAAATTTGGATGCCAAAGGTAGCTTAACCAAGCTGTAGCACTGCGCTGATCACCAGCGTAATAGCCTAAATCATTTAAATCATCAAATAGAGGCTGGCGAGTTGAAGCCTGTATCCCGGCTTTCACTTTATCTTCAGTATAGACATAAGTCACACTTGGAATTGCCTGCCAGACGCCAGCGCCTAACTGCATGCCATAATGTACTGGTTTGCCGTCATTCCCATATTTTTTATAGTCACCAGTTGGCGCAGATAAACCTAAAGTCGTGATGACTTGGTGTTTACCATGATCAAATGCTCGATAAGATGCACTGATGACCGTATCTCCCCAGCCGTCAACACTATGTGAATGTGCGCCATGATCATTCCCGCCGCCATGATTTCCGTGCCCTGAACCTGTCTGGTTTGGGTTTGAGTCCATTGTCATGTCCATGCTCATATACATTGGCATCAACATCAGCGTGAGATTGTCTGTAGGGGCATACATCACATGCAGCATATGCATATACATTTCATGCTCTTTAGTGAGCATGCTGTAGCGTCCTAGCGATTCAGGCGCGGCTTGATCCGAATCTTGATAATAACCGCTATCTTGATTTATACGCTGTACGTTATAACCCAGCATCCATTCACCTTCTTTATGAAGGTGCTCATACATGACACCTGCAGGCGCATGCCCATCTGCACGCGGATGCGCCAGAACTTGCTGAGTGAAACTGAAAGAGATTAATGCTGTCAGAAGTAATTTTTGAAATTTCATCGCTTTTCCAATTAATAGATAAATCTAGTCCAATGGCATATCAAATGCCATTTAAAGTAATACGCAGAGTTAAGCTATTAATTGAGGCGGGGCTTGCTTATAAGGATATTGAAAAGGTATAGGTGTTAATTTTATTGAGTCATAACTGGGAAAAAAATCAGGTAATGTCAATATTACCCATTTAACTTCATATAATGCCGGTTCTTTTTGACTATCAGCAATTAGATGATGCAAAACACAGAGATTGCATTCTGCATGATCATGTTTGTCTGAATGCGGCTCCGCATGGACTCCATGAGAATCATTTTCTGCATGATGAACAGAAACATCATGCAGCTTTAAACAAAAGACATCCTGAAGCTGCACGTGCTGAGGTAAAAGCGGCGAAAGAAAGACCAATGCTTGCATAAGCAATGCAAACATGGACAAGAATAAACCTGTATGGATGACTTTCTTTCGAATCACGATAACCTAATACCTATGGGGCATTAGGTGCAGGAGTATACTGAAAGCCCTCAAATAGATAAATAAATTTTAAATAAGATTCATCTCCATTTAACATGATGGCCACTATACGAACTGAACATGTAAGTCCAAATTTAAAATGTCCGCTTTTAGAATATTCACTTTTGAGGTTTTCCTAGCGGACGGTTTGATATGCTGGCGTCTATGTCGGATAAAGAACTTAAACGATTGCCGGAAATAATTAAAATTTTCTTGATAAACAAAGTGTTCAATGAAATTTATCACCGAATGCGTAACCATTTCTGCCAGCACCCGCTGTTCTGATTTTGCTTTTTCCTAATCTGCGCTCACCTGAATTATGCAGCAGCCCTCCTGCATCGCTTCATCTTTTGCAGCCAAGCAACTCAGCAGCTTTTGCGTTTTTATCTATTTTTTAGCTTTCTATGTTATAAAATCTTATATAGCGCCCGAACCGGCCTGAAAATCCGGCTGAATAATTTAAATAAACTTAATATATTGTTTTCAAAATTAATTTAGTTGAATCTTCACTCTTGCTATGCAAAAAATGAGCTAAGCATTCAATTTATAATCACTATAATGCATAAAAAAAAATTGTTATGATTGTGCAGCTTAAAAGATAGTCTGGACAATAAACACCGCTTAGAATACTAGCCTGCTGTTTCCAGCTTATCATTTTTGCCGCTATGCGACTGATATCTGATTGCATCCCATGACTGGAGATTTTAAAGTCCTATGCATCAATCAGTTTTTGACTGATTCCAGCTTGATTTAATCTCTCTACACAGATTCTCAAATTTAAAGCCATAATTAAATTATTTAGGATGAATACATGAAAAAGCTCCTCGGTCTTGTACTTGGCCTATCAGTTGGCTTAGCCGGCTGCAGCAAACAGGAAGCGCCTGCAGCCGATGCAGCGCAGCAAAAAGACGCTGCCGCAGTTCAAACCGTCACCATGGCCTCTACCGGTTCAGATGCTGACATTTGGCGCTACATTGCCGGGCTGCCGGAAACCAAAGCGGCCGGCATTAAGCTGGAAGTGAAAAACTTCACTGATTATGTTTCCATGAACACTGCGGTTGCCAATAAAGAGATTGATGTCAACGCGTTCCAGTCTTATGCCTATATGGTCGCATTCAACGCCAGCAATGAACAGAAAATTGCCCCGCTTTCGACCACTTATTTAGAGCCGATGGGCATCTACTCCAGCAAAGTGAAAAAGCTGGATGAGTTCAAGACCGGCGCAACTATTGCCATTCCGAATGACGGCGCAAACGAATCACGCGCTTTACTGCTGCTTCAGTCTGCGGGCTTAATCAAGCTGAAAGCCGGTTTTGACGATGTAAAAGGCACGCCAGCGGATATTGCTGAAAATGCTAAGAAAATTGTGATCAAACCAATTCAGATGGCGA
The DNA here is from genome assembly GCF_036659555.1 of Acinetobacter sp. Classification (GTDB taxonomy): domain Bacteria; phylum Pseudomonadota; class Gammaproteobacteria; order Pseudomonadales; family Moraxellaceae; genus Acinetobacter. Next base: position 25,867 of record NZ_JAVXCI010000033.1, read on the forward strand.
CTGCTGTACGCGTGAAAGACGAAGTTGACGCAATTATTTTAGGCAATACTTTAGCAATGGAAGGCGGCTTGAACGTGCTGAAAGATGCGGTTTACTATGAGCCAATCGACCAAAGCACCAAAATGAATGTCAACGTTTTAGCGGTGGCGGCTGACCGTCAAAATGACCCTGTGCTGAAAAAAGTCGGCGAGCTGTACCACACTGCAGCGGTGAAGCAGTATGTGCAGGAACACTTCGGCGGCACAAAAATTGATGTGAATAAGCCAGTAAGCTATCTTACAGAAGCAAAATAGTAATATACTTTGCACATCTAAACAGGCAAATTCACTTTGCCTGTTTTTCTTTTATCTTTAGCTTTAGCTCTTGACGATATGATTCAATTTAAAAATATTTCAAAGCACTTTGAACTGAAAGGCCAAACTGTTACAGCGCTGGATCAAATCAATCTGGAGATCCCGGCTGGCTGCATTTTTGGCATTATCGGCTACAGCGGTGCAGGCAAAAGCACCTTAATCCGCCTGATTAACCTGCTTGAACGCCCCAGCCAAGGCCAGATCATTATCAATGATAAAGACTTTACGGCTTTGAATGCGCGCGAACTGCGTCAAGAGCGCACCAATATCGGCATGATTTTCCAGCACTTCAATCTGCTGCAGACTAAAACCGTGGCGGAAAATATTGAAATGCCGCTCACGCTGCTGGGTGTCGGAAAAGCTGAACGCCAGAAACGTCTGGATGAACTGCTGGAATTCATTGACCTGAAGCATAAAAAAGATGCATTCCCGGATGAACTGTCCGGCGGTCAAAAGCAGCGCGTCGGCATTGCCCGCGCGCTGGCGAATCATCCTAAAATCCTGCTGTGCGATGAAGCGACTTCTGCACTTGACCCGCAGACCACCAAGTCGGTTTTGGCCCTGCTGAAAAAAATCAACCAGGAACAAGGCATTACCATTGTCATGGTCACGCATGAAATGGATGTAATTGAGACCGTCTGCGACTATGTGGCCGTGATGGAACAGGGCAAAGTGATTGAGCTGGGTTCTACGCTGGACATTTTCAGCCAGCCGCAGCACCCGACCACTAAAAACTTTATTCAGACCGTGCTGCAGCAGCAGCTTCCGGTTACTATTTTAAATAATTTAGAAAATACCAATCATAAAAGCATTTATTGCCTGAAGTTTTTAGGCAGTTCGGCTCAGGAAACGGTCATTCAGTCTGTCATTAAGCAGTTTGACGTCAGCCTGAATATTTTATTTGCCAATATGACTGAAATTAACGGCTCGGTGATTGGGCAAATGTTTATTCAGCTTTTGGGCGAGCCTGCGGTCATTCAGCAAGCGGTTCAGTTTTTGGAGCAAAGCGGCGTACAGGTTGAGCAATCAGGAGTGCAGCTATGAGAGATTTAATTGTCCAGTGGCTGACTGAAGTCACTGCGCCGTTCTGGAAAAGCTCGCTGTCGATTGACCAATTCGTGACTGCCCTGCAGGAAACCTTTCACATGGTGTTCTTCGCCATGCTGTTCGGCTGCATTTGGGGCTTTATTCAGGCCATTATTCTGTTTGCGTCCCGCCCTGCGGGCATTTTGCCAAACCGCATTATTTATCACGGCCTGAACCCGATTGTTAATGCGCTGCGTTCCCTGCCCTTTATTATCCTGCTGATTGCTGTGATTCCGCTGACTAAAGTTTTGGTTGGCACATCCATCGGCACTTGGGCCGCTATTGTGCCTTTAACCATTTATGTCGGCCCGTATATTGGCCGCCTGATTGAAACGTCTTTGCTGGAAGTCAATGAAGGCATTATTGAATCCGCGCAAGCGATGGGCGCTTCGCCGTGGCAGATTATTTTCAAGTTTGTGCTGCCGGAGTCGCGCAGTTCGCTGATTTTAAACTTAACCACAGCCACCATCAGCCTGATTGGCGCAACGGCAATGGCCGGCGCAGTTGGCGCAGGCGGTATTGGCGACTTGGCGATTTCTTATGGCTATCAGCGTTTTGATACCAGCGTGGTGATTTTAACGGTAATTGTGCTGCTGATTTTGGTGCAATTGGTGCAAAGCTTAGGCGACTGGCTGTCACGCATGCGCTAAGCGATTCTTTCTTTTTAAAGCCTGCGGAATATGCAGGCTTTTTTCTAATTCCTTTCCCTCTAGGTTATTTACACTCCAACCCTATTAAATCTGGATATGCTATAACTAAATTTTAAAGTCTGTATTACGAATAATTGCCTATAAAATATGATTGCACTGGATTTTAGTCACGTTAATTATTTCAGCAATAACGATGATGCTTGCACTGCCTCATTTTGCTTTAAAAGTTTCAATGCCTTTGCGCAGGCAAGATCCTCCTTGTATCTTAACTTACATAGTGATTAGCTCTCACTATACGCAAACAGCA
>NZ_JAVXCI010000034.1:0-28188 GCF_036659555.1 Acinetobacter sp.
GATCCAAGAGCTGGCGCAATGAAATAAGAGCCATAATGTCCTCCCAGGTAATGCGACATATTCTACATGCTCAATGCTTTCAAATCAGCAGCAAAAAGCCCTTTTATAAAAAAAATCCCTGCATTTGCAGGGACTTTTAAAATAAAAACAACAAACTCAGTGAGCTGCCGGCGCAGCCGCTGACGCTTCAGCATCCGGCGTCGCTGCATCTGCAGGCGCATTGGCAATTTCTGCAGGCACATCAGTATTTTTTTCATCCAGTACTGGCTTGTCTAATGCATCAATTGCAGCCAGCTGTTCTGGCGTAACTTTCTCATCGGTAGCCGGTGCAGACGCTTCAGTTTCAGCTTTCGGCGCTTCTTCTTTTTTAGAACATGCTGTTAATGCCAAAGGCGCAATTAATAATGCTGCAAGTGCCAATTTAAGGTTCATCAGGTTTTCCTACAGGTTGATGAGTAACTGCAGGGAATTTTATTGCAGATATATTTCATTTTAATGACTAAAAAATGAATCGCTTAAATCTGCGCATCAGATTTGCAAAAAAGAAAGGCTGATCTAAGCCAGCCTTTCTTTCATTATCAGGTTTTTTCCGCAGGATTGTCTGCCGGATTTTCTGTCAAGTTATGCGCGTTCCAGCAATACCGCAACTGCAGGTAATGTTTTGCCTTCTACAAATTCAAGGAATGCGCCGCCGCCGGTAGAAATGTAGCCGATTTTATCCGCCACTTCATACTTGTCAATTGCAGCCAGCGTATCGCCGCCGCCCGCAATAGAGAAGCCTTCAGATTCAGCAATCGCTAAAGACAAAGTTTTTGTGCCTTCACCGAATTGGTCTACTTCAAATACGCCTACCGGGCCGTTCCAAAGAATAGTTTTTGAAGTTTTCAGAATGTCCGCAAAAGCTTGCGCAGTTTCCGGGCCTACATCCAGAATCATGTCATTGTCCGCAACATCTTCAACTTTTTTCACCACAGCTTTGGCTGCAGCTAAAGAGCCCAGGAAGTCATCAAAGTTGATTTCTGAAGCATCTGCAACGACCACATCTGTCGGCAGCGGCACAGCAACTTTGGCAGCAATGGCTTTGGCTGTATCAATCAGGTCGTGTTCGCACAGCGATTTGCCGACATTGAAGCCAGCCGCCGCCAGGAAAGTATTGGCAATGCCGCCGCCGACAATCAATTGATCGCAAATATCAGACAATGAAGTTAAAACGTCTAATTTAGTTGAAACTTTAGAGCCTGCAACAATCGCCACCATTGGCTTTTCAGGCGTTTGCAGCGCGCGGCCTAAAGCGTCCAGTTCAGCCGCCAGTAATGGGCCGGCCGCTGCAGCTTGCGCTAAGCGCGCAACGCCTTCAGTTGAAGCTTCTGCGCGGTGCGCAGTACCGAATGCATCCATGACGAATACATCGCAAAGCGCTGCGTATTTGGCTGCAAGCTCCGGGCTGTTTTTCTTTTCGCCCGCATTGAAGCGGCAGTTTTCAAGCAGTACAACCTGGCCCGGCTGCACTTCAACGCCGTTCAGGTAATCTGTCAATAATTCAACCTCTTGGCCCAAGGCTTCAGTCAGGTAAGCCGCCACTGGCGCCAATGACTGTTCAGCTTTCGGTTCACCTTCAACAGGACGACCCAGGTGAGAATAAACCATAACCGCTGCGCCTTGTTTCAGGGCTGCTTTAATGGTCGGCAATGCCGCGCGCAGACGCGCATCGCTGGTAATCACACCGTTTTTAACAGGCACGTTCAAGTCTTCGCGGATAAGAACGCGCTTGCCTGCTAAATCGAGGTCAGTCATACGCTGAAAGTTCATGTATAGCTCTCTTCATTGATATCAAAACGCCAAGATTCTAAATGATTATGCAGAAAAAGGTTAGCTTCTTTTGCAGAAAAGGCAGCGAAAGCTAAACTTTTGCTATCATAGTAAAAGCCCTCTAAAGACGCAGTGCTTATGTCCATTCATCCAGATCCAAATATCAACCGTTTAAACGCTTTAGGCGAACCTTTGGCCAGCTGCTGCTTTGACCCGATTACCGGGTATTTCCGCAACGGCTTTTGCCACACGTCCATGACTGATCTGGGTCAGCATACAATGTGCGCGCAGATGACTTCTGAGTTTTTAAACTTTTCTCAAAAGACAGGCAATGATTTAATCACGCCGCTGCCGGAAGCCGGCTTTCCGGGCCTGCAGCCGGGCGATTTCTGGTGCATCTGCGTGACCCGCTGGGTGGAAGCCTATCAGGCCGGCTTTGCCCCGCCTATTAAACTACAAGCATGTCATCAAGCCGTACTGTCTTATGTGCCGCTTAATGTCCTTATGGAATATGCAGTGTGATGAATACTCAAAAAATCATTTTGGCGTCCAGCAGCCCAACCCGCAGGGATTTAATGGACCGCCTGCGGGTTGATTACCTGTCTATTGTGCCGGATATTGATGAAACGCCGCGTGGCGAAAGCCATGCCGATGATCTGGCGCAACGCTTAGCCTTTGAAAAAGCCAAGTGCATTGCCGGGCAGCATCCCGATGCGATTGTGATTGGTTCAGATCAGGTGGCATGGCGTGAAGGCGCGCCGGATATCTTTATCGGCAAGCCGCTGAGTCCTGAAAAAGCCATTAAGCAGCTGCAGGCCAATTCAGACAAGATCGTCTATTTCAGTACGGCGCTCAGCGTGCAGCACGCGGCTTCCGGCTTTGAGCAGACGCTGGTGGAGCATTACAAGGTGAAATTCCGCAAGCTCAGCCTGCCGGAAATTGAACGCTATATTGAAATTGAGCAGCCGCTGCACTGCGCCGGCAGCTTTAAGTGTGAAAGCCTCGGCATCAGCCTGTTTGAAGAAATGAGCGGCCATGACCAAACTACGCTGATGGGCATGCCGATGATCAAGCTCTGCGGCATTTTACGCGAGTTGAATGTATTGGTGCCTTAATTTATTGATTGTCATTAAATTTTAAGCACGCACTGCCCGCGCAGTGCGTGCTTTTTTTCACCTTGAAATATTTTTTTGCAATTTTCTGCGCTTTTTCCGCCATGAACGGCGCCTGAAAAGCGTAAAGCATGTTTAAATAAAAAAATATTGATATAATTCAAGTATTTATACAAAAAATAAAGCTTGCACTGCGCTGCTGAAACGCTTATAAATAAGGCTAATTCAAGCCAAGGTTCGCAGCATGCCTCTTGTTTATGAAATGCAGGCTTTAACATGGCGGGCGCGGTCAGCCCGCCAGCAGGACGCTATTTTAATTAACGGCAAAGTCATACAGCATGATGGGCTGATCAGCCGGCATTGCCATGCCGCAGCCAGTGCGCCTTGGTGCGTGGCTGTTGCCGATGGCGTCAGCAGCAGTCCGGGCGCTGAACAGGCTGCGCAGCAGCTTTTGGACGGTGTGTGGCAGCAGGCTTCCCATTCAGCTCAGTCCATTAGTTTTCAAGCGCTTCAGCAGCACTTAAACCGCAGCTTGGCAAATAATGAAAAATACTATGGCGCAAGTACAACTTTGGCTTTAGTCAGCCATTCATCCCCGCAAAATTTTGTGAATATTCAGCATTTAGGCGATAGCCGCGTGTACCTGTTCTGCAGCCATTCGCAGCAATGGCGCTGCTTGACGCACGATCATAATTATTTGGAGCAATTGCGCCTGAATGGCGAGCTGCAGGCCGGTGAGCAGTACGCCACGATCTACAATGCCCTGCTGTACTATTTTTGCGCTGACCCATTGCATGAAGTGCCTGAACTGGCTGCGCAGGAAGAATATTTAACCCCGGACGATGCCCTGCTGCTCTGCACAGACGGCCTGCATGATGTGATGGAATGCCATGAGTGGCCTGCGCTTCAAGCAGACATGGCGCTGAAGGAATGGCTGAAGATGATGAAGCAGATGCTCGAAGAACGCAAAGCTTATGACAATGCCAGCATGGTGCTTGTCCGTTTAACAGAAGGAGAAAAACATGACGCCGAATAATGAAGAACTGCTGCCGCAGGCAAAAATATATCTGCAGCAGCTGGAGCATATTTCAGTTTCGGATTTGCAGCGTCAATTTTTGATTGGACATCAGCAGGCTTCCCAGCTGCTTGCGCAATTGATCGAAGACGGGGCTTGCGGGGAAACTTTTGAAATCAATCTGGGCTATCCTGTGAGAACCGCAGCGCCTCATGCTGCGCCACCGCAGAAATTTGAGCCTTGGATCGGCAGCAGATATTTAAGCAATAACCGCTTTGGCTTGCGCGTTCTGGTGCTTGGAGAATCGCATTACGGCGAAGCATCCAAATTTCACCCGGACTTTACAACAGAAATCGTCCGCTGGCTGGCGCAGGATGAGAGGCATTCATTCTTTACTAAAACCTCTAAGGTGCTGCTTGGCTTAGATAAAACCAGCTATTTGGACAGCCATACGCGGGGAGATGTTTGGGAACACGTCGCTTTTTATAATTACATTCCAGAATTTGTTTCTGAGAATCCAAGAGACAGACCGACACCCGCCATGTGGGCTTCTGCAGAGCAGCCTTTTATTGAAACTGTGCAGCAGCTGGCGCCGCAAGTTATCTTAGTTCTGGGCAAAGCATTAAGCTCACATCTTCCAAAGCTTCCTGAACATATCGACATCTGCTGCATTCAGCATCCATCAACAGGTTTTTCTTATCAGCGCTGGAACCCTGTGTTTGCGCAAACGCTTCAGCGCGCGCAAGTGAAAATACAGAATCCGGCGCTTTAAATTGACCTAGGCGGATTGATCCGAAAAATTCAAAAGAGATTCCATCCAGATAGATCCGGACAGGCTCATGATTTTCCCATGAGCCTGTTTTTAAACCCAAAGACTTTAGCTTTCCTGCCTTACTCTGCGCTGAATCCGAATTTCTTGAAAATACGGGCGCGGCGCTTAGGATGAATATTGGCCTTGCTTAAATCGCCTTGATAATGCTCAAACACTCGCCGATCCATCATTTTAAACCACAGCGCTGGAATCAGTGCCGGAATCAGCAGAGTTGCATAGCCGCTGGGCAGTTCCGGCGCTTCAGCAAAATGGCGCAAAGCCTGAAATGGCCGGGCCGGATACGCATGATGGTCCGAATGGCGCTGCAGCTGATACAAAAACAGATTGGTCACAATATTGTTGTTATTCCAGCTGTGTTCCGGCATGGTGCGCGCATAGCTGCCGTCCGCTTTCTGCCCGCGCTTTAAGCCATAATGCTCAATATAGTTGATAATTTCAAACAGGCTGATGCCATACAGCGCCTGCACCGCCAAATACGGCGCAGCCCGCTTGCCGAACAGCTTCAGCATGCCGGCATGAAAACCCGCGCTCATGGCCCAGCCATGAAACAGCTCATTTTCCCAGCTGAAGAATGACAGCCCTTTGCGCTTTAAACGCTGCTGTTCAATTTCAACCGCGGACTTCATCCCGCCAAAAACCGTGCGCGGCCAGAACTCATAAAAAGTTTCGCCCATTTTAGATGAAGCCGGATCTTCCGGCGTGGCGGCCCGCTTATGATGGCCATAAGGGTGCTCAATGCGGAAATGATTATAGGCCAGCGGCATCAGCGTGGCATGCGACCAGTAATGGTCTTTTTTATTCGGCCGGTGGCACAGCTCATGCGCCGTATTGACGCCTACGCCGTTAATCGCGCCCATGGAAATGCCCAGCAAAATCTGGTCTAACAATGACACCTCTTTGCGGCTCACCACATAGCCGGCAAAAACATTGGCAGCCATCTGCAAAGGAATAAATAGCTTCACAATGCGGTCATAGTACGGGTCTTGCACCAGCAGCTTAATTTCATCATCTGTCGGATTGTTGTCATCTGCGCCAACCAGGGCATCAATGCCGGGAATAATCACATGTAGCAGCAGCGGGCCGCCTAATGCAAAAATTTTTTTGCTCATTTTTGGGCCAAAGTGATAGCCGGCCAAAATCCCCATGCCGATGACCGGCAGGCCCGGACTCAGCAGCCAGCCATAGCGTTTTTTATCCAGCTGGCGGCCGCTCTGCATATTCTGCTGCAATTCTGCACTGACTTTTACTGGCGCATTCATTTGCCTGTCTTCCCTATTTTTTTGTTCTATGCTTATTATTTCTAAAAATGCGCATGCAGCAACAGTCGCAGCCGTCCAAAAAAACGTTGCAAAAGTCTTTGGCTTATTTTGCTATGAACTGACCTCAAAACACATAAATGGCTATGCTTTGATATTCGCATAGCCTGCATGCAATCAAGATAGAACGATAAAACATGGATGCTTTAAGTAAGATTTTTGATGATATTCATTTAAACCAGTCTGAATATATTTATTTGCAAGCGGAAAATAATTGGGCCTTTCACTATCACGAACAGGGCGCCATGATTGCCTATGCCATGATGCAGGGCCAGTGCCTTCTGCATGCGGGCGAGAAACAGATTGCGCTTGAAGCCGGCGACTTAATTTTAATTCCCTCAGGGCAAAATCATTTCTGCAGCGCATCGCAGCGCCCAGTTTTTAATCAAGTCTTGAACATTGCCCCGCTGTTTGATGAAAAGCGCCAGAAAACCATCCAGCTGGAATCCGAGCAGTTTCCTGAACATGAAGCCTGCCTGATTCTCGCCATCCGCGGCCATATCGACAGCATTATGGCCAAGCCGCTGTTCAATGCCCTGCCTGAATATATGCATATTCAGCATATTATGAGCAGCACCGCGCCGGAATGGCTGCAAATCGGCCTGCAGTTTTTAGCGGTCGAAGTGAATCAAATCCGCCCCGGGCGGGACAAAATCCTCGATCATTTGGTCAGCATTTTATTTATAGAATGCGTGCGCGACTATATTGCCCAGCTCAGCGATTCAAAAAACTGGCTGAATGCGCTGTCGGATCCTGAACTGTCAAATGCCTTGGCGGCCATTCACGGCCAGCCTGAACGCGCATGGACTGTGGAAAGCTTGGCCGAACAATGCTGCATGTCACGCTCAAAGTTCGCCAATCTGTTTAGCCAAATGATTGGCGAACCGCCTTTGGCCTATCTGCAGCAGCACCGCCTGCGCTTGGCGCAGCAGCATTTGCGCCGCGGCCAGCTGTCTATTCAGCAGATTGCGCATAAAGTCGGCTATTCTTCCGAAACCGCTTTCAGCCAGACTTTTAAGCGCAGTTTTGAACTTACGCCCAGCCAGTACCGGCAGCAGTTTCAGCGGAACGCATAACATCTGCGCGCATGCAAAAATGCAGTTTAAGCATGGCGCGGCAGCTTTAGGACTGCGCTAAAATATTCAAAATGGCCTGAACAGGATCTTCACTGTTGCCGGAAAGCAGCTGCTTATGCATGGTGATATGCTGCATGGCCTGAATCTGCGCGGTTTCCACATTCATCAGTTTCTCAATTTCAGCGGCCAACTTTTCAGGCGTGGCGTCTTTTTGAATCAGCTCCTGAATCACTTTTTTGCCGGCAATAATATTCGGCAGCGAATAATACTGAATTTTGATTAAGAATTTCACCACATGATAGGTCAGCCAGTTCAGCTGGTAAAACGTCACCATCGGGCGGTGCAGCAGCATGGCTTCCAAGGTTGCCGTACCCGATGCCAGCGCGACAATATTGGAGGCATTCATCACCTGGCGGCCAATTTTAGATTCCGTTCCAGCGTTTTCCAGCAGCTGCACTTTGGCTTTAAATTCGGCGGGGTATTTTTCCAGCAGCGCTTCAATCTGCTGTTTGCGCGCATCGTTAATGGCCGGGATCAGATAGACATATTCAGGATGCTTCTGCATCACAATATGCGCCGCTTCCAGCACCAATGGCCCTAAGCGCTCAATTTCACCGCGCCGGCTGCCGGGCAGCAAGGCAATATGCTTTTGGTCTGCGTTCAAGCCCAATTCCGCTTTGGCTTCCGCAATCGGGTTCTGCAGCGGCAGCTGGCTGGCCAGTGGATGGCCGACAAAGGCAGCCGGAACATCCCATTTTTTAAAAAAGGCTTTTTCAAACGGAAACAGGCACAGCACCAGATCAATGCTGGCTTTAATGCCGTGCACGCGGCCTTGGCGCCATGCCCAGACTGAAGGGCTGACATACTGCACGGTTTTAACCGGCAGCTGTTTCTGCTTTAGGCTTTTAGACAGGCGCAGGTTAAAATCCGGCGCATCTATGCCGATAAACACATCGACAGGATTTTCAGTCCATCTGTCCAGCAAGCCGTCACGCACCGCAAATAATTTTTTAAGGTCTTTCAGCACTTCCACAATACCCATCACCGAAAGAATATCCATCGGATAATAGCTTTTAAAGCCTTCCGCAATCATTTGCGGGCCGCCAATGCCTTCAAACTCAGCATCAATGCCTTGCTCACGGAAGCGGCGGATCAGCTTGGCGCCCAAGGTATCGCCCGATACTTCACCCACAACGATTCCAATTTTAAGCTTCCGGTTTTGCAAGTTTTTTATCCTCATGACGCTGGCGCATTTAAGCTTGCGCGCATTTTAACATAATCCATTCCGTTTGAATGTCTTCGCGCTAAGCTTTTGAAAACGGACAAACTGCGATTGTAAAATACTGAATGATCAAGCGCATCCCGCCATTTTTAATGGGTCATTATGCCCGCAAGCCAATGGATTCAGCAGCGCCTGAAGCAGCCTGTATTGTGTCCCCCCCTAAGCGCAATACCTGCTTTAAGCGCACAGGCAGCGGAGCTGATGCCCCGCCGCGCTTTATCTTTTTTTAGAATAAGCAAATCAACAATCAAGACAACAGCTTATATTAAAAAGTCATAACATATGCACGTTTATGATATTTGGCATATCTCCATGTTTGGTCCTTTCGAATTTATTATGGCCGGTGTTTTGGTCGGCTTCTGCGTCGGCATTACCGGTGTCGGCGGCGGCTCCCTAATGACGCCAATCCTGATCAGCCTATTCAGGATTGAACCGCATATTGCGATTGGCACCGACTTGCTGTATGCCGCCATTTCAAAATTCTGCGGCTCTCTGGTGCATGCCAAAAAAATGAATATCGTCTGGCCCATTGTGATCTGGCTGGCCGCCGGCAGCATTCCCGCATCATTTGCAACCCATTGGGTGCTGGACAACTATTTAAGCCAGTCGGCAAATTACAAAATGGTCTTAACCATGGTGCTGGGCTTCATGCTGACGCTGACGGGCGTTTCAATTATATTCCGCGCGCAGATTGAGGCGCTGTTTAATAAAATCCGTAATAAAGACGCGCTGGTGGATTATTCCTCAGATTATGAAAAGGAAAGCCTGCAAACCAAGTCCAAGCGCGCCTATATTGTTTTCATGGGCATTATTCTGGGCGTATTTGTAACGCTGTCTTCTGTCGGCGCAGGCGCATTCGGCATTATGGCGCTGGTGTTAATGTTCCCGAACTTGCCGATGATCCGGATTATCGGCTCTGACGTGGTGCATGCCGTACTGCTGACCTTTGTCGCAGGCATAGGCCATATGACTTCAGGCAATGTAGACTTTCATTTGCTGGGCTGGCTGCTGTGCGGCTCCATTCCGGCCATTATCGTCGGCACGCTCATCAGTTCCCGCCTGCCGGAAAAACTGATCCGCAAAATTCTTGGCATCACCCTGTTTGCCTTAGGCCTGAACTTCATGATCAATCCGATCAAAGCCAAGCCTGCAGCAAAACCGGCTGCGGCCTATGTGCTGCCCGGCGCTGCAGCTTCAGCAGAAAAAAGCGTGAATGTTTAAATTATCCATACGATTCATCACTTTTTTTTCACCGAATTATTGATCTTTTTTATAACAATGCAGTGCTGCATTCATGTTATATTCGGGCCATGAAACAACCTTTTGTATGAACAACCAGTGACGGCAATGAATACACAACAGTCAAACCAAATTACTCAATCAGATATCGATGATGTGAATGTGAAAAGCATTCTGCCCCTTGTAACGCCAGCAGAGCTCAAAAAAGAATTGCCTTTGACTGAAAATGTCTATCAAACGGTCTTAAAAGGCCGCGAAACCGTCCGCAATATTCTGGACGGCAAAGACAAGCGCTTATTCATTGTCATTGGCCCATGTTCAATTCATGACACCGTAGCGGCGCATGAATATGCAGACCGCTTAAAAACGCTCAGTGACAAAATTAAAGATTCAATTTATGTGGTCATGCGGGTTTATTTTGAAAAGCCGCGCACCACTGTGGGCTGGAAAGGCCTGATTAATGACCCGGACATGAATGACTCGTTCAATATTGAAAAAGGCCTGCGCATTGGCCGCCAATTGCTGCTTGAACTGAATGAAAAAGGCCTGCCTTGCGCAACTGAAGCGCTGGACCCGAACTCGCCGCAGTATTATCAGGATCTGATTTCATGGTCTGCTATTGGCGCGCGCACAACAGAAAGCCAGACGCACCGTGAAATGTCTTCCGGCCTGTCTTCGCCTGTCGGCTTCAAGAACGGCACAGACGGCGGACTGACTGTAGCGACAAATGCCATGCAGTCCGTTAAGCACGGCCACAGCTTTCTGGGCCTGAATGATCAGGGCCAAGTGTCTGTAATTCACACCAGCGGCAACCCTTATGCGCACGTTGTGCTGCGCGGCGGCAACGGCAAGCCGAACTATGATGCAGGCTCAGTCGCGGACGCGGAAGCAGCGCTGGCAAAAGCCAAAGTCAGCGGCAAAATCATGATTGACACCAGCCATGCCAACTCCAATAAAGACCCGTACCTGCAGCCGCTGGTGCTGAAAAATATTACCGAGCAAATCTTGGACGGCAATAAATCCATTGTCGGCCTGATGGTGGAAAGCCACCTGAAAGGCGGCCGCCAGGACATTCCTGCAGACCTCAATAATTTGGAATACGGCAAATCCGTCACAGACGGCTGCATCGACTGGGAAACCACCGAAAAAGCCCTGCTGGAAATGCATGAGGCACTCAAGGACGTCCTGCCAAACCGTTAAGAGCTACAAAACGCCATCGTCAAGATGGCGTTTTTACTTTATAGTTGCTGTATGACTTGAAAGCAAAAATAATGTTATGAATGATATTGAAAATGGCTTAAGCCAGATTGAAAACTTCCAGTTTATTCATGAGCACTTGTTTACATCTGGGCAGCCGTCTGCTGAACAGCTTCAGCTAATTAAAGAATACGGCGTAACCACGGTCATCAATTTGGCGCTGACGGATGCCGGCAAGCATTTGGACAATGAAGACCGGATTTGCCTGGAACTGGGCCTGAACTATATTCAATTGCCGATTTCATGGGACCTGCCTTCTGATGAGCAATGCCTGCTGGCCTTAGACATGATTGATCATTTGGTGCAGGAACAGATGGTTTGGGTGCATTGCTGCAAAAACTTCCGCGCCAGCAGCCTGATGTATTTATACCGCCAATATTATATGAATGCCGATCTGCCGGCGGCGCAGGATTTAATGCATCAGGTTTGGCAACCGAATGAAACCTGGACAGGACTGATCCACGCCGTTTCACTGCAGCTGCAAGGGCGCAAATCCACCCAGGAGCTGCAGCTGTCGTTAATCAATCCAAATCATTTCGCGTGAGCAATCAGCACCGTCGCCATTGACAGAATGCCTTCCTGACGGCCAGTAAAACCCAGCTGTTCAGTTGTCGTGGCTTTTACGCTGATTTGCGTAACTTCTACATCAAGCACATCCGCAATGCTTTGGCGCATTTCCAGATTGTGCTTCGCCAGTTTTGGGCGTTCGCAGGCCACAGTAATATCGGCATTATTCAGCACATAGCCGCGGTCTAAAATCAGCTGATAAACATGCTTCAGCAGAACTTTGCTATCTGCGCCCTTAAAGTGCGGGTCAGTATCCGGAAAATGCTGCCCGATGTCGCCTAAAGCCAAGGCCCCCAGCAGCGCATCGCACAGCGCATGCAGGACGACGTCGCCGTCTGAATGCGCTTTCAAGCCATGCGTATGCGGAATTTTAACGCCGGCCAGCGTTACAAAGTCGCCTTCTTCAAAAGCATGTACATCCAGTCCTTGACCGATTCTAATTTGTGCAGCCACGGCATTCTTCCTTCAGAAATAAACGGTTGAAATCTTGTATTCACGCTTTCTATTTCGCTATAGTTAGGGCAAGCGCAACATAGTGAAAGTATAAGCGATCATGCTGTTGAAAACCGATATAAATATCATCAAAACCCTTGCATTTGGCTTGGGCATTGGCTGTTTGTGCGCCAATGCGGCGCATGCGGAAGCAATCAGCTGCACTGCAGCCGGCAGCGCTTCCCTTCACAAAATCTGCTCGGCTGAATTTGCTGAACAGCGCAAGCATTTGGATAATCTCTATCTTACCGCGCTGCTGGTGACGGACGCGCCTGCCCGCATTGTGCAGGATACGCAGCAGATGTGGATGCAGCGCATGCGCCAGTGCAAAAGCATGGGCTGCTTTAAGCAGCAGCTTGATCTGCGCGCGGATGACTTGAATATTTTTGTGTCTTTGAACCAGAGCCTGACGCAGCATTATCTGAAATTTGAAAATGGCCATTTTGCCCAGCCGCAGGTGCATATGAAAGTGCATCAGCTGAGCAAAGACCGGATTAAAATTGAAGGCTTGGCCTACCGTAGCCCAAATAACCGCGCCGAGGCGCAGGCCATTCCTTTTTTAGCCTATACCACGCCGGATCAAAAAAGCCAGATTACGGACAATGAACACGACTGCAAATACCAGTTCAGCTACAGCAAAGCGCTGCTGGCGGTAAAAACTTCGCAAAAAGGCTGCGGCCGCTTTGCCGGAATTTACCGCTTGTACGACTAGCAGGCGCTGCTCCGTTCGGCCTTTTAACAGGATAACTGCAGATGAATGATCAGCAAATCAAAAAAACTGCTGAAGCGGCGGCGATGCATTTGATGGGCGCGGAATGCTCACAGCCTTTCGGCCCCGGGGTGGATGCCTATAAGGCCTTTGAAAAAGTTTTCCTGCTCTGCTCGCAGCATCAGGGCCAGCGGATTGTGACCTTAAAATGCGCGCCGGACAACGCCGTGATGCTGCGGGACATTTACCCCAGCATCAAACCCGGCTATCACATGAATAAAAAGCACTGGATCAGCATTTATCCCGGTGACGCAATTCATGCCGAGTTAGTGAAAAATTTAGTTGAAGACTCCTATGCATTAATCCTCAAAACGGTTCCGAAAAAGAAAAAGACCTCTTCCGGCTGATGCACGCAAGCTTAAAACTGCAGCTAATGCAAACCGCAGCAATTGATCAAAAAATACTCTTTAGCAGCCTATTTTCATAGGCTGCAGAATTTCATAGGCCCTGCGCAATGCTGAAGCGCTTTATATGGGATGGCTTTGTGCAACCTGCTGGCTGATCATTGCTGCTGTAGCTGCGGACAGCGTCCAGCCCAAATGGCCATGGCCGGTATTGTAAAATACCCTTTCCCGCTTGCCGCGCTCTACTCTTGGCATCATATCCGGCATCATTGGCCTTAAGCCGGCCCAAGGCACCACAAACTCGGTAGAAAGCTCAAAATTTTTATTTGCCCAATCGGTTAAGGGCTGTATGCGGTCTGCACGGATATCGCGGTTATAGCCGTTGAATTCCGCCGTTCCTGCAACCCGCAGCCGGCCTGCGCCCAGCCGGGAGGTGACAATTTTAGCGCTTTCATCCAGCAGGCTGACCCACGGCGCATGCGCTTGGCTGGCATCATCTTTCAGCTCAACCGTAATGGAATAGCCTTTAACCGGGTAGACATTCACCCGGTCTCCCAGCATTTCCGCCAGCTGATAGCTGCCGACCCCGCCGCAGATCACAATGGCATCTGCATTCAGCATTTCAACCGCATCTTCCGGCTGTTCCATATTTTCATCGCTGGGCTTCAGCTGGATTCTGACGCCTTTTTCATGCGGCTGAACCGCCGATGCCTCCATGCCAAAGCGGTAAGTCACGCCAAGTTTTTCAGTAACCGCCGCTAAGCCCGAGCTGAATTTATGAATGTCGCCAGTTGCATCACCCGGGCAGTAAAAGCCGCCGTAATAGTCGCCGGTTAAACTCGGCTCGATGGATTTTATTTCCGCATTGCTTACCGCATGGCGTTCTAAGCCGCCTTCACGCAGCAGCTCATTGACGCGGACCGCTACCTCGTAGTCTGCCTGCGTATGGTAAAAGTGCAGAATGCCGCGCTTTTCCAAATCAAACTGAATCTGTTCTTTTTCGGCAATTTCAAACAGGCGCTGGCGGGCCAGCAGGGCTATTCTGACCGTTTCTTTGGTATTGGCCTGATAGTGCTTAATATTGCCCATAAATTCGAGCAGCCATGCATATTTATGCACGCTGAAGCTCGGGTTCAGCAGCAAGGGCGCGGATTTCTGCGCCATCCATTTTATGCCTTTCAGCACCGTCGATTTTTGATTCCAGACTTCCGCATTACAGGCGGACAGCTGCCCGCCATTGGCGAAAGACGTTTCCATCGCAGGATATAAATGCCTGTCGACCACAGTCACTTGATAGCCCAGCAGGCTCAGTTCATAGGCTGTTGTCACCCCGGTTATACCTGCACCGATCACTGCAATATGACACATACGCACCCCTTAAAATGCAAAGCATTTCAAATCATGATGTGCCTCATCTGTCGGGGTACCTGAGAGCTTCAATTGAAATCAGAAACTATTCTGACCAACCTTCCCCCTTCGGTGAGCATCATTTTGCAGACGCTTCTCTCCAGAATGTTTGAATTATTGCAGTCCTTTTGCCTGAGAGTTTCCTGAGGCCTTGCTCCTTCGGCGAGCGCACACGGCGCTTCTCTCCTGCAATAATTGCTGTAGATACTATGAGCAATTTTTTTTCCATCTTCTAGCATTATTTTTATAAATATTGTGCTTATTTTACAGCCGCGACAATCATGATGCTTAAGCCCTGCAGCCCGCATGGCTTATGCAGGGCTGCAAAAAAGCATAAAATGGCGCCATTCTCATCTGCAATTGAAGCGCCACATATGCACGCCTGCACCCTGAGCGATTTTTCCGGCACCATTCTGAAGCATTCACTGGATGAGCTGACCCAGTCTGAGCTGCTGCTGACGGGCGAGGCCGGCAATCTGCAGAGCTTCTATACGCCTTTCGATGCCGTCAATGCAGAAGCTAAGGTCGTTTTAGCCGGCATCTGCCCCGGTCAGGCGCAGTGGCGCAATGCGCTGAAGTCTGCACAGGACGGTTTGAAACAGGGCCTGCCGGCTGATGCAGTGCTGAAGCAAGCCAAAGCTGCCGGCGCGTTCAGCGGGCCGATCCGCGCAAATTTAGTGAAAATTTTAGACCATATTGGCCTGCAGCATAAATTAGGCATTCCAAGCGCGCAGGCGCTGTTTGATGAGCAGCAGGCGCTGGTGCATATGACCTCGGTGCTGAGGCAATGCATTCTGGTCAAAGGGAAAAACTATGCCGGCTCCTCGCCCGGCATGCTGAAAAATGAATTTCTGAAACAGCATATAGAAGCTTATTTTCTGCCGGAAACCGCGCAGCTGGCCAGCGCTGTTTATATTCCCTTTGGCCAGAGCGTGACTGAAGTGCTGTATTTCCTGTCTTGCTTAGGCTATTTAAAGCCTGAACAGATTCTTGACGGCTTGCCGCATCCTTCCGGCGCCAATGCGGAACGCATTAAATATTTTCTGGGTGAAAAAGATGCCTCTGCGCTGTCCGCTGCCACAAATCCCGCGCTGATCGATCAAGCCAAACTGCAGCTGTCCGCTAAAATTAAGGCGCTGCATTTTTAGGAATGCAGCGGCAAAGCCTTCATTGACTCAAGTTTTCTGAATAATTTTTTGAATAACTTCCTGAACAATCTGCAAGGCGCAACTGGCTGATTTGGCTGCAGCCCGCCGGAATCTCAGCGCAATTCAGGCAATGACATTAGGCTTCGGCAAAGCCTTGCATTCTCCGCTCTTTCTGCAAATGCACTAAATGCAAAGCTAGCAAAGGCTGGCCGACATTGGCATTGACGGGATAAGCTGCGATTTCCTGCGTTTGAACATAGCCGCAGCGCTGATAAAATGCGATCAGTTCAGTTCTGACATGCAGCACATGCATCTCTAAAACCCTGATGGCTTGATGATTCTGCTGAATATATGCTTCCGCAAATGCCAGCAGCTTGCGCCCTAAGCCAGCATTCTGCGCCTTGGGGTCAACACAAAATGTGCCGATTTCTGCAGATTCTGAATTCAAAGTTAACCCTATGCAGCCCTGCACTTCAGAAACATCCGCTTGCTCACGCTCCAGCAGCCAAAGTTCAAAATCCGGCTGCGCCAAAGCCTGCTGCAATTGGTTCAAGTCAATGCGCTGACCTGCCACAATATTCAGTTCACTGGTCCAGCTCTTTGCACCGCCGCTTCGATAAGCCCCATTGATCAGGCTGACTAAAAACGGCAGATCATTCTGGCACGCCAGCCTGAATTTCAGTTGCATATCCTGCTCTCCTTTTTTTTAATACTGTTCTTATACAGCTGATCTAACATACTGATTGAAAAACAAGGTAAAAAAAAGCCAGACATTCAGCCTGGCTTTCTGATCAAAACTTTTTACTTCGGCTCAATCGGCGCAAATGGTGCAGCGACATCGGCATTCTGCGCACGGTGGCGCATAAAGTGATCCATCAGCACAATCGCCAGCATCGCTTCAGCAATTGGCGCAGCGCGCACGCCCACGCAAGGGTCATGGCGGCCCTTGGTCAATACGTCTGCATTTTCACGGCTGATATTGATGGTTTTTCCCGGTGTCGTAATAGACGCTGTCGGCTTCAGCGCAATCGCAACGCGGATCGTTTGACCCGAAGAAATCCCGCCTAAGATGCCGCCGGCATGATTCGCCAAGAAGCCGTCCGTAGTCAGTTCATCGCGCGTTTCATGGCCAAACTGTTCCGCAACGGCAAAACCGTCGCCAATTTCAACGCCTTTCACCGCATTGATGGACATCATGGCATGCGCAATATCGGCATCCAGGCGGTCAAAGACCGGCTCGCCCCAGCCGACTGGCACTTGTTCTGCCAGAATTTCCAGTTTCGCGCCGCAGCTGGTGCCCTGTTCACGCAGTGAAGTCACTAAAGCTTCAAAACGCGGCACTGCATCGGCATCGCCGCAGAAAAATGGATTATTCGGCACTTCATTCCAGTCCAGCTTCTCAGCTTTTTCAGTGCCGATTTGCGTGACATGGCCGCGGATAGCAATGCCGAACTTTTCCGCCAAATACTTTTTCGCAATTGCGCCGGCTGCCACACGCATTGCGGTTTCGCGCGCGCTGGAACGGCCTCCGCCGCGGTAGTCACGGAAACCGTACTTCTGCGTATAGGTATAATCTGCATGGCCGGGGCGGAAAGTCTGCGCGATATTGCCGTAATCTTTCGATTTCTGATCTGTATTGCGGATCAGCAGGCCAATCGGCGTCCCGGTGGTTTTGCCTTCAAATACCCCGGAAATGATTTCCACTTCATCCGGCTCTTTGCGCTGCGTTGCAAACTTAGAGGTGCCTGGCTTGCGGCGGTCTAAGTCTTGCTGCAGGTCTTCTGCGCTCAGTGCAAGGCCGGGAGGAACACCATCCACAATCGCCATTAGGCCTGCGCCATGAGATTCACCGCAAGTCGTTACGCGGAAAAGCTGCCCTATACTGTTACCGGCCATGCTCAGCTGCTCCTTATGCTTGAACAGATTGAATGAATAAATCGCGGAATTTGCGGCACTGCGCTGCAGTTAAAGCAAAGATGCCTGTGCCGCCTTTCTGGAACTGCAGCCAGTAGAAATCAACGGTATTGAAGTTCTGCTTCATCGCCCATTCCGAGTTGCCGACTTCAATCACAATCAGGCCGTCTTCAGTTAAGTAGTCCGCAGCCTGCGCCAGCATTTTGCGCACAAGGTCCAGGCCATCTTGGCCCGCAGCCAACGCCAGTTCCGGCTCATGGTGGAACTCTTCCGGCAAATCCGCCATGTCTTCCGCATCCACATACGGCGGATTCGAAACGATCAAGTCATATTGATTTTCAGCGGGAATTTTGGCAAACAAATCAGACTCAAGCAAAGCCACCTGATACTGCTTATTATGATGTTCCGCGTTGATAGAAGCCACTTCCAGCGCTTCTTTGGAGATATCTGTGGCATCCACTTCAGAATCCGGGAATGCATAAGCCAAAGCAATGGCGATGCAGCCTGAACCGGTGCACATGTCTAAAATGCGCTGTGGCGTTTTTGGATTCGGGTTTTCCGGCAAGTTGTTGGCAGCTTCGCGCGCTTGGCCATTTTCATCCAGGCAGTAAGGCGCAAAACGGTTTTCAATCAATTCGGCAATCGGTGAACGCGGAATCAGCACGCGCTCATCAACATAAAACGGCTTGCCGAAGAAATAAGCCAAATTCAGCAGATAAGAGGTTGGAACTTTTTCATTGATGCGGCGCGCCAGCAAAGCGAGAAATTCGGCAGCTTCGCTTGGCAAAACTTTTGCATCTAAAATTTCTGAATCGGCATTCCAGTCTAAAGACAAAGTCTGCAGCACCAGCGCAGAACTTTCAGCAAAATAATCTTCTGTGCCTTGACCTAAGTGTGCATCGTATTGACGTAATGCTGAAACACCGAAACGGATAAAATCGCGGATGGTAGTTAAGTTTTCAGCGGCTTCCTGCAAATGCTCAGGGCTAATAGTCGGTCGATCCACTTAAGGCGTCTCCAAGGTCATATTTTTAAAACGCCTTATGATACCTTAGTTTTCATGGTTTTTTTACGCTTTCATGCCGATAAAAGTCAATTATTCAAAAGCTGAAGTTTTCTTTTCATAATAGCCTGCGCGCTCTGAAGTCATGCCTAAAACGCATTTGGCCTGGCGGATCGCGACATGCACTGAATTGCTGTTAAAATAGCAGACTTTATTCATCCGGTTTTCCCAAAGCCTGTGCTGGGTCTTATAATTTTCTTCATAAGCGCCCGCATTCTTCAGGTATTTTTTGTAATATTTTTCCAGATCCTCATTCTGAATTTTCAATTCTTTTTTAAGGCATTTTTGAATCACATCTGTATCGCCATAAGTGGCATTCATGCACTGCCGGTATTCTTTAGAAAGTCCGCCGGCTGAAGCATGCCCAGCGCCAGCAGCAGCCAAGCAAAATAAAATCGGCTTTAACAGTTTCATACAATCCCCTTGCCTCAGAAGCGGCAAAATTCCACATAAGCTATTGTTGTGTTTCACAGAATAGTACAGCAATCATATGCAGAATCCTATAATGGAAAACCGGAATTTAGCACACAGCCTGAATTTTGCGCCGGCATTGAAATCAGGCCGCCTGCCCCAATCTTATCCAGCTCATTGCCCGCTGCTTTCCAGTTTGAACTTATGAGCTATAAACACAATAATTTGATGGCCATGCGCCACAGCTATTGGAATGATCTGAATCCCCAAGTCATCAAAGAAAAGCTGCATTTTCAGCAGATGCTGGTGGATAACGGCATTTTTGAAACCGCCACGGCCGAAGACGCAAAACACCTGTTTTTCAGCCTGCCCAGCATTATCATTGTCAAAGGCTATGCGCATGGCTTCATGCATGCGTCTGTACAGGTCTTAATCTGCCAGCATATACAGGCCAACAGGCAGTTTCTGCAGCAGAAAACCGAGATGAAAATTAAATTCAACCTGTAGCCGGCCCCGGCCGCTTCAAGCGCCGCTGCATTTCAGCCTGAGCGCTGCATAACTTTACTGGTTATTCAGCATGTTGAACTTTTTTAATACGCTAAGACACGGTAAGATTCGCTACAATGAATTATTCTGCTATTTGCTGATTAAAGGATTTAGTTTACATGTCAGATCAGAACGATAAGCTTAAACAACTGAAAACTTCTTCTATGGATCGACGCTTATCGATTGCAAAAGCATCTTTACTTGCAGGAACGCGCTGGGCGGCTTCAAATGCAACGTCTATTTTTTCCAGTGAGGAAGAAAAAGAACGCAAACGCAAAAAAGCCATGAAAGAGCAGGCCGACTATTTGGTTGCCGAAATTGGCAAGCTAAAAGGCTCAATTGTAAAGATTGGTCAAATGATGGCACTGTATGGCGAACACTTTTTACCGGAAGAAATCACGCAAGCCTTAAATACGCTGAATAACCAGACGGTGGCTTTGGCATGGCCGGCAATTAAAGAGCAGCTGCAGGCGCACCTGGGCGCAAAACTCAATGATCTGACCATTGACCATGAACCTTTAGGCACCGCATCCTTAGCGCAAGTCCACCGCGCAACCCGCAAATCTGACGGTCTGGAAATTGTCTTGAAAATTCAATATCCGGGTGTGGCCGATGCCATAGACTCCGATATGAATCTGTTCAGAAACATGCTGAAGCTGACCCGCATGGTGCCGCAAACCCGCGAATTCGACCAGTGGTTTGACGAAGTCCGCGAGATGATGCACCGCGAGGTGGATTATAAAATTGAGGCTGAAACCACCCGCCGTTTCGCGTCGCGCTTAAAAACCGATCCGCGCTACATTGTGCCGCAGATTGTTGATGATTACTGCACCGATCAAGTGCTGTGCATGACTTTTGAACGCGGCGTGCCGATTAACAGCCCGGTCATGCTGTCTTTGCCGCAAGAACGCCGCAATGCCCTGGGCGAAGCTTCTCTGGAAATTGCTGTGCGCGAGCTGTTTGAATGGGGTGAAATGCAGACAGATCCAAACTTCGGTAATTACCTCGTCCGCTTAGGCAACGGTGCAGATGTGCATGATAAAATCGTGCTGCTGGACTTTGGCGCCATCCGCCAGTTTGACCAGCACCTGCTTAATGTTGCGCGCAATCTAATCTTTGCCGGCTACAACCACAGCGCTGCCGAAATGGTGGCCGCCATGACTGGCTACGATTTCTTTGACTCCATTCCGCAAAGCATTAAGCCGGATATGGCCAAGGTGTTTTTGCTGGCAACAGAGGCATTCAGCCATTTAGAAAACAACCCCGACCTGCCCGCCGGCGTGATGGATGAGCATAACCGCTATGACTGGAAAAAAAGCCTGCTGCATAGCCGTGTCATGCAGCAGACATCCAAATCAATGGCGTCCCGCTATTTCAGCGTTCCGCCGAAAGAGTTCATGTTCATCAGCCGGAAATTCATCGGCGCCTATACATTCATGACCGTCATTGAAGCCAAAACCAATGTCAGAAAAATGATTCAGCAGTACCGCTAAGCCTTTGCAAGGCCTGAATGGCTTTGGTCATTCAGGTCAATTTCCGTTTGATCCCCCTGCAGATATTCAATTTTTATTTCATTTCAAATCAACTGATTAATTAGAAAAATAGAAGCCCATCTGCCGTTTGTCTCTGACAATCAATCATGTCAGTTTCGACATGGTTTTTTGCCATTCCGCATGTCAGCATAAAAACAGAAAAAGACACCAACGGAAAAACAAAAATGACCAACATGGTAAATAAGGCGCAAGGATTTGGGCTGTCGCTGCTGACCAAAATTGCAGGCAGCGAGGTGCTGGATCAGCTGAAACTGCGGAAATTTGTCGAAAAGTCGCTGTATCAAAGCTCAAAGACTGGATTTAAAACCCTAAGCCAGAGCCAAAAAGCCTTTAAATTCAATAAAAATCTGCATAAGCAGCGCTTAGCCAATCAGTCCAAATCATTATTTGATTTAGGCCTAACTCCAGAGCAGCAAATGGCCTGCGATGCAATGGAGCAGTTCGCTGCCGAAATCCTTTACCCGCTGGCGCATCGGGCAGTTCCCTGCCGAACTGCAGCGCCGCAGCAAAGATTTAGGCCTGAACCTGTATGCGTTGCCTGAAGCCTTAGGCGGTGCGGCAAGCGAAAAAAACATCATCAGCAATATCTTAATTGCAGAGCGCTTGGCGCAGAGAGACTTCAGCCTGACTGCCGGCCTGCTTTCAACATTCAGCGTGATTAATGCCCTGACCCAATCGGATTCTGAAGCGGTTCAGGCGAAATACCTGTCAGATTTTGCAGAAGATGCAGAAATTCAGGCCAGCTTTGCCGTGCTGGAAGCCAGCGCCGCATTCAATCTTTTCCAGCTTAAAACCCGGGCCATTGAGCGCCAAGGCAAATACGCCATTAGCGGTGAAAAAACGCTGGTGATTTTAGGCGAGTCCGCCGACCTGCTGCTGGTTTCGGCTGAGCTGAATGGCCAGCCCGATGTATTTGCCGTGCCCCGGGACAGCAGCATCACTCTAAAAAAAACACCGGCAATGGGGCTGAAAGCCACTGAAACGGTGACGCTGCATTTCAACAACACCCCAGCCGAACGCTTGGGCGATGACGATTTCAGCTACACCGCATTTGTAGATTTGGGCAACTTAATGTGGTGCGCCATGGCAGCCGGCACTTGTGAAGTGGTTAAAAAATACTGCATCCAGTACGCCAATGAACGCACCGCCTTTGGCGAGCCGATTTCACACCGCCAAAGGGTTGCCTTCATGATTGCCGACATGGCGATTGAAATTGAAGCGATGCGCATGCTGGTGCTGAATGCCGCCAGCCTTGCAGAAGCCGGGCAGCCTTTTCACCGTAAAGCCTATTTAGCGCGCCTGCTCTGCGCAGAAAAATCCATGACAATCGGCACAGATGGCGTCCAGATTTTAGGCGGCCACGGCTTCACCAAGGAACATCCTGTTGAGCGCTGGTACCGCGACTTGCGGGGCACAGCAATCATGCACTCCGGCCTGCATGCTTAAATAAACCCCATAAGCATTAAAAAAGGAAAAGAATATGAATCTGCAAAACCCTAAAAAATTCAGAATGCTGATTGATCAGGCCCATGAAGCCGCCTTGAATGTGCTGCGCCCCATTTCACACAAATATGATAAAGCTGAGCATGCCTATCCCAAAGAACTGGACATGCTCTCCTCACTGGTCGACGGCATGAACGAAAGCGGTGACGGCATAAATGCTGGCGCTGCCGTAAATAAGCGCGGCGGCGCTGACAGCGCCAACAAAAATGGCGTCAATATGTCTACAGCGCTCAGCATCGTTGAAATGCGCTATGGCGTGCTGCTGAGCATGCCGCAGCAAGGGCTGGGCAATTTCCGCGATTGCAGCTGTGGCCAATGATGAACAGCAGGAACGCTTCAAGGGCACATGGGCAGCGATGACTATATTCTCAATGGCGAGAAGATCTTTGTGACTTCAGGCGAACGCGCCGATGCTGTGGTGGTTTGGGCAAGCTTGGATAGAAAATCAGGGCGCGCTGCCATTAAATCCTTTGTCGTTCCCAAAGGCACTGCAGGCATGAAAGTAGAACGCCTTGAACATAAATTAGGGATTAAAGCCTCAGACACCGCCGCTATCGGCTTGATTGACTGCCGTGTTCCAGCGGCCAATCTGCTGGGCAATGCAGAAATAGATCCTGCAAAAGGATTTTCCGGCGTCATGGAAACTTTTGACAATACGCGTCCGCTTGCCGCTGCGATGGCGGCCGGCTGCGCCAAAGCCTCCTTAGAGCGCATTAAGGAAATTTTTAAGGATGAAACTGGATGCCGGCTATGCAACACCCTATCTGCAAACCTCCAATATCGCCGCGCAGATTTACCACTTAGAAGCTGCCCGCCTGCTTATGCTGAAAGCTGCATGGATGGCGGACAATAAGCAGCCGAACTCGCGCGAAGCCTCAATCACCAAAGCCAAAGCAGGCCGGGTAGGCAATGAAATTACGCTGAAATGCGTCGAATTGGCCTCGGCCATTGGCTACAGTGAGGATGAGCTGCTGGAAAAATGGGCGCGGGATTCAAAAATTTTAGATATTTTTGAAGGAACACAGCAGATTCAGCAACTGATTATTGCGCGGCGTGAATTAGGCAAGTCATCCAGCGAATTGAAATAACGCTTGCTTCAGCAGAACTGTCGGCTGGATAAGCGGTGGATTTTCATGAGAAATCGTAATATAACAATCCATCTCTTGTTGCTTTATGATGGCTGCCTGCTGACTATGTACCATATCCGCCCTATCCAAATTTCTGACAATCCTCAAATTGCGCAGATTATCCGTGATGTTTCCAAAGAGTTTGGCTTAGCGCCGGAATCCGGCTTTGCTGTTGCTGATCCGATCTTAGATCACTTGTACAGCATTTACAGTCAGCCCAATGCACAATATTGGATCATTGAGAATGCTTATGGTCAGATTTTCGGCGGGGGCGGCATTGCCCCGCTGCAAGGCGATGCAGCCATCATGGAAATTCAAAAAATGTATTTCCTAAATGATATTCGCGGTTTAGGATTTGCTAAGCAGATTCTAGCACATGCTTTTGCATTCGCGAAGCAGCATTATTTTAACCGCTGCTATTTAGAAACCACTGCCAGTTTATGGCAAGCGGTAAAGCTTTATGAAAAATTAGGCTTTGAGCATTTGCATGCGCCTAAAGGCAATACAGGCCACAGCCATGCCTGTGAAATATGGATGTTAAAGCATGTCAACTGAATCTGTGGCAATCCACAAAAAAGTAAGCCTGAGCTGAAGATATTTATTGCCCTCCCTAAACAGTAAAAATTGTGTTTAGCAATGATCCATTTGCCTGCACAATGCAGCAGGGCCAGGCACTCCTAAATACAGGAATGATAAACTTCACTTTCGGCAAGAAAATGCTGGCGGGAACTGCTAAATTAATGCAGAGTATGAAAGCCTCAAACTGAAGAATTCAATTATTAAAATTAGAACCTTCAATTCCGGATGAAAGATACACAATATTAACAAATTCACAGCATTACACAGCTGGCGCATCCTTGACTGCAACACATAGGCTGAATAATATTTTCAGCATAAATAATTAGGCTATAGACAGTATTTTATTGATTATGCAACGTTTCTCACAAATCCAGGCTCGGTGGACTGATTCAAAGTTATTCACTTTAAAATCGGCCCTAATTGCAACAGCAGCAATCGCATTCACAGGCTGCTCATCGCTGGGCGGCGGTTCTATTGAAAAGCGCTCTGCAAAACTTTCTTCAGGCATTCAAAAAGCTTATGCGGTTGAACCCAATACTGCCAATCGCGTTTCGCCAATGATTATTCAAAGCGCGGAACGCTATGATTTAGACCCACTGCTTGTGGCTGCAGTGATCCGCCAAGAATCCAGCTACCGCCCGCGTGTTACCTCTCCGGCTGGCGCAGTTGGCCTTACGCAAATTATTCCGCGCTATTGGCAAAATAACTGCCCTGGAGATTTATTTGATGAAAATACCAATATTCAATGCGGCAGCTATATTATTTCAAAATATAAAAATACTGCTGGCGAACTGCCAAAAGCATTAGCCTATTATAATGTCGGGCCAACAGGCTATAACACTGACCGCTATATGAAAAAGCAGGGCAAACGCTATGCTAAGCAAGTCAAACAGCATCAAAAGCTCTTAAAAAAGGCTTTATAGAAATACTGAATTCCAGTTCATGAAGATGAAGCGCATCATCTTCAGGGATCGGGACAAAAAGAGTTAGAGGCTAACTTATGCTTTTCATCATGCAAGTTCACTTGCCCTAAAAGCACATCAGTCAGAACTTCGTACTCTTACAACCAATAGATGTAGTAACTTGTTACTTATACAACTAAAGAAAATTTTCACAGAGCAATTTAAATGAACTCAGGTATGAACATACTGATGATTAAAACGATACTCCGTTTCTTTGATATGCTTATTAACCACCAGCCCCCTGAATTAAATATGATTTATATATATCATTTCACCAAATTATAAATTACGGTACCACAATTATAGAGAAAATTTATTATATCTGTAGAATCATTTTTAGATATATCAAATTTAAGGCCAGTTACAGGATCAATATCTGCTTCGTGAACAATAGAATTTCTTCTATTAGATATTAATTTAAGCATGTTTTTAGCATAATTCTCATCAACTCTTAAATTATTTGAAATTTTAAGCCATTTTTGTTTTTCAGACCAAATATGACTTAATCCCTCTGATACTTTATCGGGATCTTGATAAGAAACAATTTTCAATTTATCAAATATGTAGTTTTGAAAAACCAGCTCTTTTGGAGGAAATGAAGCAGAAACTAAGTTTGCATGTTGATCAACAGATATTGTTACGGTCAAATATTTTGGAGTCACAGGTCTTGTACCTTTATAAATTTCAACCATACCGACTCGAATTAAATCATGTACTAACTTATCAAAAGCACTTAAAGCATAAACTATTTGAAATCGCAAAATATCATCAAAATTCATAGGAATTTTTTGAGTCAAACTTAGATAATCATGCAATTCTGCAAGGTGTCTAATTTCATTAATATTTTTTTCAAAAAGCTTGAATGCATTATACATGATCAATTAATCTCAATATTTCATCTTTCATCGCATTAAAAGTTATTAATAAGCCATCCCTTTTCTGTTTCATACTTTCAAGAACACTTCCAACTTCACCAATTTCTTGATCTTCAATTTTAAATACCGGAACTTGAGCATTATAAGATTTAGGCAGCAGCCCTTGGAAATCTGGAATTTCTGCAAGACAAAAACCATTATTCTTAAAGCTATAAATATCTTTATCAAGAACCATATCATGAGGAGCTAATGCCTGAAAAAAATGGTTACTTATTTGCGATTTTATTTCCTCAATATTATCTCTATATGGTTTAGCCGCTTTACCATTTCTTATATTAAACCTTTGTATTAAAGTACCTAAAAATTTAGGAGTTCCTTCAAACATTGGGTATGCTGAAGCCTGAAACATCGAAACAGAATTACGCTTCCAAGATATCCATTACGGTAGTGTAGTAGTTAAAGTATTTATTGCCATTATCGAAAATGGGTCTGGATTGGTAGGAATAATAAATGCATTTGCCGATAAAAATAAATTTTGATTAATTGCACTTAAACTAGCGTTCATATCAATAAGTGTGAAATCTATTGAATATTTTTCTTCAGTTAACTTAATAAGTTCAGAAAATGCTCCTGGTAAATTTTGAAGCGTCGCAATTGCATTATTCGATGTTTGTGCAAAAGTTAAAGGGCATCATATTCGGACAAATTAGCATGACCTGCCAGTAAAAATAAATTAGGTAAACGTTCTGGCGAATAACATTCAACAGCTTGTATAGGAAAAGGCCGACCTTGAAAAGCAGTACTGACTCCATCTTTTAAATTTTGATTTTTTGTTTCATCATCAATATAATAACTTTCAAAACTGTCACCTAAAAGTAAGCTTGTTAAATTACATTGTGGATCAGCATCAACAACTAATACTTTATAATTATTACTTAATAACCAACCTATATTATAAACAGACGTAGTTTTACTAACCCCACCCTTATGATTAAAAACAGCAATTCTTTTTGTCATTTTAAATTCACTTAATTTAAACTATATTATTAATAATGTATCAAAAAAAGTAATTTTTAAAAACCTATTTCCGATTACTTTCCTCATTATTTCTTATTTTATTTTAGGATTTAAGAATCTAAAGATAAGTTTCACAAAGTAATTTAAGCAAATTCAGGTATAAATTATCATGCCAATGATTAAAGCTGTATTCCGCATCTCTAATATTCAGATAAAATATCTTTTTATTAGATGTTTAGTCCCGGCATTTAATTTAATCAGACATTTCTTGGCATAGTCTCCAGAATGACTCTATACTGTTAATAGAGTGCTCTCCACTGGAAAACTCGTTTGCTACTGTGATTGGCTCTAAAATGCTTATTAAAGCTTATATCAACAAACCCTCATAGCCTCGCCATCCATCTGCATTGATTACTGTATTCATATAAATATAACCTCTAATACCTTGCAGCGTGGCTTTGGAGCAATCAGGAACGATTCTATATTCTCTTTGCCTTCCCATTTAAGCAGTCCAAATACGATAATTTTACCGGAAGCACCGCTACCCCACTCACCCCGAACTAGATGTGCGCCAAAGATAGAGTTAATAGAGCCTATAGAAATATCAGTTAGTTCTATTGCATTAATCGCAGCGAAACTCATCACAAAAAAGCAATCATCTGTCTGAATTCCACTTTGCTGATTTTTTAACGGGAATAGTATTGCTCTACCACCCGACACTACTTTTCACTGAGTCTGCGGAGCACCTTGCGCATTTGCTGGCCTGGATGATTGCAGAAGACCTGACGGTCGATGAAGTTCTAAATAAGCCATTCTATCATCCGACACTTGAAGAAGGGCTGCGCACCGCGCTGAAGCATGCTCTCCGGCAGCTTTAGGCTCTGCGGACTTCCGGGATGCCCTTTTCTTTTCTATTTTTTTCCTGCATAAAAAAAAGCCCCCTGACTCGCTAGAGTCAGGGGGCTTTTGAATA
>NZ_JAVXCI010000035.1:0-3640 GCF_036659555.1 Acinetobacter sp.
TTTTAGCTTCAGCTTCTGTATAACGTGCTGCTTTACATGCAAGAGCAAGTGGTTGATTCGGGTCATTTCTATTGGTATCTGCACGTAAAAAATAACGCTCCACCACATAATCACTGACCGTCAAACCTGTGCCTTCACAATCGAACTGATTAGGCGTACTTACTTTATATTGAATAACTAATTGATCACTTTTTTGATCTTTTAAATTTGAATCCCGTATTGCTCCACGAGTTAATAAAGTATCACCTATAGTAAAATTCAAACTGCCATCTGGTTTTTTATTGTCAGAGATATTATTAGCAGAAAGCACTACACCGCCATATAATACTTTATCATTAACAAAAGGTAGGGATGAGTTCAGATTTGCCAATCTAATACTGTTAACCATTGTCTCTAAACCAAATAAAGCCGCATCTTGTAAATTCATCATGCCTTGCTGTACTGTTGCACTTCTTTGGCTAGTTAGAAATAACTGTAACGCTACCGCACTCACCAATAATCCCAAGACAATTGAAATCATTAATTCAACTAATGTAAATCCGTGCTGCCTAGTATAGTGATTCATTTTTAAAATGCCTCCACAACCAAACATTTAGAGTCAACAATATATGCTCCTGTAGCAGCATCAATACAGCTATTAATATTGGTTGCAGTTATGTTAGTTTTCCCCCATGCCACATATATGCAATTTAATGTGCTTTTGACACAGTCAGCAACAATGACTGTTTGCCCACTAGCAGACGCTTTTGCCAGAATCTCAGCAGAATCATGTTGCGCCATAATATTCGGCGGACATTTGGGAATAGCCAGAACTTTCGGTGCTGTTATATTCGCTGTACCGATGCATGTGTCAACTTCAGTTTTATCGTTAATCGCAGTTTTGTATTCTAATAATGCTGTACGGTTAACCCGGATGCGTTCTGCTAAATCTCGGGCTGTATTCATAGCCACTGTCTGCTCGCTTGCTTCCTGCGCAGCATCTAAAGCTCTTAATTGCAATGCTGCAAACCCCAAAACGCCTAGCGCAAGTATGAATAAAGCCACCAATACCTCTACCAAACCCACACCTTGCTGGGCCTTCTTATTAATCATGAGCAAATTCCTGTAGTTATTGCATCTACCGTCCCAACCTTTGATACATGAATTGTCCGGCTTTCACCAATTTTTGCATTACACAAGGTAAACTCCAACGGTACAATTTGAGGAATTTTTCGAGGATTATCCTCTGGGTCTGTATCACATGGCGTTGGTGACACTGGCGGTTCTGGATGACAAACTGGATTATCTACGAGTTTTTCACGCTGTTTTGCAACCCCTAATCCTGAAAAAACCACATCAATTGCCTCACTCGTTAATTCAATATCGCTATTGCTTGAAACCCATGAATATGTTGTTAAAGTATTTGGAGGGCATTCAATATCTCCTGCTAAATTTGTTGGGCAGGTAAGTTTTATCGTGATATTTTTTCTCAATGAAATCGTTTGCCCCCGTGCTTCACCAAAGAGCAAGGCAAAATCTTTAGTCATGGTATCTAACTGTTTTCTTGCGATTAAATTACCGAACGAAGGCGCAGCCATCATCGCAATAATCGCCAGCACCGCAATCGTCACCATCAGCTCGATTAACGTAAATCCCCTGCTTTTATGCATATGCCCCCCAAGACGCCAGCAAACCTTACCCGATTGAAAATAATATCTATTTATTTTACAAAACAAACACAAATAAGGATAAAAGGTATAAAAAAACAGATCATTGCCAAAAAGCAATGATCTGTCAATTTTTTAAAAATATCAGAATGTTAAATACACAGCACTTTAGGCCTGAGTTATAGGAATGCGCAGCTCTTTCGGCAAACTGAAGGTGATATTTTCTTCACGCCCGGACAATTCCTGCGGCGCAGCAGCCCCCCAGTCCTGCAGGCGCTGAATCACCTGCTTAATCAGAATTTCCGGCGCCGATGCGCCTGCAGTCACGCCGATTTTTGAGTTTTCCGCAAACCATTCCCGCTGCAGCTGATCTGCATTATCAACCAGATAAGCATGCTTGCCCATGCGCTCCGCCAGTTCGCGCAGGCGGTTGGAATTTGACGAATTCGGCGAACCCACCACCAAAACCACATCGCACTGCGCCGCTAAATCGCGCACCGCATCCTGGCGGTTCTGAGTCGCGTAGCAGATATCATCTTTACGCGGGCCTTGAATCTGCGGGAATTTCCGGCGCAAGGCATCAATTACTTTGGCTGTATCATCAATCGACAAAGTCGTCTGGGTGACAAAAGCGACTTTTTCAGGATGGCGCACATTCAGCTCCGCCACATCCTGCTCATCTTCCACCAAATAAATAGAGCCGCCCTGCTTGATGTCATATTGCCCCATGGTGCCTTCAACCTCAGGATGCCCCTCATGGCCAATCAGGATCGCTTCCACACCTTCACGGGCGTATTTGGTGACTTCAATATGCACCTTGGTCACCAGCGGGCAGGTCGCGTCAAACACCTTAAGCCCGCGCTGTTCCGCTTCCTGCTGCACCGCTTTAGACACGCCGTGCGCGCTGAAAATCACAATATTGCCATCCGGCACTTCATCCAGCTCATCAACAAAAATCGCCCCGCGCTGGCGCAAATCATCCACCACAAATTTGTTGTGCACTACTTCATGGCGCACATAAATCGGCGGATTAAAACACTCAAGGGCGCGGTTCACAATCGCAATGGCGCGGTCTACCCCTGCACAAAAACCACGCGGATTGGCCAATACAATTTCCATAGAACCCTCAATGTTCAATTCAATGCGGCAGACGGATGAAAAATAAATGCAAACAAAAGGACGCTTGGCTATTTTGTTTGCAGGCCGTCTGCTCTAAAATAGAGAAGATATTTTATCATATCAGGAAAAATATCATGTCGGGTCTCTTGTTTGTCGTTTCCGCAGCGTCAGGAACAGGCAAAACATCCCTCGTTAAAGCCCTACTTGAACGTGTCAATAATTTGCATGTTTCTGTTTCCCATACAACGCGCGGCCAGCGCCCTGGCGAACTCGACGGCGTCCACTACCATTTTTCCCAAAAAGAAGACTTTCTGGCTTTAGTCCAAGAAGGCGGATTTATTGAATACGCTGAAGTTTTCGGCAATTATTACGGCACGGCGCAGCGCACGGTCAAAGAGCAGCTGGCTAAGGGCCATGACGTGCTGCTGGAAATTGACTGGCAGGGCGCCGAGCAGGTGCGCAGGCTTTTTCCTGAATCAAAGCAGATTTTCATTCTGCCGCCCAGCCAGTTTGACTTGCGCCAGCGCCTGTCCAACCGCGGCACAGACTCTGTAGAAGTAATTGAGCGCCGCCTGAGCTGCGCGGTTGAAGACATGCAGCAGTATGTCAATTTTGATTTTGTGATCATCAATGATGATTTCAACAAAGCCCTGCATGATCTTGAAGCCGTGATTATCGCCAGCCGCCTGACGCTGAAGCAGCAGGCTGAGCGCCATCATGAGCTGATTCAGAAACTGATTACGCCGGCCAGCGTTTTGTGATTAAAACTTGAGTCTGCAGGCAAAGCCTTTTATACTGCCCAGTCTGTTAAAAATTTACTGTTCAAACGAGAATTCTTATGGCACGCGTAACCGTTGAAGATTGTTTAGACCATG
>NZ_JAVXCI010000035.1:3650-27909 GCF_036659555.1 Acinetobacter sp.
CTTTGAGCTTGTACTAGTGGCAAGCAAGCGCGCGCGTCAATTGGCACGTCAAGGCATTGAGCCGACTGTAGAGTGGGATAACGACAAGCCTACAGTTGTTGCGCTGCGTGAAATTGCTGAAGGCCATGTGTCTAAAGAGATTTTAAAACAGCGTGATCAGGACTACCAAGCTTCCAGCCTGGATCTTGCGCTTTCTGCAAATAACTTGAATTTAGACGGCTTTTCTTTCCAGTAAGCTTAGCCGCCAGAAAAAGCCTAGTTTAAAACTAGGCTTTTTTTATTGCCCGGCTTTTATATTTAAGCCAGAACAGTTATAAAGTAAGTCTAAAAATGGTTTTTCTTTCCAATTTTTTCAGTTTTTTTAAGCGAAAAAATTGACAAGCTATGCGATATGCATTTCATTAAAGGACTAGCTATTTCATTTGCAAAACTCAGCAGTAAAAGGTGTTCTATCTATGCCAGGCCCAGAGGTCAGTCAAGCCAAGCAGCAGCTCAAAATGATTATCGGCGCTTATCTTTCAGAGAGCGAGGCCGATCGCGTGCTCGAAGCTTGCGGCTATGCCGATGCGGCGCATGACGGCGTCACCCGCAAAAGCGGAGAACCCTATATCCTGCATCCAATTGCGGTCAGCTGCATTCTGGCGCATATGCGCCTGGACGCCGAAACACTGATGGCTGCGCTGCTGCATGATGTGATTGAAGACACTGATTTCAACAAAGATGATATCGCCGGAAAATTCGGCAAAACCGTAGCCGAACTGGTGGACGGCGTCACCAAGCTGAGCCACTCCAGCGACAAGGAATACAACAAGGCCGCCTCCTTCCGCAAAATCCTGCAGGCCACCCTGCAGGATCCGCGGGTGATTATCATCAAGCTGGCCGACCGCTATCACAACATGACCACTCTGGATGCTTTGCGCCCGGACAAGCGCGCCCGCATCGCCAAAGAAACCTTTGAAATTTTTGTGCCGATGGCGCGCCTGGTCGGCATGAATGAAATGGCTGACAACCTTGAGCATCTGTGCTATCAAAATCTTGACCTGGACATGTACAACAACGTTCAGGATGCC
The DNA here is from genome assembly GCF_036659555.1 of Acinetobacter sp. Classification (GTDB taxonomy): domain Bacteria; phylum Pseudomonadota; class Gammaproteobacteria; order Pseudomonadales; family Moraxellaceae; genus Acinetobacter. The sequence continues at coordinate 4,721 of NZ_JAVXCI010000035.1, forward strand.
CTGCTGCAGACCAAGCCCAAACGCTGCGAATATCAGACCAAATGGGAAAACAATCTGGCCGCCCTGCTGCAGGAGCACCGCATTGCCGGCCGGATTAAAAAGAAAAACAACAATATTGAACTGCTCCGGCACTTTGTGAAAAACGATATTGACCTGCAGGAACTGACCCACAGCCACGCTTTTGAAATCATTCTGCAAAGCATTGCCGACTGCGACCGGCTGGCGGACATTCTGCGCAGCAGCTTTCAAGTGCTGCATTATGAAGACCACATCCGCCGGCCGCTGCCGGGCGGCAACCAATCCTTAATGATGCGCCTGAAAGGCGAAGAAACCACGCTGTCGCTGACCATCCAGACTGAACTGATGCGCAAGGCCGCCCGCTTTGGCGTGGTGCTGGGCGAAAATGCGCCGCAGGCCTGCCGCTCCGCCATTCAGGCCTCCATGCAGAATCTGAATGTGCTGGTTGACGGCGAATGCGCCAAAACCACCTTCAATGAGCTGCTGGATTACCTGCATCAGGAAAAAATCTGGGTCTATACTCCGCACGGCCACCTGCACGAACTGCCGCAGGGCGCAACCGCTGTGGACTTTGCCTATTCCGCCAGCCTGTTCCTCGGCAACCATGCCGTCGGCGCAAAAATCAACGGCGAAACCAAGCCGCTGTCCACCCCGCTGCAAAGCGGGCAGGTCATCGAAATCATTACCGATGTCTTAGCCACGCCGAATCCGGACTGGCTCAGCTTCATCAACACCCAGAAAGCCCGGCGCGCGCTGCAGAACATCCTGCGCGATCAGGACATTGACGAGCAGCGCCTGGTGGGCCAGCAGGCGCTGAACAGGGCGCTGAAGCTGTTCAACCGCTCGGTGAAAGACCTGACCGCTGCCGACTGGGAAAATCTGCTGGAATGGCGCCATCTGGAGAGCCCGGACCGCCTGTATGAGCAGATTGCCGTCGGCGATTTGCTGCCTCAGCTGGTAGCCAACCACCTATTCGCGCAGGATGCGCCGCAGCAGCCGGCGGATTCTGACCGCCTGATTCAAGGCACGGAAGGCATTGACGTCAAGTATGCGCACTGCTGCAATCCTGTGCTGGGCGACCAGATTCAGGGCCATTTATCGCGGCGCGGCTTGATCGTGCACCGCACCCGTTGCCGCAACCTGCTGCATGAGCAGCACCTGCATCCTGAAAATATCATGCCGCTGCTGTGGAGCCCGGAAGATATTGACGATATCAGCTTCAGCGCCTATCTCAGCATCAACATCCATATGAATGACGAGCAGATTTCTGAGCTGATTTACCAGTGCCGCAAGGAAAAGGTCGGCGTGGAATCAGTGCGCGCGTACGAGGACAAAACCTATGTCAATATTGTGGTGCATGACCGCAAGCAGATTGCCGAGGTTATCCGCAACCTGCGCATGCATTTCGGCTTTCCGCGCGTCACCCGCCTTGCGCAGCCCCTGAACGCTGCCGAAACCCCTATAGCCAGTTGATTATTCCGATTAAGCAGGCGCAACGCCTGCCGATCGGTTATGATATCTGAAGAGAATATAAGGAGAAATCAATGTCCCGCCAAGTCATCCATACTGAAAATGCGCCCGCTGCGATCGGCACGTATTCCCAGGCCATCCTCGCTGGCAATACCCTGTATCTTTCGGGCCAAATTGGCTTAGACCCGTACAGCATGGAACTGGTGGAAGGCATTGAAGCGCAGATCCGGCGTGTTTTTGATAATTTAAAAGCGGTCTGCGAAGCGGCCGGCGGCACCCTGGCGGACATCGCCAAGCTGAATATTTTCCTGACCGACCTTTCGCACTTCCAGCTGGTCAACCAGATTATGGGCGAATACTTTGCGCAGCCTTATCCTGCCCGCGCTGCGCTGGGCGTCGCCAGCCTGCCTAAAGGCGCGCTGGTCGAAATGGACGGCATCGTCATTATTAATCAATAAGTTAGACAATAAATAAAGTTTTAACTTTATTTTTCAACTATAAATTATGAACCGCCCTTGCGCAGAAATCCGAGCAACACTCGAATTTCCGCTCAGGCGGTGTTTTTTTATTCAAAATCTCAATCACGCTGATGGCTTTTTAAAATGATTTTTATTGACAAACGATAACAATTATCAATAATATTACTTATCGTATTTAATCATTGTGGCTGTATATCCATGTACGTTTGCCTGTGCCGCGGTATTACCGATCAAGACATTAAAGATGCTGTTGCCAATGGCGCGGAGAGCTACCGCGAAGTGCGCGACATGCTTGACCTAGGCACCTGCTGCGGGCGCTGCGCGCCGGAAGCGCGGGCAATCATCAGCGATGAAATTTCTCAAACCGCCGCGCGCCTGGCGGTCGCAGCCTAACCGCATAATCATAATGATAAATCCGATGATCTGATGATCACTCCCTCTTTCCCGCTCCAACAGTTTTTTATTTTCCCGCCCTCTTGCAGCGCTATAAGCGCCTTGTAAAGCTATGGTTTTGATTGCGATTTTCATTTGCTGTTCAATAAATTACTCGCCATCGGCACTGATCTTGTTTAAGATTATTCCAATACAGTTTTGATTGCCTTAAGCTTTTAAGGCAAAGTGTCTGATGGAGCAAGTCAATGAAAGGCAATCGCGATGTAATCAATCAGTTAAATCAGGTGCTTTATCATCATTTAACTGCAATTAACCAGTATTTCCTGCATTCGCGCATGTTTAATGACTGGGGCATTGAGCAGCTGGGTTCAGCGGAATACAAGGAATCAATCCGCCAAATGAAGCATGCGGATAAAATCATTGAGCGCATTTTATTTTTAGAGGGCCTGCCGAACCTGCAGCATTTGGGCAAGCTGTATATTGGCCAGCACACGCTTGAGGTTCTGAATTGCGATGTGCGCAAAGTCAAAGAAAACATAGACGCTATTCAAAAAGCTGTGGCTTTGGCTGAACAGACGCTGGATTATGTGACCCGCGATTTAGTTCAGGAAATTTTAGAAAAAGAAGAAGAATATTTGGACTGGACTACAACTCAACTAGATTTAGCTGAGACTGTGGGGATTGAGAATTATATTCAGAGCCGGATTTAAGCCATTCAGCCATATAAAAACGCCAGATAACTGGCGTTTTTTGATTTGACTAAATCTAAGGCTTTTGATGCAGATTGGCTTCTGAAGAAACCTAATGATCGAGAGGTGCAAAGACTGCCATTCCACACCAAAAGCTAACCATAAAATTCAGCGCCTATTTAGTCTCTGTATATATAAATGGCGAAATTTGATCGAGAATTACTTTTGAAAATTGAAAAAATTCAAACGTATGCTATGCGCAGTGACAAAACGGATTCAAATTTTGCCACTATGATTCATTTCTGTGCGAGTACAATTAACTCACATTAATTTTCCCCAATACCGCCAGTTTTCTGCATATCAGCGACAACTTGTCGGCAAATAGCGAATATCTATGCCTGTAGCATCTTGTTTTGGCCGACATTTCCATGTTCGAATTTCCTTATTCGCCCCAACAACAAAATCTGTTGCAATTGTAGGTGCAACTGCTGCCGCATCACTATAAGGCACAAGCTCTAAATTTTTTTTAGTTCCAAGATGGGGGATATTTTGGGTTTGAATACTAATCACGCCATTTTTATCTGCACTTAAAGCAGCAACTTTATGTGAAGATGCATGACAAGAAAACACAACTCCTGTTGTTGGTACTGTAGAAAACCCTGTTTGTGATGCTTCTGTAATTGAGTTTTTACACACCGCCATTGCTAAAATAACTTCAGATATATTGGCTCGAATAGTATAACTAAAATAAGTAGGTAGAGCCACCGCACTTAAAATTCCAATAATAGCAACAACAATTAACAACTCAATAAGTGTAAATCCTTTCATGAATTGTTCCTTTATACTCCATGCTTACAAGCATAAAAGCAAAAGTCATGCCAAGAAAATTAATGTTAAAAATCAACACAATAAAAAAATTCAAAGCTATCCACACCACCTATTGTTAATTTAGTTATTGCCATGGGCGTAAATTGACAATTTTTATCACTTTACCTTGCTGTTTATTTACTAAAACCACCATATCCATAGCACTAGCCTTCAAAGGCAGCCATGCTGTAGCTTCAGGATATTTTTTCAAAACTTGCTCAACTGCAATAGCTGTATTGTAGTGATTTAAATCTTCCAATTCTTTTGATTTGGTTTGAATATCAAATTTTGCCTGAGAAAAAGGGCGATAATATTTAGGCTGTTGAGCGGGGCTAATATTAGATTGAACTTCCTCCAACATCATACTAATTTGTTCTTTTGCCGTTTTTGGCTGAGTGTCTACAAAAATATATTGGGGTATAAAAAGAGAGACTGGATAATCCTGACTTTCTTCAACAATTTCATTAGCCCGAACAAGCTCGAAGCGATCTGCTGTATAGGCTATCCAAACAGGACGACCTTGATGCATAGCATACCCCCCATACAGCAAGGCACTTAACTGAATAATTGCAATGACTAGCAAATCCATTTTCAAGGTTTTCTTATATTTTTTATAGACAATGAACGTCAGCATTGGCCCTAATACTACATCCACACCTAACATAATAAGAAATAATGCACTCACTCCCGTGGCTTGGGCTAATGAACTAGGATAGAGTACAAAAAAAACTACAATAAAACAGAAAAATGCCAAAACACAGCTAATGAGTAAATGTAGGCTCGCTGCTTTAAATTTGTCTTTAAAACCAAGAGTCATAGTAAAAATACCTATAAAAAACATAAAAAAAACAGCCCGAAGACTGTTTTTATAGCAAATGAACGATTAACGGCAAGATGCTGGGACGTATTTTTTATCGCCATCATAAGTACATAACCAAGTTTTAATTGGTTTATTTGTACCTGTTACATAGTCTGCAGCAGTCATTGCTGTTGTCCCTGCAGCATCAGCATATGGCGTTAAAGTAATTTTTTTACCATCTGGGTCATTAGCTTTAATATTTCGAGCTTCAACCGAAATAGCACCAGCAGCAGTCGTTGTTAACTCTTTTACGTACTTGCTCTCGATAGGTGTTCCTGTCCCTCCCGCTGCGATAGCTTCCCCACAACCCCAACCGTTAATAGCAACAGCAGCTTTTAAACCTGAATCAGCAGCTTCAGAGATCGTATTTTTACATGTAGTAGCAGCCAAAACCACTTCAGACATTTTTGCACGAGCCGTATAGTCTTGGTAAGCAGGAAGTGCTACTGCAGCTAAAATACCGATAATCGCAACAACGATCATTAATTCAATAAGAGTAAAACCCTTTTGAGCGTTCATAACATTCTCCACAAATGTTTATATTTAATTATTAAGCTTAAAAAAGCATGTTAGCTTGTTTTATAAAAAGCACTATTCATGCCAAGAATGATTATAAGTAAATTATCAAAAAAAACAGCACTTTAAAAAAATATTTTTATTTTTATAGCTTTTTTGTTGTTTTATGTGTGCAAAAGTGACGATTAGTGTCACTATTTTTCCAATATTTACACTCATTCTGACATAATCGGCGCGTTAGACAGCTCATTTTTCTGATCCGGAACTGCATGCTGGTAGAAATCAGCCAGCGCTTTTCCAATTTCAAACACCCCCTGCACCATCGCCTGCCGATACTGCTGCTGCTTCATCTGTTCAATCATAATTAAACAGATGCTGTCCCAAACCTGCGGCTGCGTGGCTTGCTTGATGCCCCGGTCAATGACAATTTCAACCTTGCGCTCGCATAGGTTCAAATACAGCAGCACGCCGCTGTTCAATTCAGTATCCCAGACACCCAGTTCCGCAAACAGCTGCTCCGCACGCCCCCGCACATCCTGATAATAGGCCTGATGCGCAGGAATATGGCCTTCTATCACCACCTGAATTTCGCCAATATGGCCCTGTTCCGCCTGCTCGACAGCATGCGCTATGGCATGCTGATCCTGCTTATTGAAATAGCGCTTGGCTGCCGGCATATGCATGAAGTGCCTGAACCAGCGCTTGAAGCTGGGCCGGCTCACTGCTGCAGTTTTCGGCTGCGTGACAATCGCTGTTGTTTCTGATTTTGTTACCATGAGCCTGATGCGCCTCCTCCGCCAAATCCGCCGCCTCCGCCGCGGTATCCTCCTCCGCCAAATCCGCCTCCCGAACCGCCACCTCGGCCTCCGCCAGATAAGACCGCCTGAAAAATGAGTTGCGCGAGCGCCGTAATTAATAAAAAGAAGATCCCGCCGCCGATCAGCAGGCTGGTGAGCAGGCCGGCGCCATTAACCAATCCAGCAGCGGTGCCGGCAGCCGCTGCGGCGGCTGCGCTCAAGCGCCTGCCGACAATATATGAGCCGACAATCCCTGCAATCAGGATAAGCAGCGCTGCAGTGAATGTTTTTTCTTTGGCCTGCTGCTCCTGCAGCGCCTGCTCCTGGCGCTGCTTCAGCTCCTGCGCTGCTTGAGTAGCCACTTCAGGATCCATATTCAGGATTTTTTCAATTTCATCCAGCCCGGACTGAATACCTTGCGCATACTGATTCTGCTTAAAATACGGCGTGATCTGATTGCGGATGATCCGGCTGAGCACAATATCCGGCAGCACGCCTTCCAGGCCGTAACCGGATAAAATCTGCATGCGGCGGTCATTGACCGCAACCGCCATCAGCAGGCCATTGTCCCGCTTGGCCGAGCCCAGCTGCCACTGCTCGGCAGCCCGCATGGCAAAGCCGAAGATATCTTCCTGCCCTGTCGTTGGGACAATAATGATGCCCACCTGCGCTTTGCCGGAGTCATGCAGCTGCAGAATTTTCCGGCTGACCGCCTGCTTTTCCGCAGCCGACAGCAAATTGTCCTGATCAATAACCGGCTCATTCAGCGTCGGCAAAGCGCGGATGGACTCCCCGTCTGCCATATCGCCGGCGGTGTCAGGCGGTGAATTGCCCGCAGCTGGATTGGCTGGCAGAGGCTCCGCAGTTTTATTTTGCTGCGCCTGAATGATTTTCCCAGCCACGGCAGTTTCAGCTGCCTCATCCGCGGCCGCAGTTTCACTCCAGACAGCCATGCTTAGGCTCAGCAGGCAGGCTGCAAAGATAAATTGCAGCCCCATTGCCCTGTTGCGCAGCTTCAATCCATCAAGCATCAGCATTCCTCATGATGGGATCAATCAGTCAAATGAAACCTTCGGCGCATTCTGCGCGCCCGGTTCGGCGCTGAAGTTCGGCTTGGTGTCCATGCCAATCACTTTCGCCGTCATCACCTGCGGGAACTGGCGCGCGTAGGAATTAAAGTCCTGAACTGTAGCGATATAACGGTTGCGCGCGACCGCAATCCGGTTCTCGGTGCCTTCCAGCTGCACCTGCAGATCCTTAAACTGCTCATTGGCTTTTAAATCCGGATAATTTTCAGAAACAGCAATCAGACGCGATAAAGCGCTGCTCATCTGCGCCTGCGCTTCCTGATATTTCTGGAATAGGGCCGGATCTTCCAGCACCTGCTTATCGACCTTCAAGCCGGCAACATTGGCGCGGGCCTGCGTCACTTCCGTCAGCACCTGCTCCTCATGCTTAGCATATCCTTTCACGACATTGACTAAGTTCGGCACCAAATCAGCGCGGCGCTGATACTGGTTCTGCACCTCAGACCAAGCCGCCGTCACCGCTTCATCTTTGACTTGCAGCGTGTTGTAGCCGCAGCCGCTCAATGTCAGCGCGCCAGCCAATGCAATGGCCAATGCACTGTTTTTTATCAGGTTCATCTGCCTGTTCCTCGAATATTTATTTGTATTTGTTTGAGTATTCCTCCATTCTAGCGCTATTTCCTGCAGATGCTGTTTCTTTTTTTTAATGGCTTTTCATTGGATTAGCCCCAAATGCTCAGCTTCAGCTGCCTGGCGCAGGCCCCAGCTCCTGCTGAAAGCTTTCAAGCTGATAATCCTCCGCCAGCCGTTCTTTCCAGTACTGCACAATTTTGCCGTAATCAATTTCAGCCGGGTGAAATCCATTTTTATAATAGGCCAGATATTCAGGCATCAGCTGAATCAGCATCTTTGCCAGAAAATAACCGCCAAAAAGATTGCCGCCGATTTTCGGCAGGCTGTTGCGCCTATCCTGCATGAATAGTCTGGCAGCCGAATACAGCGCGAGGCTGGCAAAGCCGGTGGTAACGCGGCGCATCATCCGCCGGCGGATCTGATCATCGCCATACACCGCCTGATAGACATCAAATGCGACCGCGCGGTGCTCAATTTCTTCAATCGCGTGCCAGATCCAGAGCTTGGCCGCCTCATGATCCTGGGCGCGCAGCGCATCCGGATGGCGCAGGATATAGCCGCCCAGCAGCGCGGTGAAATGCTCAAAGGCGCAGGTAATGGCCAGCTGAATTTCAGGAGGCAGGCTTTTCACATAGCGGTCTTTGCGCGCCAGCCATGCCTGAAAGCGGTCTAAATTGTAGTCACCGCGCCGCCAAGCCGCATTAAATTCTGCATGCGCTTTGGAATGCATGGCTTCCTGGCCGATAAAGGCCGCGATTTGCGCCTGCAGTTTTTCATCTTTCACCTGAGCGCGCACGTTGCGCACGCTGTGCACAAAAAACTGCTCGCCGATAGGAAAGGTGGAGGATAATGCAGTAAAAAAATGCGACAGCAGCGGCGAATCCGCAAAATAATGACGCCGGATCGCCTTGGGGTTGAACTGCAGCCGGCGCACGCTGATGCCGATAGCGCCGGGACGTTTGAGATATGCTTTTTCTGCCGCCGCGTCAGTCATCTGCGTATTCCTGAATTAAAATACAGATGCTCAGTATGCGGCTGGGTTCCGGCTTAGGATATGGCGGAAGCGCTTGCCGGATTAGCGGAAAAGCTCAAAAAAAACTCCATTAAAAAAACCCGCCGAAGCGGGTTTTTAGTTAAGGCTTGAAATCCAGATCAGAGATCCAAATAATCCAGAATACCCTCAGCCGCCTGACGGCCTTCCCAAATGGCCGTCACCACCAAATCAGAACCGCGCACCATATCGCCGCCGGCAAAGATTTTCGGGTTTGAAGTCTGGAACTTGAATTCCTGCTGTTCAGCAGCCACAACGCGGCCCGAACCATCCAGGCCAATATTTGCGCCTGCAAACCAGTCTGCTGGACTGGTGCGGAAACCGAAGGCCAGAAGCACCGCATCCGCCGGCAGAATTTCTTCTGAACCCGGAATCGGCTCCGGGCTGCGGCGGCCGCGGCTGTCTGGCTCGCTCAATTGCGTGGTGACAAATTTAACCCCGGTCACCTTGCCGTTTTCACCGACAATTTCGATTGGCTGGCGGTTAAAGAGGAAATTCACCCCTTCTTCATAGGCATTTTTTACTTCACGCGCAGAACCCGGCATATTGTTCTGATCACGGCGGTATGCGCAAGTCACTTCCCGCGCGCCCTGGCGCAATGAAGTGCGGTTGCAGTCCATCGCGGTATCGCCGCCGCCGAGAACAACAACTTTTTTGCCATCGACACTGATGTATTCGCTTGGGTCTTTCTCCCAGCCTTGGCAGCGGTTGACGTTGGCGATTAAGAAGTCCAAAGCGTCATAGACGCCGTCCAGATCTTCACCCGGGAAACCGCCTTTCATGTAGGTGTAGGTGCCCATCCCCATGAACACGGCATCGTATTCCGCCAGCAATTGCTCGATGGTGACATCTGCGCCGATTTCAGTATTCAAGCGGAATTCAATGCCCATGCCGGTGAAAATTTCACGGCGGCGCTTCATCACGTCTTTTTCCATTTTAAATTCAGGAATGCCGAAGGTCAGCAGGCCGCCAATTTCAGGGCGCTTGTCAAATACCACCGGCTTAACCCCGTTGCGCACCAGAATATCCGCACAGCCCAGGCCGGCCGGGCCGGCGCCGATAATTGCAACCTTTTTATCGGTCCATTTCACCGCAGACATATCCGGACGCCAGCCCAAAGCAAAGGCGGTGTCGTTGATGTATTTTTCCGCATTGCCAATGGTCACTGCGCCAAAGCCGTCATTCAGGGTGCAGGCGCCTTCACATAAGCGGTCCTGCGGGCAAACGCGGCCGCAGACTTCCGGCAGGGTATTGGTTTGATGGCAAAGTTCCGCAGCCTGGAAAATGCGGCCTTCAGCAATCAGTTTCAGCCAGTTCGGAATATAGTTATGCACCGGGCATTTCCATTCACAGTACGGGTTGCCGCAGCCCAAACAGCGGTGGGTCTGATTGGCAGCGATTTCCGCTGTAAATGGCTTGTAGATTTCCACAAACTCTGCTTTGCGGACAGTAATATCTTTTTTCTCTGGATCTTGGCGTGCTACATCCAGGAATTGAAAGTCATTGTTTAGGCGTTCTGCCATGTCTCTCTCCGTGGGTAGGCGCAGGCATTTTCTGCTCTGCCCGCGCCTGCCTATGTTTCTGCAGTAGTGGAATTATTGTGGATCAGCTTGAGTTGTTTTCAGCAAAGTCTGCAAATTGGCAGCCTTCGGCTTCACCAGCCAGAACTTGCGGCCGTAGAAATCAAACTCATGGCGGATCTTATACGCCCAAGCACTACCTGTTTCTTTAATATGCTCATCCAAGATGCGGCACAGGAACTCTTTGTGTTCTTCCATCGCTTCTGTAGAAATCCGGTTCAGCTCGATCAGTTCATGGTTGTAATGATCTACAAAGTCATTATCCAAATCAAGAACATAAGCAAAACCGCCGGTCATGCCCGCGCCGAAGTTGTGGCCCACTTTACCAAGAACGGTCACAATGCCGCCAGTCATATATTCACAGCAGTGGTCGCCTGCGCCTTCAATCACCGCAAATGCGCCGGAGTTGCGCACCGCAAAGCGCTCGCCCGCCGTGCCGGCAGCGAATAATTTGCCGCCGGTTGCGCCATACAGGCAGGTATTGCCGATGATTGCGGTATTCTGCGTCTGGAAAGGCGAACCTTTAGGCGGGAAGATTGAGATGCGGCCGCCAGCCATGCCTTTGCCGACATAGTCGTTGGCATCGCCTTCCAGGCTGATATGCAGGCCGCCCGCGTTCCATACGCCCAGCGACTGGCCGGCAGTGCCGTTCAAGTTCACTTTAACCGGATGCGCTTCCATGCTCAGGTTGCCGTAACGCTTGGCAATTTCACCGGAAATGCGCGCGCCGATAGAACGGTCGCAGTTGCCGATCTTAAAGCTGTATTCACCGCTGGCGCCCGCTTCAATCGCAGGCAGCATTTCCGCCACCATCTGCTCAGCCAGCAGGCCTTTATCGAAAGGCGCATTGCCTTGAACCTGGCAGTACTGCGCTTTGCCGTCCGCCGCAGGATGCGATTCCAGCAGCGCGCTGAGATCCAGATGCGCATGCTTTTCAGTTTCGCCCGGCAGAACCTCCAGCAAATCGGTGCGGCCAATCAGGTCTTTCAGGCTGGATACGCCCAATGCTGCCAGCCATTCACGGGTTTCTTCCGCAATAAAGTGGAAGAAGTTGATCAGCATTTCCGGCTCGCCGATGTAATGCTCCTGGCGCAAATGATCCTGCTGCGTCGCAACACCGGTCGCGCAGTTGTTCAAATGGCAGATACGCAGGTATTTGCAGCCCAATGCGATCATTGGCGTGGAGCCGAAGCCGAAGCTTTCCGCGCCCAGAATGGCCGCTTTCACCACATCCAGGCCGGTTTTCAAGCCGCCGTCGGTCTGCACGCGCACTTTGCCGCGCAGGTCATTCACGCGCAGCGCCTGATGCGCTTCAGACAGGCCCAGCTCCCAAGGCGAACCGGCATGGTGAATGGAGGAAAGCGGAGAAGCCGCTGTGCCGCCATCATAGCCGGAAATGGTAATGAAGTCAGCGTAGGCTTTCGCCACACCGGCCGCAATCGTGCCGACACCCGGTTCTGAAACCAGCTTAACCGACACCATCGCCTGCGGGTTGACCTGCTTCAGGTCAAAAATCAGCTGCGATAAATCTTCAATCGAATAGATGTCATGATGCGGCGGCGGCGAAATCAGGGTGACGCCCGGCACCGAGTAGCGCAAGCGCGCAATTAAGCCATTCACTTTGCCGCCCGGCAGCTGGCCGCCTTCGCCCGGTTTGGCGCCCTGCGCCACTTTAATCTGCAGCACTTCTGCTGAGGTTAAATATGCAGGGGTCACGCCAAAACGGCCCGATGCAATCTGCTTGATTTTCGAGTTGCGGATGGTGCCGTAACGCGCCGGATCTTCACCGCCCTCGCCGGAGTTTGAGCGCCCGCCAATCGTGTTCATCGCAATCGCAATCGCTTCATGCGCCTCAGGCGACAATGCGCCCAAAGACATGCCGGCGGAGTCAAAGCGCGGCAGGATTTCCTCAACCGACTCAACCTGCTCCAGGTCGATTGAATTATCAGTTTTCAGCTTGAATAAATCGCGGATCGTCGCGATTGGGCGGTTATTCACCAATTCCGCATATTCTTTAAAGTCCGCATAATTGCCGGAGCGCACCGCCTTATGCAGCGAGTTGATCACATCCGGGTTAAATGCATGGTATTCCTTGCCGAAGACGAATTTCAGCAGGCCGCCCTGATCGATCGGCTTGCGGTTTTTCCACGCCAGATCGGCCAGTTTTTTCAGGTCATTTTCAAGGTCAGCAAAAGTTGCGCCCTTAATGCGGCTTGGCACGCCGGTAAAGCATTTGCCCACCACTTCATCGGACAGGCCCACCGCTTCAAACAGCTGGCCGCCGCGGTAAGACGCAACCGTGGAAATACCCATCTTGGAAAGCACTTTCAGCAGGCCTTTTTCAATGCCTTTGCGGAAGTTGGCTTGCGCATGGACTGGATCGCCCAGCAGTTCGCCTTTGGCAATCAAGTCATTGATCACGTCATAAGCCAGGTACGGGTAAATCGCGGTGGCGCCAAAGCCCAGAATCACAGCAAATTGATGCGCATCGCGCGCCAAGCCGGTTTCCACAATAATGTTGGCATCGGTGCGCAGGCCGGCATTAATCAAATGATGGTGCACTGCGCCAGTCGCCATCAAGGCATTGGCCGGCAGATAGCCTTCGCGGATTTTCCTGTCCGACAGCACCAGCAGGGTTTTGCCGCTGCGGATGGCTTGCGCCGCTTCTTCACAGATGCGCACGATGGCTGCTTCCAGGCCTTCAGCTTCAGCATAGTTCAGGTCAATATCGGCAATCTCATAGCCTTTGCGGCCGATGGTGCGGATCTGATGCATCTTGGAATTGGACAGCACTGGGCTAGAAACAATCAGGCGGTCCGCATGTTCCGGGCTTTGCTCAAAGACATTCTGCTCGCGGCCGAAACAGGTTTCCAAAGACATCACAATCGATTCACGCAATGGGTCGATCGGCGGGTTGGTGACCTGCGCAAACTGCTGGCGGAAGTAATCCGACACATGGCGCACTTGGCGCGACAGCACCGCCATCGGGGTATCATCGCCCATGGAGCCGACGGCTTCCTGGCCGCTTTCCGCGATTGGGCGCAGTAGCTGATCGCGCTCTTCAAACGTCACCAGGAACATTTTCTGCGCCGCTTTCAGGTCATCGCCTTTCAGACCCTGATCGCACAAGTATTCCTCAAGCTCAGGGCTGCCCTGAACGCGCACTGAATTTTCACGCAGCCATTCACGGTAAGGGCGCATGCGCTTCAGATGATTGCTGACATCATTGGTGTCCAGCATCTTGCCGGTAAAGGTGTCAATCACCAGAATCTGGCCCGGGCCGACACGGCCTTTGGACACTACATCTTCAGGCTCATAGCCCCATACGCCAATTTCTGACGCCAGGGTAATGTAGCCGTTCTTGGTGATGACCCAGCGCGCTGGACGCAGGCCGTTGCGGTCAAGCATGCAGATCGCGTGGCGGCCATCCTGAATTACCAAGCCGGCAGGGCCATCCCAGGCTTCCATATGCTTCGAGTTGAATTCATAGAATGCGCGCAAGTCGGCATCCAGCGTTTCTACGTTCTGCCAAGCTGGCGGCACCAGCATGCGCAGCGCGCGGAACAGATCCATGCCGCCGCCCACCAGCAGTTCCAGCATATTGTCTAAGCTGGATGAGTCTGAACCGGTGCGGTTGACAATCGGATTCAGCTCAGTAATGCCCGGCAGCAACGGGGTTTCAAATTTCGGCGTGCGCGCCATCGCCCAGTTGCGGTTGGCTGTAATGGTATTGATTTCGCCATTGTGCGCAAGATAGCGGAACGGCTGCGCCAAAGGCCAGCGCGGCAGCGTATTGGTTGAGAAGCGCTGATGGAACACCACAATATGCGACGCCAAGCGCTCATCGGCCAAGTCAGTATAGAAGTCTGCAATATATGCAGGCATCATCAGACCCTTGTAGCTGATTACAGTTGAGCACAGCGTGGTGACATAGAAGTACGGGTCAGCGCTCAGCTGCTGTTCCGCGCGGCGGCGCGCCATGACCAGCTTGCGGTTGAACTCCGCCTCGGTCACGCCCATCGGGCAATTGACAATAATCTGCTCAAATGCAGGCAGCGACTGCATTGCGATAGAACCCAAGGCGCCATTATTGGTCGGCACAACGCGCCAGCCAAGGACTTTGCAGCCTTCAGATTCAATTTCCCTGCTTAAAATTTGTTTTGAGTGCGCTGCAAGAGCCGGATCCAGATTAAGGAAAACAGTCCCGACAGCAAAGACTTCACTTAGCGTAATGTCGCTGATTTTCTTAGCTTCTTCGCGGAAAAACTGCTTCGGCATAGCCAAAAGCAGGCCGCATCCGTCCCCGGTCTTGCCGTCAGCGGCAATGCCGCCGCGGTGCGTCATACAGCTTAAGCTGTGAATGGCGGTCTTGAGGAGGTCATGGCTTGCATCACCCTGCATATGGGCGATCAGGCCGAAACCACAGTTGTCTTTAAACTCATCCGGTTGGTATAAACCTTGAGCGGGAGCTGCAGTATTAGGCGATGGCATGTGCATAGCGTACCCTTCTTTTTTACACTGCTCTTTCGAGCCACTAACAATCTAATTTCTTCTTTGCGATTTAGCCTTAATCCGCTCACATGAATTGTTATGCTGAGCAAAATTATTTCTTCTTCACGCACTTAAGATAAACTGAATTTATCATTTATGCATGAACATCGGGACATAATTTGCTGATTCATCAGTTCAGGTCAGTAGGTCAGCTCGACTGCTTCGCACACTCATCGAATCATTTTCGCGCCAAAATAGGGAGAGCAATTCAATTCACGCACCAATAAAGCAAATAACATGCCAACTTGATGCAAGATAGATTAAGACAGCTGATTTAAAACAGGTTTAATGTAATGAACCGTGAAATATGTTTTATTTTTAGCCATTATTGCACTACAAAAGCGCATTTTTATATTTTAAGCATCAGCAGATGCGCTATTTTAGAACCCGTCAATTAAACGGGTCTGCAACTTCCTGCTGCACAGGCGCTTTAGGATGCTCTGCAGAACTCTGCGAGCGCTGCACATTCACCACATTGCCGTCCGCATCACGCTGCGTCACGGTGGTGGTGGTTGTCGCGGCTTTTGGCTCAGCAGCCTTCTGCTGCGCTTTGGCCTTAACCTGAGCCTGCAGCGCCGCCGCTTGCGCCTCATCTATTTTAGGCAATGGCGCTGTTTTCAATTTCACTTCATGCAGCTGGCTGCTTGCGCTCAGCTCATCTGTACCCAAATCATTGACTAAAGGCTGATACTTCCCGATTTCAGCCGCAGCGGGCTTTACTGAGGCCGGCAAGCCCAGCTTTAAGTCCGTCAGCGCGCTTTCTGCACCGGCGGCATTGCGGTAGATCCCGTAAAGCAGCACATACTGCTCAGGGTGGCCCTCGCCCGATAAACGCAAATAGGTAAAGCCCTTGCGCTCCGGCTGCTTTTTCAGGAAGTTTTTCAGAATGGCTTCATCCGTTACCCGGAACAGCTCAATAGCGTAAGCATTTTTCTGCTCATTGACAAACTTGGTGCCGCGGAATTCCGCTTCATGCTGGGCCGCCGTCACCACCCGCGTGGTCATCTCCAGCGGCTTAACTTCATCAAATAACGCACCAAGATGGTTCATTGCTGCCACTTTTTCAGGCTGAATCTGCAGCTCAACTTCCGTTTCAGCCTTTTTTTCCACTTCAACCAGCTCATCCGTATCGGTGATAGCCCAGAACACCAGCGCAAAAAACAGGCAGGCGCCGCCGAACGCAAGCCAAATATAATTCTGCATCCGCTGCCAATGTGTACGCAAAGCCACTGTCTGTTCCTTCTAAATTACTGCTGATTCGCCAGAATTGCCTGCTTCATCAATTCCGCATCAAATTCCCGGGTAATTGCCGCCTGGCCCAGCTGCTTCAGCAGCACCAGGCGCAGCTGGCCATTCAGCACTTTTTTATCGTGCGACATATATGCCAAAAATTGATCCAGCGGAATTTTAGGGCATATTACCGGCAATTGGCCGCGCAGAATGATTTTTTTTGTACGCTCAAAATCCTCCGCGGAGATCCAGCCCATGCGGCGCGATAAATCCGCAGCCATGACCATGCCGACCGCAACCGCTTCGCCGTGCAGCCATGCGCCGTAGCCTAAATAGGATTCAACCGCATGGCCAAAGGTATGGCCTAAATTCAGCAATGCGCGCTCGCCCTGCTCTTTTTCATCATTTGCCACAATCCGCGCCTTATGCGCGCATGAACGGTAAACCGCTTCCGCCAGAAGCTCCGGGTCACGGGCAACTAGGCCGTCTATATTCTCTTCAAGCCAGGCCAGAAATTCAATATCGCCTAACAGCGCATATTTAATGACCTCTGCCAAGCCTGCTGACAATTCGCGCTCCGGCAGCGTCTTCAGCTGCGCCATATCCGCCAGAACCGCCTGAGGCTGCTGAAAAGCGCCGATCATGTTTTTGCCCAAAGGATGGTTGATCCCGGTCTTGCCGCCCACGCTGGAATCGACCTGAGACAGCAACGTTGTAGGTACTTGAATAAAATACACGCCGCGCTGGAAGCATGCCGATGCAAAACCGGCCATATCGCCAATCACGCCGCCGCCTAAAGCTAAAACCGTACAGTCGCGGTTAAACCCCGCTTCCAGCAGCGCATCAAAGATTAAATTCAGATGCGCTATATCTTTATACTTTTCGCCGTCAGGCAGAACGCAAACCGAAACTGCCTTACCCAATGCCCGCACCGCGCCTTCATAATGCGCCAAATACAGCGGCGCAACCGTTGCATTGGTCACAATCATCACTTGCTTGCCGTGAATATAAGGCGCTAAAAGCGCCTGCGGATCAAGGCCGCTGCCAATGAAAATAGGATAACGGCGTTCACCGAGTTCAACATGTAAGGTTTGCATGAGTTTAACCCGCTTGTTCACTTAGGTTGATTTTGAGCGATAATTAAATTGAGGATCTTCTGCGCCAAATCGCGGGCAGCCCCCTGATTGGTTTCAATAACATAATCCGCGACTTCCCGGTAAAGCGGATCGCGGATTTTCAAAAGGTCTTTCAGCTTTTTTTCCGGATTTTCAACTTGAAGTAACGGGCGGTTTTTATCGCGGCAGGTGCGCTGCAGCTGTATTTCGACCGGAGTATAAAGATAAACAACAATGCCCCGCTGTTTTAAGAACGCCCGGTTAGGGGCTTGAGTCACTGCGCCGCCGCCAGTCGCTATCACCATCCGCGTCCGCGCAGTCAGCTCATCAATCACAACCGTTTCCCGGCTGCGGAATCCCTGCTCGCCTTCTTTTTCAAAAATCCACGGAATTGTTGCGCCAGTCTTGCGCTCAATTTCATGGTCGCTGTCAACAAAATCACGGCCCAGCAATTCCGCCAAGTGCCGCCCAACTGTTGTTTTTCCAGCCCCCATCGGCCCCACCAAATAAATATTGGGCAGGGCTTCAAACTCTTTGCTTGGCAAGGAGTCACCTATTTATTCTGTTAAATTCAAAATATATTAATGATTTCCAGAAGCACTGTCATTAACAATTCGCGGTGTAACAAAAATCAGCAGCTCCCGCTTATTATCCAATTTGTAATCTTTACGGAATAAGCGCCCCAAGTAAGGTATATCACCTAAGAAAGGCACTTTAGTCTGCTTATTCTGTGTTTCCTGCTCAAAAATCCCACCAAGAACTACAGTTTCTCCATTATTAACTAAAATATTTGTGTTGATTTTATTCTTATTAAAATAAAATTCACCCTGAGCTGTCACTCCTGCAATACTGTCACTTGAGATATCAAGATTCATTTGCACTTTGCCTTCTGGAGTTATACTTGGCGTGACATCCAGACTCAATACAACATCTTTAAACTCTGTTTTCGAAACTGCATTCGCGCCACCGCCTTCAGATGATTGATAAGGAACCTGAAAACCCGACTCTACTTTAGCTTTCTGCTTATCTGCAGTTAATACTTTCGGAGTCGAAATCACCTCACCATAGCCATCTGCCTGCAAAGCGGAAAGCTCCAGGTCCAGCATAAAGTCTGATAGGCTGATTAAACCAAAGGCTATCTTACTAGCACCAGGGGAAATAACTCCTAAATCAACATTAAGATTACTTGGCCGTTCGATTGTATATTTTCCATCATCATCAGGAGTTCTTAAATTCCAAAGAGTTGTATCACTGCCGCCAACCAGCAGGCTATTATTATTGGTGACCCCTTGTGACAATATTCCCCATTTCACCCCCATTTCTTTGGTGAAATCCGTGCTTGCCCGCACAATCCGCGCCTCCACCATAACCTGCTTTACTGAAACATCCAGCAGGTCAATCATTTTGCGGACTTTATCAATATTCTGCGCAGTATCATTGATAATTAAAGTATTGGTGCGCACATCCGCAACAGCGCTGCCCCGCGAACTCAATAAGCTTTCCAGCGCAAGCGAATCTGAATTCGCAGTCCGGTTTGACGCAGCCCCTTTACTGTCCCGGGAATCTTCCAGCAGCTTTAAAACATCCGCCGCTTTGGCATAGCTTAATTCAATATACTCCGTTTGTATCGGAGCCAGCTTAATGCTTTGCGCAATTGCTTTGGCTTCTTCATCTTCAGCTTTGATCAGTTCAGCAACCGGCGCGATCCAAATCACGCTGCCATTGCGGCGCTTATCCAGATTTTTGGTCTTCAGCACAATGTCCAAGGCC
Source organism: Acinetobacter sp. (assembly GCF_036659555.1). GTDB lineage: Bacteria > Pseudomonadota > Gammaproteobacteria > Pseudomonadales > Moraxellaceae > Acinetobacter. The sequence goes on from NZ_JAVXCI010000035.1 coordinate 23,767, forward strand.
TGATCCCAAGGCACATCCTTTAAGCGCAGGGTAATATTGCCCTGCACGGAGTCGGCTGCTACCATATTGATTTCGGTAAAATCCGCCAGCAGCTGCAGCACGCGGCGCACTTCAATATCCTGAAAATCTAAAGAAATCTTTTTACCCGTATAGTTATTGGATGCTTTCGGGCGCAGCGGGTTTTTATCTTCCGGACGCTTCAGGCTGACCGTCAGCTTATTATCGGTCTGATATGCCATATATTCATAGCTGCCGGAAGACTGAACCGTAATGACGCCATTGCTGCCGTCATTCTGCGCATCAATGGTGGAAACCGGCGTAGCAAAGTCATTGACATTCAGGCGGCGGGCTAAATGCGCCGGCACCTTATTACCTAAAGTGCGGATCACGATTTTGCTGCCCTGCTGCTGCACATCAACAGGGGTATTTCCGCCCAGCAAGTCCACAACAATCTGGCCTTCGCCATTTGAACCGCGCTGAAAGCCGATATTGGAAATTCCTTGCGCCTGTCTTTGCACTGCAGGCTGCGCAGCTTCAGCAGCTGAAGCGGCATTAATTTTCAGGATAAAAGTATTGCCCTCAACGCGGGTTGTAAATGCGCCGGCATCAGCTAAATTGACCGTTAAGCGCGAACGCTGCGCATCTGACGCAACTTCAACGGAGCTGGCTTCATTTGTCGCAACAGGGATTGAGCTTTGCTTGATGCTCTGCTGCGCTTTATCGAAATCCAAAATTAAGCGGGACGGCTGCTCCAGCTGATACGCCTGCGGCTGCGGCGGCAGGCCATTAAACATCACCCGGATTTCAGTACCCTGGCCAGGGATCTGCATCGGCACGATGCCTGTCATGCTGACCTGAGCGCTGGCCGCCTGCATAACAGCCATGGCGACCGCACCCATTGCAAACTGACGAAACACTGGATTCATTGTATTGCCATCCCCAAAAATAAAATCTTTCACACTATTTCTCATTTTTATTCCTTTAAGCTTAAGGTGCCGGTCCAATCAATATAAGGCTTCTAGGACGCTCAACATAGCCTTCCCGCCCATCTGGAATAATCTCAACCACATCAATTTGCGTCGGTGTAATTTTTACAATCCGGCCGTGATTGAGCCCCATATAGCTGCCGAGCTGAACCCGTTCAATCTGCCCATCCGGCGTCTGGATCAGCGCCAGAACATTGCCGGCCTGACTGCGCAGGCTGCCTTTCATATTCAAGCTTTCAAGCGCATAGCTTTCCAGCGGCTGAAGCTGGCGGCTGAGATTCGGATAAACGCGCTTGCCCGCCATGATTTTCAGTTCCGTCGCCAAGGAGTTTGGCAGGAATGGGCTTTTCAGCTGCTGCGCTGCATAAATAAATGTTTCTGCCGGGACAAAATCCGGCGCAGGCTCAATCGGGATTGGCTGCTGGTTGCGGATATTCGCCATTTCCTGATTCACGGCATCAATGCGCGATTCACAGCCCGCCAAAGCCAGCCCAAGCATCACAAACATAGAAATTTTTTGCATTTTCATCAGTTTGCTCCTCCTGCCGGGGCAGCTGCTGTGGCCTGATCTCCTGACGCTGCCGGCGCTGCGCCATCGGAATTTTCAGCATTTCCGACATAGCGGTAGGTTTTCGCCTTCAGGCTGTAGTCAACTTTAGGAATATCGGTTTTTTTCTCTTGGTTTTCTGATGCGGTGATTTCAAAGTCGTGCAAAGTCACAATACGCGACAATCCAGCAATGCCGCTGACAAAAGCGCCAAAGGAATGATAATCGCCTGTTGCCTCAATCGCGATCGGCTGCTCAATAAAGAATTCCTGCTTCACTTCATTTTCCAGGCGGATATTCTTAAATTTCAGGCCTGAATTCACGCCTGTTACGTTAATATCTTCCACCAGTCCTGGAATTTCAGTCTCCTTAGGCAATTGCTCCAGCTGCTGATTGAAGCGGGCTTCCATCTCCTGCAGCTGCATCTGGTACTGCTGCAGATTGCGGAGCTTTGAGTCTTTTTCCCTGAATTCATTTAATAAATTCTGTTCCTGCGCATTGGCGTTGGAAATCGAATCCATCGCGCCCTTAATGACTGCAAAGTAGCCCAGCAGCAGCACCAGAAGAACGATGAAAATCCAGCAGGTGAATTTAACCGACAAAGGCCAGCTGCCGTAATTGTTGGTATCTAAAGTATTGAACTGCTGCAGGAATTTATCCAAAGTCATTTTTTTCTTTGGCAGCGCTGCGGCTTCTTTATTTAAGCCTTCAAATTCGTCGTAACTCATTTCGCCGCCTCCGCTGCAGAAGTTGCTGTTTTTTCTGCTGGAGCAGCAGCCTTAGCGTCCGCTTGGCCTGTTAATTCCGGCTCAGCAATCGCGTCTAAATCCGCTGTAACAACAAAAACGCCATAGCCCTCTTCAACCCGCGGAACCACCGAGCTTGGCGCCTGATCCTTTTTCTCTTCCGCCACCAGGAATGAATTCATGAATGCATTGCGGTACCAAGGCGATGCCTCAAGACTGCGTAGCAGCTCGGCAACGGTATTCGGACTCTCAGCCTTGCCTTCCAGCGTAAATTTATCGCCTAAACGGCTGAATTTAGTGATGTACATATTGCTTGGCGTGACGCGGACCAGCTCATCAAGCAGATGTACGGCAACAGGGCGCTGGCCCTGCAGGCCCTGAATCAGCTTCATGCGTTCTATAATCGCATTGCGCTGCTCCTGCAGGCCTTCCAATGATTTCAGCTGCACATCCAAATTCTGATTGGTGCTGACGATCAGCTGATTGGCCTGTTCCTGATCTTGCAGCTTGTTGTCAAAAAACAGCCAGGTTAAGCCGACCCCGAGAACCCCGATAAAAAAAGCCCCGATGCAGATTGCGATGAATTCTTTTTTCCGTTTCTCCCTCAGCTCATCACGCCAAGGGAGCAGGTTAATTTTTGCCATTAATCAAAACTCCTCAATGCCAAGCCGCAAGCCGCCAAGAGCGATGAAGCGTCATTTTCAATTTTTTTAATATCAATTTGAGGTGAAAAACCCATCTGCAGAAATGGATTGGCAATAGTGACGCGGTATCCGAGCTTCTGCTGCAGCAGCTTGGCCAGGCCGGGAATATTGGCATTGCCGCCCGCCAGCAGAATATGATCAATTTCATTGAATTGGGATGATGAAAAGAAGAACTGCAGCGAACGGGCAGCCTGCTGCACCACCGCTTCCAGAAAGGGCTCAAGCACTTCAATATCATAGTCGTCCGGCAGGGCGCGGCTTTTTTTCGCGCGCCCGGCTTCCTCAAAAGACAGGCCGTAGCGGTTCTGAATTTCCTGGGTCAGCTGCTTGCCGCCAAAAACCTGCTCGCGGGTATAAATCACTTTATTGTTCTGCATGACGGAAAGCGTGGTCATGCTGTGGCCGATGTCCAGAATGCCGACCGTTTTCACCCCCATCGGCAAGGTGTCTGAAAACACCTTGAAGGCATTTTCTAAAGCGAAGCTTTCCACATCCGCAATTTTAGGGGTCAGGCCAGCCAATTCCAGCACTTCTGCGCGCGCTTCGACATTTTCAATGCGCGTAGCAACCAGCAGGACATTGACGCGGCCGGGATTGGATAAGCGGTCTGGAAGAACTTCAAAATCCAGGCTCGCCTCGTCCAGCGGGAAAGGAATATACTGCTCAGCATCCATGCGGATCTGGACTTCACGCTCATCGCTGGTCATATCTGCATCCATTTCAATGACTTTAGTAATCACCATTGAAGTAGGCACAGCAAGCGCGGCGTTTGAAGTCTGCGTGTTGGCTAAGTTAATCGCGCGCTCAAGCGAATCGCCGACTGCTTCAGGATTTAATATGTTTTTTTCAACAACGCTTCCTTCCGGCAAAGGCACCAAAGCATAGCTTTCGACCCAATACCGCCCGCTTTTTACAGAAAGTTCCAAAACTTTAACAGAAGTTGAACTGATGTCTACTCCCATTAACCCCTTATTTGGCTTACGATGGAAACTGAACACTATATAATTCCTATTATTTTTTTATCCCCAATAAAATTAACCCACTAATCAGAGCCGGTCTATAATTTTGTGCAGATACAATATCTGATAACAATCTGCACGTCTTAAGGATATACTGACCGCTAATTAGTTTGCCATTAGCTCTTATTAAAACTTACTTGT
>NZ_JAVXCI010000036.1:0-27385 GCF_036659555.1 Acinetobacter sp.
CCTTCATAGAAACAGTCTACAGGGCAAACTTCAACACAGTCTTGATATTTACATTTAATACAATTTTCAGTGACAACGAAGGTCATGGCGACAGCTACCTAAAAATATGGTTTTAATAACTAATACTGTATTTTAGGCAAAAACACAGGCAACTAACAATTCCTTTTATTGATATTTGATATTTATAAGTGTGAAATGTAGATAATTTACTGATATATAATAAGTTAATAGCGCTAAAACTGCTATGGAAAATAGGATAAATAGAGCTTATAGAAATTATAGAAAACAAACACTTAATATAAAGTTTTGCAGGTGGAATCTATGGCACATCTGCAAATGGAAACTTAATTCCGGCATCTGCATCATTCCAAACGATTTTATGTTCACTTGCATGCTTTTCAGCCATTGATTCAGTGGTATGTCCCGCCAGTGGCTAAGCAGATTTGCCAATTTTCTTATGCATGAAGATAGCCAGGGCGCGGATTTCGTGAAAAGAAGGCACTTGGCGGCCTGTATAATCTGGGTATGCATTAGACCTTTTTATTGCTTTTAAAAATGAGTGAGAGAGGCATTGCTCATCAACTTGAGTCGAATGTTCTTTCGGTGCTTTGGTAGGCTAGCCCAATTTCTTTTTGGGTGCGCGATGAATAGTGAAAGGGCTTAAAATATGGTCTGCTTTGCAGCGGTCCAGTACCATTTGAAGCTCATCGTCAATTTTAATGCGGATATACTCGGCACCTTCCAGAATTTCAAATTCATCCTCAGGCGTATCTATGGTTTTTTCTTGCGCAACGTGCAAATGTCCATCTCGAATGTCAGACCATTCCATTTTACGATATCAATGCGGCGCGGATGGTTTTAGTGTGCGGCGCTTGCGCTGCTTTGTGCGGTATTTTTTCAAAGTTGCTTGGGCAGGGTTATCTGGTACTAAACCTTTGCTGGCGGCAACATTAGTAATGGGCATTTTAATGATGAATGCTTAGCGGTTCCAAGTATTGATCGTTTAAACAAGAAATAGTATATATTTATGATAGTCTGCTGAGCCTCAAAGAACTTGCCAGAAAAAGTGGGCTTTTTATTTGAATTAATTTCAAATAAGACTCCAAGTAGTGTAAATTCTATTTTGTATTCACAAAATTGGCGAATTGGATATGAATAGAGATTTTAATTGGGATAACTGGGCATCGAAATCACCATTCAATGCTGTTTGGGATAAAACGTCATATTTACAGAATGTAAGAGCTATTCCTACTTGTTATAGTCCTGATGGGAAATATCTGTATTTATCCTCATTGGATTATGAGGTTGAGATAGAATCGGTTAGCCAGTTAGAAAAAGCACTTGATGATATTTTGGATTCATATGTTTCTAGATTGAGTTGCGGTGATTCGGCTAAAACAAAATTAAATCTAGCAATACGTCAATGCGATTTTGAAGTTATTTGTACTTTACTAAATGGGTTACAAGAAAGGTATGTAGATCAGGTATTCAATAAGAACCATAATTACTCGCTTCCGGAAGATTTATTTAAAAAACTTTTAGAAGATAAGTAGTAAAAAATACAATTAAATCTATTTAAGCTCATGCTGATATGGGCTTTTTTATTGACTTAAATTTTAATTTTAGAAAATTTGACTGAATTAAAAAAAGTCAGCTTAAATTGTTGATTAGTTTGGTTCTGTAGCTGATGCAAATACATTTATTTACTACTATTTTCTAGGCAACAATAGGCTTTTTGATTAATTATGATTTATTTTTTATCATTACTTTTAATTATTGCTTTTTTTGTATTCCGAGCTGGTACTTTTGCAGGGGATATGTTGAGGTATTATTCTGGTTATTTGGGGGGCTTATGTATTGTGATGTTTATATATATAAACTCTTTGGTTGATAATGCTCGAAGTGCAAGTGCACCATTTTTAGCACTTTTGGGTGGGCTGTTATTTTTACCCTTTAGTTTTCAAGTAATGTTTCGCCTAGGTTTGCCACTATTAGAGACGGCTGCGGGGTTTATAGTTAGTTTTATTGTTTACAGCATTACGAATGAAATATTTATGAGTATTCTGGTGGGGGTAGCTGTAATGTGGCTGTTATCTCTTAAAACATTAAAAATTATTCCAATCAAACTATCGCTAGGTAATTACACTCAATTTTTCAAAAGAAATACCTGACAGCCAAGCCAAATTACCTTCGGGTGGGGGGAGTGCATTTATTGAGTCCTAGCTTAAATGCCAGACAAACACATGGAGCATCAAATGAAGTTAATTGATAGCTGCAAACTCAAATCAGTACAAGCAAGTGCTTTTTTTATGCCCTGATTTTATTTTTAGAGCAATTCTGAAATGTATGGAATATGATTCCGCAGGAATTTAAGAATAAGATCCCTGAAAACATCGCTGAATGGGTCGGCATGTTCGCTGGTGTCTTAATAGTCTTGGCGCGTTTTAAAAAGCAGCCTGAGCTGCATGGTGATAAAGATGAGTAAAAAACTGACTGATGCGCAGATCGGCGCTCAAGCGAAAGCGCTGGGCGTAGAAGCAGCGGCTTTAAAGGCGGTTCATGAAGTGGAGTGCCGGGGATCTGGATTTAATTCTGATGATACGCCAGTCATCCTCTTTGAGCGCCATGTAATGCGTCAGCGCCTGATTGCGAATGGCCAATCAAAAACAGTTGATGTGATGATGGCCAAATGCCCGGATCTATGCAGCGCATCCGCAGGCGGCTATGGCTTATATTCTGTGCAGCATGGCCGTTTGGCTGCTGCGACTGAATATCACCGTGAATCGGCGCTGGAGTCTGTCAGCTGGGGGCTTGGGCAGGTGATGGGCTATCACTGGAAATCTCTGGGCTATAAGTCGCTGCAGGCCTTCGTCAATGCGATGTATCAGGATGAGGCTTCACAGCTGGATGCAATGTGCCGCTACATTAAAGTGAATGGCCTGATCAATGCCCTGAAAAATAAGGACTGGAAGGCTTTTGCCAAAGGTTACAACGGCAATGGATATGCAAAAAACAGCTATGATATCAAGCTGGCCAATGCTTATAAAAAGTGGGCTGCTAAGTAAGGCTGATTGCTTTATTGCTGTACATTCTGCTTTCAGGCGGCACACCCTATATGAATATCCAGCCTATGATGGTGAAAACCATCATAGGCCACAATGCTGATCAGTTAAGCATTTTTAATCCTCCCCAACCCTCCTTTTTCAAAGGAGGGAGCGTTTCGAAATTCAATACCATATTGAATTCAAGGGTATTCCCCTCTTTTTTAAAGAGGGGTTAGGGGAGATTTATCAATCAGTAATAATGAAATTACGCTTAACCGATCAGCATTAATCATAGGCCAGGCATTTTTATTGGTGATAATATAGACACTTTAAATGGGTTTTAATAAATGCATTTCGTATAACACGTATTATGTTAATTTTAGAAAAACTTAATTTGTTAATGTGATATAACCGAAAAATATTATATAAAACAGAAGAATTAAGCCTAAAATAGTTATAATTATTTTAGCCCCATTTTTGTGTGGCTCCTGCCATAATTCTGGAGAATTATTTTTAGACGCTTCATAATTGTCGATTAAATTAGAATCTTCTTCATAATTAATTCTTAAATCATACTCATCTAAAGATGCATAATATAATTCTTTTTCTAGGTCATCGTTAACTTTCCTGCTACGATAGTTTGATGATGTTCTGATTGGAATACTGGAATCAATTTCAAATTGTAATAAAGATAGAAACTTTCGACCTTGTAATCTATATTTTTCAAGTTCTTCAGAATTTAAGATTATTGAAAAAGTTCTGTAAAGATAAGGTTTTGAACTTTGTATACAAAAATAGAAACTATTATTTTTTTCAAATAACTCCCAATTTTCAGAATAATCTATAAGTTTCATGATATTAGGATCATCAGTTGAAACAACGTCAATGTGATATAAAAACTTTAGGCAACTGATATATTCATTTGAATAGACTTCTTGGTTCATAAGCATGCCTCTTTCATATGTATTAAGTTCCCATTTTTCATCTGATATTTTTTTAATAGAAATAGCTAGATCAAATGAATACCCAAAATAGAAATAATCATCTCTCACAGTTTTTAAACATGTTGACATAGGATATAGAATACGTTGTAAATCAATAATTTTCATATTCTTAAAATTTTACGAGAAAAATATAAATAAAGAATCATCTTAACCTTAATTTTACGGTTCTGTCGCATTAAGGCTCTTCAACCTATTTAATATAATGGCCGTTATACGAAATTCAATATATATTTCCATATAAATCATTAATTTAATAATCACTAAATAGCTCAATCCTAGCTGATTGGGTTATTTTAATGTTTTTTCACGTTCCACACCCACCACTCAAACAATGTTTCACTCTTTTGATTAGCGTTCCGTATAGATAGTAGTCAAGCAAAGCACTAAAGCACTGCGCTTTTTTACTTTCATTGTATTTGCAAGAGCAGAATGGAGTTGGTGAAGTGTTAATTCAGATACTCCCATCGTTTATCTATTTTTGATTCAAGGCCCAGCCAGGTGTTCTCTACTGGCCAGTGAACCATGCTTAATTGTAAATTCAATATCGAAGTAAAGCCAAGTTCTCACTTTTAATTGTCAAAAAAATCAATTGATTAAAGGAGTTTACTGCAAGTTTTGTTTTTATTTTACAGGAATTTTGCAGGTTGTTTTTTTTATATTTATAAAAATCAATAAATTATCTACTAAATTTACGGATTATTTTATTGCTAATAAGATAGGGCTGCTAAATTTGATAAAAAGCAGCCATATCCATCAAAAATACTTATAAATGAAAAAAACGCTCAATTGAGCGTTTTTTTCGGTCAATTCAGAGGCAGTCTTTCAACATGTACAGCTGCTGCAGCGCTTCTCTCGGAGTCAGGCTGTCAACATCCAGTTCTTTCAGCAGCGCTAAGGCAGGCGCGTCTTTTTCAACTTCAATGATGCGTTCGACAACTTCCGGCGCATTGCTTTGGGCAAACAGGTCATTCTGGACAGCGTGGCTGGCCTGCTGCTGCTGTTTTTCCAAAATCCTCAAGCGGTTCTGCGCTTCCTTGATGACATTGGCTGGAATACCGGCCAGTTTCGCCACCTGCAGGCCATGGCTTTGACTGGCTGGGCCATGCTGCACTTTATGCAGCAGAATCAAGTTGCCGTTCAATTCCTTGGCAGTCACATGGTAATTCTCAATGCCGGACTCTTTGCCAAGCTCTGTCAGCTCAAAATAGTGCGTGGCGAACAGGCAAAGGCATTTAATGCGCTTAGTCAGATCCAGCACGCAGGCCCATGCCAGCGACAGGCCGTCGTAGGTGCTGGTGCCGCGTCCAACCTCATCCATCAGCACCAGAGACTGGCTGGTCGCATGATGCAGAATCTGCGAAGTTTCAGTCATTTCCACCATAAAAGTGGATTTGCCGGTAGATAAGTCATCGGCAGAGCCAATGCGGGTGAAAATGCGGTCAATTGGGCCTAAGACAGCGGATTCTGCCGGCACATAGCTGCCGCAGTAAGCCAATAGCGCAATCAGCGCGGTCTGGCGCATGAAGGTCGATTTGCCGCCCATATTCGGGCCGGTAATAATCGCCATGCGCCGGCTGAAATCCAGCACGGTGTCATTTGGCGTAAATGCGGTTTTGCTGAGCGATTCCACTACCGGGTGGCGGCCGGCTTTAATTTTTACGCCAATTTCAGGGCTGAACTCCGGGCGCGCCCAGTTGTTTAAGCGCGCCTGATGGGCAAAGTTGGCCGCTAAGTCCACTTGCGCAATGGCGCTGCTCATCATCTGCAAATTGCCGATGTCTTGGCGCAATTCATCCAGTAGCATTTCAAACAGCATTTTTTCGCGGGCTAAAGCGCGGGACTCGCTGGACAGCACTTTATCTTCAAAGGCTTTTAATTCAGGCGTGATGTAGCGCTCGGCATTTTTCAGGGTTTGGCGGCGGATATAGCGTTCCGGTGCCTGATCCGCCTGAGCGCGGGTCAGTTCAATATAGTAGCCGCTGACCCGGTTGTAGCCGATCTTCAAGGTGGAAATTCCAGACAGCTCACGTTCTTTGATTTCCAGATCAATCAGGAACTGCCCAGCATGGTCGCGGATTTTGCGCAGCTCATCCAGCTCATCATCAAAGCCTTCGGCAATTACATTGCCGTCACGCAGCAGCACCGGCGGATGCTCGACAATAGCGGACATTAAGCGCTGATGCAGGCCGTGAAAATCGCCCAATTCCTCATTCAAGTGCATCAGCAGCAGAGACTGCCTGGCGTCAATAATCGGCTTTAAGGCGTGGCGCAAATAAGGAACCTGCGCGCAGGCTTGGCGCAGCTGCACCAGATCGCGCGGGCGCGCGCTGCCCAAGGCTACGCGGCTCAGCACGCGCTCAATATCGCTGATTTCCTTAAGCACCAGGCGTACAGGTGCTTCGTGATAGCCTTGCAGCAGCGCCTGAGCCGCGTCCAGGCGCTCATCCAGCACGGCGCTGTCGCGCAGGGGCTGCATCAGCGTTCTGCGCAGCAGGCGCCCGCCCATTGCGGTCTGGCAGTCATTGATGAGCTGGAACAGCGATGTGCCGTGTTCAAACAGCGGTTCAATCAATTCTAAATTGCGCCGGGTCACCGGGTCTAAGGCAATAAAGTCAGAGCTTTGCTCCAGCTGAATGGAGCGGATATGCGGCAGGGCGGTTTTCTGGGTTTCCTTGCCGTAATGAATCAGGGCGGCGGCGGCGGCTTTAGCCAAAGGCAGATGGTCAATGCCAAAACCTGACAAAGTCGCAACAGCAAACTGGTCACACAGGGTTTTCTGCGCATTGTTTAAATTAAAGTCGACATTCGGGCGCTTGGTGATGGGGCAGTCCAGCTGCTGCTTAATCTGCTCAATAATATTCGGATCAATAATATCTTCATCAAGGATGATTTCACTCGGCATCAGCCGCGACAGTTCAATCGCCAGCTGTTCAGGCTGAAACTTCTGCTGCTGGACTTTGAAGATGCCGGCGCTCAGGTCAAGCAGCGCAATGCCGATCTGATCCTGCTGAACGCACAGCGCAACTAAATTTGAGCTTTGATGCGAGGTCAGCAGGGCATCATCGGTCAAGGTGCCGGGAGTGATGATCCGAACCACGCCGCGCTCTACGGGCGCTTTGCCGGTCACTTCGCCAATCTGCTCGCAGATCACCACCGTTTCGCCTTTTTTAACCAGCCGGGCCAAATAGCCTTCGGCAGCGTGGTAAGGCACGCCAGCCATAGGAATCGGCTCGCCGTTGGCCTTGCCGCGGTGCGTCAGGGTAATGCCGAGCAGTTTGGCGGCTTTATGCGCATCTTCAAAAAACAGTTCATAAAAATCACCCATGCGGTAAAACATAAGTGAATGCTGATGCTGCATTTTAACGCTCATGTACTGCTGCATCATGGGCGTTAAAGTGGATAGATCAGCAATAAGATCAGAACTTGTCATTGAAAAATAGTCCTTGGTTTCTATAAATTATCAAAAATATCGGCCTTGCTTTCGCCGCGCTGCTTCAGCGGCGGGCATTATAAAAGAAAGCTGCGCCCGGCTGGAAAAATCTGTTAGGCAAAGCGCGGCGCGCAGATCTGCCCAAAGCAAAAGGCAAGTCTAGCAAAATAAGAAATTGGAGAGAAATGCTATCTGATTCTTGCGGTGAAATTGCGGGAAATGCCGGCGCCCGCTGCATGAAAATGCGCCTTGGCGCATTAAGCCGCTGCTTTTTTAGACATGCAGTACTGGTTGCGGCCACTGGATTTTGCATGGTACAGCGCCTCATCTGCGCGCTGAATGAATGCCGGAATTGTGTCTAACTCCTGAGGAATGACTGTAGCAGCGCCAATGCTGACGGTCACGGCAGCCGATATTGGGCTTGCGGGATGCGGCAGGGCCAAATTGAGTATGCGCTGCATCAGTTTTTTGGCAAGCAGTTCAATTTGGTCTTCATTCAGCATCGGAAACAGCAGCAGAAATTCCTCGCCACCGTAGCGCGCTGCTAAGTCATTGCTTCTTGAAGTTAAATTTTTCAGCTCATGCGCAATTTTCTGCAGGCACAGATCACCTGCCAAATGCCCCAAATGGTCATTATATTCTTTGAAAAAGTCAATATCGACCATCAGGATGCTGACCGGCATTTGATAGCGCAGGGAGATGCGCCACTGCTGCTCCAGAACTTCAGACAGGTGCCGGCGGTTTGCCAGCCCAGTCAGCGAGTCCAGCTGGGAAAGTAGCTCCAGCTGCTCTGACTGCTTGCTCATTTCCAGCTGATTCAGTTCAATAATGCAGTTCTGCAGGTAATTTTCACGGTGCTGCCGGTCAATTGCATAGGCCAAAGCCATGCCCAGAAAGCTGCTGAATGTATAGGTGCGGTTTAAAAACGTCCAGTCGATTGGATAGTTTAAAAAAATTGTGACGGCAATGGCAATCAGGCCGCCGGACCATCCTGCAATCACGGCAGTATAAAACCGCATGCCGACAAAGCCGTAAATAATAATCACGGCATACATCATGGCTGCATGGAACAGCGCATTATTATTATTGCCCATTATCGTAATGATAATAAAGGAAATAGCAACTGCAGCCGTAGAGCCGATGCAGGTATAAAAATCAAAAAAGCGGTTGAGCCTTTTAATCAGGGAAAGCAGCCAGGCGGCCAGAATAATGACGCCGACCCATGCATAAAGGGAAAACCACTGCTGCGCCTTTTCACCGGCAGGAATAACCTGATAAATGCCGAAGCTTAAAAAAGCGTAAAGCATGAAAATGATTGGCGCGCGGAAGCGGAATTCCAAAGCAGCTTCATTCTGATATTGCTGTTTGTAGATGGCTTCAAGCTTTTTGGAAAAGTATACGTAATTCAGCCCCTTGGAGATTAAGGCTTGAATTTCACTTCGGCTTAACAGCTTTGAACCTTCTAACTTCATATGCGGTGGCCAAATTCGGATATTATTTTAAAATCGTGGGTATTTTTTAACTTCACAGCGCCTGCCTGCACGCGCTTGTTACATAGTATTAACAAAAGATTTTATGCTCTACAAGGGGGGCGCAATGCTATTTTTTTCAAGGCTGAAAGATAATTTATGTGATTGGTGGAATATCCGTGCGCTGAATATGAAACAGCGGGATCAGGTATCAGCGGCTTTGATCATTGCTGATCTGAATATTAAAAAAATTTGCTTGTCTAAATAGCTAATTTGATTATGATCAATAAATAATTGTATAAAAATTATGATATGGAGCGGAGAAATGGCGGCAGTCTTTCGGCATGAAAAGGATTTACTGAAAATTACGCCGCATAATGCATGGTCGCAGCGGTTTTGGGATGAGCTGACGCCTTTTAAAGACAGAATCAGCGGGCATCCGTTTTTTGCGGATATGGCAGGCGGGCAGCTGAGCATAGCAAGCTTCCGCTATGCGCTGCTGAATTTTTATCCTCTGGTGGCGCGTTTTCCGGCCTTTATGGGCTTGGCGCTTGCCAAAGCGACAAATTTTTCCGAAGCAGGCGTGGCGGAATCGCGCGATTGGCTGATTCAAAACATTAAAGTTGAGGAGCGCCATTTAAGCTGGTACAGGGACTGGGCCGGCGGTTTCGGCATCACGGCAGAAGCGCTGGACAAGGTTCATCCGCCGGCGCCAATGAATGCCGTGAATCATTATCTGTGGAATGTGAATACGCGCGGCAATCTGGTTGAAAGCCTGGCTGCAACCAATTTAGCTATTGAATGGGCCACAGGCGACTGGAGCAGCAAGGTCTATGCCGGCATTCACGCCTATACCAATCATCCGGAAGTATCGATTAATAAGCGCACCATCGCTTGGCTCAGAGCGCATGCGCATTATGATGACCTGCATCCCTATGAGGCAATGGAGCTGATTAAGCGCCTGAGCGACGGCAATCCGCAGCTGCAGCAGCAGGCGTTTCAGGCGGTCAAAGAGGGGCTGGCGTATTATGAGCTGGCGCTGGATGACTGCTACCGCGTGCAGCTTGATTCGCAGCCCAATCTGCGCAGCGCATAAAAAAACCGGCCGGCTGGCCGGTGATGCGTTCTGCCGGAGCGGCTAAGGCTTGTACAGGCCTAAATCGGTCAGATGCAGCCTTAAAATCCGGCGCAGTTCCAGCACAGCTTCCGGTGTTTCCTGAATGGAATGCCCGCCTTTGAAAATTTTCTCCGAAATCGCGCCGTCTAAGTGAGCGCTTTTATAGGGCACAACATCATCCGAAATGATATCCGGGTCGTCGCTGCCGGTGGCATTGCCAATAATTGAATGGTATTTCATGCCTTTTTTCGGCTGAATATCTTCAGTTAACGCGATAAATTTAGAGCGGTGGCTTAAATCGCTTGGCCCATTCTGAATCAGCCCCAGATCAACTTCCTTAAAAAAGTCCTTTAGGTCTTCTTCCTGCGTCAGCACATCCGCCATAGCGGAAAGGAAAGCGCCCGGCAGCTTAATGATTTTGCGCGCAGCCTTGGTGAACCAGCGGTCAGCAAATTCTGTCCCGCGGTGCGGCGCAGCCAGAAAAATGGCGCGGCTGAAATTCGGCACATCTTTGATCACAAGGCGGTGCTTAACCACAGCCGTATTTTTATATTGATTCAGCTGGCGCGAATTCATCATTTTCAGCGCCTGCTGGGTCGTGTCGGCATTGCTGACCAGCAGGCGGGCAATAATGCCGCCCATGCTGTGGCCGACCAGCACCGCATCTTTTTTCGCGGATGCATTGGCATTCACCTGATTGAACGTCTGCGTCAAAATGGAATGAATTTGAAAGCGGCTTTCAATAATAGGCATATTGGTGGAATAGAACACTTGCCAGACCTGATAGTGCTCCCGCAGCACCTTATCGCCCATCATGTCATTGGTCAGGCGGATCCACGCCTCTGGGCTGCTGGCAAGGCCATGAATCAGCACAATGACTTTTTTATTGGGATTGTAAGGCTCCAGCATGTACAGGTGCGGCATGGTCAGCTGCTCGTCGCGGTCTATCAGGGACAGATAGGCGGACTTGCCCAAGTTGTTCTGCGCCAGCCATAGGCCATAAGGCGCGGAAAAGTTGGCAGCCAAAGGATATTCCTTGCCGCCGACCGTCAGCTGTTCATATTTGTAAGGGTCATAGGCCTTAATTTGAAAAGCGGAATGGTTCAGGATTTCATCGACCGAGCTGGCGGATTCCGGTTCCGCAGTCAGCGTGGCAGCCAAATAGCGCGCCTGATGAATATTCGGGTTCAGGCCTTGCGGGTATTTGTAGGCGGTGGGGTCAACAATGTATTTGGCTTTTCCATTGGATTTTGGCGCGTCATCCGGCAGCACCACCAAAAATTCGGAACCGAAACCGTCGCGCCGGGTAATTGAGCGCAGGCCGGAAAAGTTCAAATTATAGGTCGACATCAGCTGTTCGATTTTCCGCTCTTTCAATTCGGGGTAATGGCTGTAGTCGATGCTGTAGGTGCTTGGCCCGGCTGTAATCTGGCGGGCTACTTCGGTCGGCTGGAAGCGCGCCGAATAGCTGCTGACCAGCTTGGCGATGCCCTGATTGTAGAAGTCCCGGATTTGCACCTGGCGGTTGTCAAAGATCCGGTCTTGCGGCCCGCGCCTAGTCTTAAACATATAGGCATAGCTGTAGCGGATGCTTTTATCCAGCATATAGAGCTGCTGATCCAGGCACTTATGGTAATTGTCTTTCTGGGTTTTCTGGCGCTCTTCAGAAGCATGCCTGCTCAGGATGCTGATTTTGCATTCTGCTGAGTTCTCCAGCGCAATGGCTTTGGCCAAATACAGCTCGCTGGCGGTTGACAGGCGCTGTTCATCCTGAATCTGCGGAATCTGCTTGAGTTCATCCACGCACTTTTCCGGATCTTCGGTGCAGATTTTCGCTTCACGGCCGGTCATTGACAGGACATTCAGGCTGGCTTCGCTTAACTTGCTGCGGGACAGTATGCTTTCACGCTCGTTGGCAATTGTCACATTCAGCGCCTGATTCTTGACGCTGACCACTTGGCATCCGCCGAGCAGCAGGGTGCTGAACAGTCCGGCGAGCAGTAATTTATTGGTTTTGTGCTGCATGGTTGTATCGCAAGGCCGAGATTCAAATTTTTAAATCATACGGCAATCCTCGGTTTTTTCAATTCGCTGCCGATAAAAAATAGGCCAGTAAAATGGCCTATTTTTGTAACTGCGGGCTTAAGAAGCTTTCGGCGGGTTCAAAACCTGCCATACGTTCCAGCGCCCCTGCTTTTCAATTTCCTGAATCAGGCGGTCTGCAACTGCGCCTTCCTGCGGATATTTCACTTTATAGTTTTTCAGCACGTTAATTGCGCTTTTCTTCTGCTCCATGGCAATGTAGTTGTTGGCTGCGGAAAGGTAAGCTTCCTGAACGCCGGCTTTCATGGCTTTATCCAGATATGGAATCGCTTCACGCTGGCCGCCGCCTTCAGACAGGCCAAAACCGAACCAGAAGTTGGCTTCGGCATCATCCTTGTTGATTTTCAGGATGCGCTGCGCGTAGTTTAAAGACTTGGTGGTATAGACCGAACCTAAGTCCAGGTTGCGCGCCATGACGCTGGCTTTGAATGCGCGGATCAGCACATCAAAGGATGCATTGTCCTTGGAAGCCAGCGTATCCAGCTGCTGCGTGACTTCTTTCAGCTTGGCTTCAAAGCCTTTGCGCTCATTGCGCTGCACAAAGCGCGGCGGGTAGTGGCGCGCTTTGCCTTCCACCAGCTGCAGGAAATCATCAATTTCTGTGATGTCAATTTCATTGTCGCCGGCCAGCACAGCGTATTTGATGGAGCGCGCTTTGCTGTTGACGGTAGGAATGATTAAGCGGTTAACATCCAAAGTCAGTTTTTTTGACGGGTCATCTGCGCGGTTCACCACCATTTTAGTCACCGGCTGAGCGGCAGCTTTCTGCAGGTCAATTTCAAATGGAGGAGGCGCATCGTAATTGAACGGATTCAAGGCGTAAAATGGCGGCGTTAATTCAGGCTCAGCAAATACCATTGCATCCTTAGGATTATTGTTCTTAGTCGGGATGCTGCCGCAAGCGGCGAGGGTTAAAGCAATACAAGCAGCTGCCAAGGGCTTAAGCGTCATAGTGGTCTTCCATTTGATTTATTTTAAAACTTAAAACATGCATGCCTGCCAGTCTAAAAAAACTCTGGCAAACATGCAAGCCGGCCGGCGCGCAGCCGGCGATTATTCAAGGCAAGCGTCAGGATTTTGATTGATTGCTCTGCGCTTCACACTCGCGCCGGACTTCTTCAATGATTTTCAGCTCTTCGGCGCTGAAAGGCTGTTCATTCAGCTGCTGCTTTTTAAAGCTTGGATCAAGCAGGGACAGGCGCTGGCAGAGCGTATTCATGCGCTTTTCGTTGCGCTGAATGCGGTCCAGCAGAACGCGCATGCCTTCCAGAATCGGGTCGGACTGATCCTGCGTTGCAGCATAAGGCTGGAAGCCGATGCTTTCCGCATAATCGCGCAGCTGGGACTCGGCTTCATCTTTTGGTTTGTTTTTGGTAATAAAGCGCGCCGGGTTGCCGACGGCGGTGGTATCCGGCGGCACCGCTTTGGTCACCACGGCATTGGAGCCGACCTTGGCATTTTTGCCGACGGTAAACGGGCCGAGAATTTTAGCGCCGGCGCCGACCACTACGCCATCTTCCAGTGTCGGGTGGCGCTTGCCTTTATTCCATGTTGTTCCGCCAAGCGTTACGCCGTGATACAGCGTTACATCGTCGCCAATTTCTGCGGTTTCGCCAATGACTACGCCCATGCCGTGATCAATAAAGAAACGGCGGCCGATTTTAGCGCCGGGGTGAATCTCAATGCCTGTGGCAAAACGGCTGAAAGAAGACAGCAGGCGCGCTGAGCCTTTACACTCTTTTTTCCATAACTCATGCGCCATACGGTGCATGATCAATGCGTGAATGCCGGGATAAGTCGTTAGGACTTCGAGCGTGTTCCGTGCGGCGGGATCGCGCGCGAAGACAGCCTGTATATCTTCTTTGAGCTGCTTAAGCATCAGATTGATTCCCTTGGTCTGTAGATTTTTTCCATGTGCCGTTATTCAGCGCCTGCACCCGGCTGAAGATGCCGCGGAGCAAATGATATTCCATACGGTCTAATTGTATACGTCCAAAAAGGCGGCGCAAGCGCAAAGGCAATAATCTTGGATTTTTCGGGTCCATAAATTCAATTTCCGCCAGCATTTTTTCAATATGCGGGTAGAACTGCTCCATCTGCTCATGGGTCACCAAAGGCTCATCCCACTGCATGTCAATGCCTTCGGCTACATGCATTTGCGCTTCCGGATCAGCCGGCTGCTCAACAAAATTCATCGCCGCCATGCGCATTTCATAGCAGATCACCTGAATGGCCTGCGCGACATTCAGCACGCCGTAATCGCTGTTGACTGGAATTGTGACATGGTAATTGGCCAGCGCCAATTCTTCATTGGTCAAGCCGCGGTCTTCACGGCCGAAAACCACTGCAACTTCCTGCTGCTCCCGCGCTACGGCTTGCAGCGACATTTCCGCGGCGGGACGCGCGTCCAGCAAAGGCCAGGGAATGGTGCGGCTGCGGGCGCTGGTGCCGAATACAATGTGGCAGTCTTTAATCGCGTCTTCTAAAGTTTCAACAATTTCAATCTGCTCAATCAGGTCGGCTGCGCCAGCCGCCAGCGCATCAATGTCCGGATGCGGGTAGGTTTTAGGCGCAACCAGCACCAGCTTGGCCAAGCCCATAGTTTTCATGGCGCGCAGCGCGCTGCCTATGTTTGCCGGCAGGGTGGTATTGACCATGACAATACGCACATGGGAGAGATGCGCTGAAACAGCAGCATTGTCAATTTGACTCATGATTGTTCCAAATTTAAATATTTAAAGTTAAGCGTTCTAAGATCAGGCGTTCTATGGTTAAGCATTTTACGGTCAGGAGTACTGGCCCGCCGATTCCGCCTGATACAAATCCATCGCATCGTCCATGCTCATATCTGGCGGCGGAGGCGGGATACGGGCTGGCTGCGCCTGCTCATAGCTGACCGCTTTGGCAGCTTTGGATTTGACCTGATATTCAATATACAGCGCTTCCGTGCCGAAATAATCGCGCAGCTTGCTCAGCGCTTCATCCAGCGGGGCAATATTCCAGCTGGCGCCGCAGTGCAGTTCGGCCGAGGCATAAGCGAAATCCAGCTTGATTTGCACTGGAATATGGCTGCACATATCGACATTGCAGTAAGGCGCTAGAATATGCTGCAGGTCTTTGGTCAGGGTTTTGCTGATGTGTTCAGGGCTGAGCTTAATCTGAATGCTGTTGGCGCGCTTCTGGCGGATTTCATTCAGGCTGAAGGCTTTGCTTAAGCGGCCCATCGGGCGGTCAAAGCCTTCGCGCTCATAAATTTCACCTTCAATCACTACGACTTTTTCGGTCTGGATGATGTCTTTAAAGCGCTGGAACCGCTCATGATTGGCGGAAACTTCAATGCGCGCTGTGCCGTCATCCAGCGTGATCATCACGCGGTTCGGGAAGTTGGCGACATCAAGCACAAGGCCGGCAAAGACGGTGGTCACGCCGCGCCGGGTTGGGGTCAGCTCATTGATGCGCTGCGAAATAAAAGACTTCAGCTCCGGGCGGTAGACATCAATTGGATGGCCGGTCAAATACAGGCCGAGCGTATCTTTTTCACCTTTCAGGCGGACTTCATCTGACCACGGCTTCACTGGCTTGGCTGGCTTGCGCTGCACCTCTTCCACTTCGCCAAACAGATCCATGATGCCGGTTTCACGGTTGC
Source organism: Acinetobacter sp. (assembly GCF_036659555.1). GTDB lineage: Bacteria > Pseudomonadota > Gammaproteobacteria > Pseudomonadales > Moraxellaceae > Acinetobacter. Next base: position 15,814 of record NZ_JAVXCI010000036.1, read on the forward strand.
TGCGCGCCTGATCGGCCGCCTGCACCGCTTCCGGCAGCTGCGCCATCAGGCTGGAGCGTTCAATGCCTAAGCAGTCCAATGCGCCGGCGCGGATCAGCGCTTCCAGCGTGCGCTTGTTGATTTTCTTTAAATCAATGCGGTGGCAGAAGTCGAATAAGTCGCGGTAAGGGCCTTCATTGATGCGCGAATCAATCACCGACTGCATGGCGGCTTCGCCGACGCCTTTAATTGCGCCTAGGCCGTAGACAATGGTTTTCGCGTCGCTGGCATGGAAGTTGTACAGCGACATATTGACTGACGGCGGCAGCACGTCTAAGCCGTTGCCGCGGCAGTCGTCGATGATGAACACCACGTTGTCGGTGTTCTGCATTTCCGACGTCATCACCGCAGACATGAATTCGGCAGGGTAATGCGCTTTCAGCCATGCGGTCTGATAGGCCACCAAGGCATAAGCGGCCGCATGCGATTTGTTGAAGCCGTAGCCGGCAAATTTTTCCATATAGTCGAAGATATGGTTTGCGGTATCGCTATCAATATCTTTTTGGGCTGCGCCTTCAATAAAGATCTGGCGCTGCTTCACCATTTCTTCAGGCTTTTTCTTGCCCATGGCGCGGCGGAGCAAATCTGCGCCGCCCAGCGAATAGCCTGCGCAGAACTGCGCTGCCTGCATCACCTGTTCCTGATACACCATAATGCCGTAAGTCGGCTCCAGCACTTTTTCCAGCAGCGGATGCAGGTATTCAAACTCGCCGCCGTGCATCCGGAAAATAAAGTCCGGAATCAGGTCCATCGGGCCCGGGCGGTACAGCGACACGAAGGCGATAATTTCTTCAAATTTGCTTGGGCGCGCCTCTTTCAGCATTTTTTTCATGCCGACGGATTCAAACTGGAATACCGCAGAGGTGTTGGCTTCAGCAAAGATGGAATAGGCTTTCGGGTCATCCAGCGGAATGTAGGTAATATCGACCGGTTCAGTGATATCCGGGCGCTCATTGATGTGCTTGATCGCATCTTCAATGACGGTCAGGTTGCGCAGGCCCAGGAAGTCGAATTTCACCAAGCCGGCAGCTTCGACGTCATCTTTATCGAACTGCGCGACCCGGCCAGTCCCGTCGGCATCGCACAGCACTGCCGAATAGTCGGTCAGCTTGGTCGGCGCGATGACCACGCCGCCGGCGTGCTTGCCGGTGTTGCGGGTAATGCCTTCCAGCTTCAGCGCCATTTCCCAGATTTCGGCAGCGTCGTCATTGTCCGGGTTGGACGGATTGGTGACGATGTCTTTCAGCTGCGGTTCCGCTTCAATCGATTCTTCCAGGCTCAGCCCTAGGGGCTTGGTCGGAATCATCTTGGAAATGCGGTCAGCCAGGCCATAGGATTTGCCCAAGACCCGCGCGACATCGCGGATTGCGCCTTTGGCCGCCATGGTGCCGAAGGTTGCAATCTGGGACACTGCATCATGGCCGTAGGTGCGCGCCACATAGTCAATTACGCGGTCACGGCCGGCAATGCAGAAATCGACGTCAAAGTCGGGCATGGAAACGCGTTCCGGGTTCAGGAAGCGTTCGAACAGCAGGTCGTAGCGCAGCGGGTCCAGATCGGTAATTTTCAGGCTGTAGGCGACCAGCGAGCCTGCGCCCGAACCGCGTCCCGGGCCAACCGGCACGCCATTGTTTTTAGACCACTGAATGAAGTCCATAACGATCAGGAAGTAGCCCGGAAAGCCCATATTCAGGATGATTTTGACTTCAAACGCCAGGCGCTCATCATAAGGCTGGCGGATTTCCGCCCAGTCACCGCCGCGCTGTTCCGGCGGATACAGGAAATTCAGGCGCTCTTCAAGGCCGACTTGAGACAAATGCTCGAAGTAGGTATCAATGGTATGGCCTTCAGGAATCGGGTAGTCCGGCAAATCATGGAAGCCCAGGCGCAGCGAAACGTTGCAGCGCTTTGCGATATGGAAGGTGTTCTCAATCGCGGATGGAATGTCCTGAAACAGTTCCGTCATTTCAGCGGCGGTTTTGAAATACTGTTCGGGGCTGTAGTTTTTCGGGCGGCGGTCATCGCCCAGCACATAGCCGTCGGCAATGCAGACCCGCGCTTCATGCGCTTCAAAGTCTTCGCGGCTAACAAAGTGCACATCATTATGCGCAACCACGCCAATATTGTATTTGGCAGCCAGCTTGACCGCTTCCTGAATAAAGGCTTCTTCGCCCGGGCGGCCGGTGCGCGTAAGCGCAAGGTAAACGCGGTTGCCGAATTTTCCGATCCATTCCTGCAGCAGCGGTTCAGCTTTCTGCGGGTTTGAAGTCAGCAGCATTTTGCCGACATCGCTGTGCTGGCCCAGCAGCACAATCAGGTCTTCATGCTGGTTTAAAACCCAGTCTTTTTGCACGCAGGGAATGTCCAGCTGCTGGCCGCTGATGAAGCCTTCTGAAACCAGTTCGGTCAGGCTGCGCCAGCCTTTCTTGCTCATGGCCAGCAGGGTGGTTCTATGCTCCGCATCATTCAGGCGGATGGTTGAGCCGAAGAGTGGCTTAATGCCTTTGCTCAGGCACTTTTGATAGAATTTTACGGCGGCGTGCAGGTTGGATAGGTCGGTCAGCGCCAGTGCAGGCATTTCATCATTTGCTGCAGCTTTTACTAGATCAGGTATTCGTACAATCGACTCAGTGATCGAAAATTCTGTATGAATACCAAGATGTACAAAGTGCATAAATGAGTCCCTGCTTAAAACGCCTGCTAGTTTAGCATGGCTTGGCGCGAATCTTGCGCCATATTCAAATGATTTGGCGAAGTTTTATAAGCTTGAGCGGTTTTTGTGCGCAGTTCAGGCAGGCGTCCTGCCGGCTGGCGCTTCTGCGGCTCAGCATGCAATATTTTGATTAATTTCCAGTTTGCGCAGCCAGCCGCCGGCAAATTGAAATGCCAGATGGGCTGCGTATGGCGCTTCAAAGTCTGCCGGATGCTGCCGGTAGTTTTTCAGCTCCGCCGGCAATACAATCAGCACGGTTCCCTTGCTGTTGGGCTTTAAGCCTTGGGCGCTTTGCGGAAAATCTTTTTGGAACTGCGCCAGAGAATAGGGCTGGCTCAGCTTTTTCCCGTCCAGCATGATGTGTTCCTGCGGAGTTTTTCCGAAATTGATGCTGAGCCAGACCCGGCCTTTGATTGCGCCGAGCTGCTGGACACTATGGCTTTGCTTATAGATGGATTCAGATTTCACTTGCGGGTTGTCTTCCGCAAAGACTTCAAATTTTAAAGATTTGTCAGCAGTTTGAGCGCTGTATTCATAATTGCCTGTACAGCCGGCGTACTGCTGCTTGGCTTTTGCCGGCAGTGCGCCCAAAGCTTGGCTGAGCTGATGAGCTGCAACCGGGAATGCAAGTTCAATGCTGTTCAGCTTTACGCTGCTGACGTAATTTGGCTGGGCGCTGGCGGCTGTGAGGAATAGGCCATAGCTTGTGGCTAGCAGGAGTGTTTTTCTAAGCATGCTGAAATTTTATCGTTCTGAAAAAGCCATTATATGAATTTCAGTCCGCTAAAAAAGCCCTGTTTGGCTGCGCGCATCTGCCGGGCTGGCGCTTGGAAGCGCTGGACGTACGGCAGCCGTTTAGGCGGTTTTTGCGCTGCGCTGTAAAAAGTGGCCGATTTCCCTGCCGAATTTCAGCGGTTCGCTCAGCAGGGGCGCATGCCCTGACTTTTTAAACAGTACGGCTGTCGATTGCGGGAGGCTGCTGGCAATGATTTTTTGCCCTTCGGCTGGATACAGCCTGGATTGCTCACCGATAAAAAAGGTGGCGGGGCAGTCCAGCCGGCGGATGGCCTGCCGGTAATCTTCCCGGTGATGCAGGTAACTGTTCACATACGATAAGAAATAGTCCAGACGCTGCATTGGCAGCAGATGGCGGTGCAGGTGCGGGTGTTTGAGGGCCTGCTGAAAGAGAAACGGCGTAATGCTTTGGCTGCCGGCCTGCAGCTGAATGAATGCCAGCCATGCTTCCAGCAGCTGATGGCGTTCCTGCAGACTCAGCTGTTGAAGCTGCGTCTGCTGAGGATGCCGGGCCAGTAGGGCTGAAATCCGCTGCAGCTGCTGCATGAACTCAGCATGCTGACTGCCCAGCAAGCCAAAAGGCCAGGATGCATCGGCTGCAATTTTCGGGCTTTGGTCAATATGCAGATAGCTGTGAATTTTGGCAGAAAAATTGCCGTACTGCATGCCGTGCATGGCGGCGGTTGCGCCCATGGAATAGGCAATCAGGCTGAACTGGTCATGCGCTAACTGCCCAAGCAGGCAGTCAATGTCGCGCCAGTGGCTGGAAATGGCATCCAGTTCAGGAATCCGGCACTGGCTTGACGCGCCGAAACCGCGCCAGTCAGGAATGATGAATTTAAAATCCCTGCGGAAACGGTATAGAAACAGATGCCACTGCCAGCTTTGCATGCCCAGGCCGGATAAGACCAGCACCGGCTGGCCTTGGCCGTATTCACGCACATAAAGCTGTTCGCCGTCCGGCATGCGGTAGTCCGGCATCAGTTTTCCTTATGCTTGGCTTGATTTGAACTGTTCTCATCAAAGGATTTTAGCGCGGGAATTAAATTTTCCAGCCAGTTAATCCAGCCGATTTCCAGATCAATGCCCAGCTGCAGAATGCTCTTATGAATAAACAGCGTCCGGTCGTGTTTATCCGCATGCGCAAAATCTTTGGCGAAAATGGCCTGATAAAGCCTTAAGTTGTCCTGATGCAGCTGCAAATGGCGCTCCAGCTCCGGCAGCGCGGCATTGCCGCCCAGCTGGGCTTCGGCGCGCAGGCGCACCAGCAGTTCTTCGCGCAGCTGTCCCGGCGGGCTTTGCCTGACCATCCAGTCCGCCAGTTCGGTACGCCCCAGCAGCTCAACCTGATAGGTTTTTTTGCGGCTGGCTGCGTCATCTTCCTCGATTGGGGAAATCCAGCCTTTTTGCAGCATGGCGCTCAGCTCGCGGTAAATCTGCTGATGAGTCGAATTCCAGAAAAAGCCCATGGAGCGGTCAAAGCGGCGCGCCAGTTCAATGCCTGTGCTGGGTTTTTCAATCAGGCTGGTCAGTAGGACATGAGCTAAAGACATAGGGAAAACGGCTTATATTTTTTAACAAGTTTTATTATGCAACAAGTTGCATAAAAATCAAATCTCGAATATAAAAGTATGCAACAAATTGCATAATAGCTGCGGCGGGACTCAAACGCGCCGCAGCCTGCATAAAAACAGCCAGCACATAAGCACGCTAAGGAGAGATTATGTCTAATTATCCACATTTACTCGCGCCACTGGATTTAGGCTTTACCACATTAAAAAACCGTGTATTGATGGGTTCCATGCATGTCGGTCTGGAAGAGGCGCCGGGCGGCTATGAGCGCATGGCGGCTTTTTATGCGGAACGCGCGAAAGGCGGTGTTGGCCTGATTGTCACCGGCGGCATTTCCCCGAATGATGCAGGCCTGACTTTTATCGGCGGCAATAAGCTGGATACGCGCGCAGAGGCGGACAAGCATAAAGTGGTGACGCAGGCGGTGCATGAGGCTGGCGGCAAAATCGCCTTGCAGATTCTGCATACCGGGCGCTATTCCTATCAGGCCGGCAATGTTGCGCCGTCCGCGATTCAGGCGCCCATCAACCCGGTGAAGCCGCATGCCTTAACTTCAGCGGAAGTTGAGCAGACCATTGCCGACTTTGCCAACTGCGCCAAGCTTGCCCAGTATGCTGGCTATGACGGCGTGGAAATTATGGGTTCTGAAGGCTATTTGATTAATGAGTTTATTGCGGCCCGTACCAATCACCGCGATGATGAATGGGGCGGCAGCTATGAAAACCGCATCCGCTTCGCGGTAGAAATTGTCAAGCGCACCCGCGCAGAAGCCGGTGAAAACTTTATTATTATTTACCGCCTGTCGATGCTGGATCTGGTCGACGGCGGTTCCACCTTTGAAGAAGTGGTGCAGCTGGCCAAGGAAATTGAAAAAGCCGGCGCGACGATTATCAATACCGGCATTGGCTGGCATGAGGCGCGCATTCCGACGATTGCCACTAAAGTGCCGCGGGCGGCTTTCACTTGGGTGACTGAAAAGCTTAAAGGCTTGGTGAAAGTGCCTTTGGTTACCTCAAACCGCATCAATACCCCGGAAATGGCGGAGCATGTATTGGCTTCAGGCCATGCAGACATGGTGTCGATGGCGCGCCCGATGCTGGCGGATGCGGAATTTGTATTGAAAGCTGAGCAGGGCCGCAGTGATGAAATCAATACCTGCATTGGCTGCAATCAGGCCTGCTTAGACCATATTTTCTCAATGAAAATTGCAACGTGCCTGGTCAATCCGCGCGCCTGCCATGAAACTGAGCTGCTGTTTAAGGAAGCCTCGCAGGAAAAAAATATTGCGGTAATTGGCGCCGGCCCTGCGGGCCTGAGTTTTGCCACTTATGCCGCCGAGCGCGGGCACAATGTCACGGTATTCGACGCATCGCATCAGATAGGCGGGCAGTTCAATATTGCCAAGACGGTGCCGGGCAAGGAAGAGTTTTATGAAACCCTGCGCTATTTCAAGCGCAAAATTGAGCTGCAGCCGCGCATTAAGCTGTTGCTGAACCATATGTCGACTTATGAAGAGCTGGCAAAGTCTGACTTTGACGACATTGTGGTGGCGACAGGCGTCACGCCGCGCCAGCTGCAGATTGAAGGCATTGATCATCCGAAAGTTTTGACATATCTAGAAGTGCTGAAAGAGCGCAAGCCGGTCGGCAAGCGCGTGGCGATTATCGGCGCAGGCGGCATTGGCTTTGATACCGCGGAATGCTTAAGCCATGCCGGCGAAAGCGGCAGCCTGAACCCGGAAAAATTCTATGATGAATGGGGCATTGATACCGAATATGCGCATGCCGGCGGCTTGAAACAGCCTAAGCTCGAACCGTCTGAGCGTGAGATTTACCTCTTGCAGCGCAAAGCGGCATCGGTCGGTTCAAGCCTGGGGAAAACCACCGGCTGGATACACCGCACCGGCTTAAAGCACCGCGATGTGAAAATGATTGCGGGCGCAAGCTATGACAAAATTGATGATCAGGGCCTGCACATCACAGTGAATGGCCAGCCGAAAGTGCTGGAAGTGGATAATGTGATTATTTGCGCAGGGCAGGAGTCTTTCACGGCAATGTATGAGCAGCTGAAAGCCGACGGCAAAAATGTGCATTTGATTGGCGGCGCCAAGGAAGCCGGTGAGCTGGATGCCAAGCGCGCCATCCGTCAAGGCGCTGAATTGGCAGCGGTGATTTAATACATAATCATTTGCTCATCAGCTTAAAAAGATGCAATGAAGTTCCCTCTCCCGTGAGGAGAGGGCTAGGGAGAGGTGTTTTCTAAAAGTATTCATGCTTTTCCCTTATCCCCTTGCGGAACAGTGTTCCTCATCCCTGAGGGAGAAGGCGCCTTTATTGCAATTTATTTAAATAATTCAATTTCATAAGGAAATAATAATGAGCATGGCAACAACCAAGCAATCGATTCAAAAATGGCATCACATGCTGGAAAGCCGTGACATGAGCATCCTGAATGACTTGCTGGCGGATGATGTGGTGTTCCGTTCGCCGGTGGCGTACAGCCCTTATCCGGGCAAGCAGGTGGTGATGTTCATTTTAACGAATGTTATCCAAATCTTTGAAAATTTCACTTATCACCGTGAGTTTTACACCGAAGATGAGCAAAGCGTGGTGCTGGAATTTTCCGCGAATGTCGGAGAGAAAAAGCTCAAAGGCATTGACATGATCCGCTTTAATGAACAGGGTCAAATTATTGACTTTGAAGTGATGATCCGGCCTAAAAGCGGTTTGGAAGCCTTGGCGGCGCAGATGGGGCAGCGCATGGCAGCGTTTTTGCCTAAGCAATAAGCCTCAGCAGGCTGTGCACGGCATGCGCTGTGCCGGCCATTCGGTCTAAGTATGTAGGGGCAGAAGCATGAAAAATTTATTGAATGAGGTCAGCCGCCGCGCTTTGGCGCTATTTGATCAGGCCATCGGCGCAGAGCAGCCCAAACTCTATTTTAATCCGCAAGGGGAATTTAAATGGATCTTCGAGCATTTGCCCCAGCTGCGACGCAAATACCGGCCTACGCCGTGGCTGGCCAATACGCATGCGCACCTATTGTATTTTGATTTAATTAAAAAGCGCCGCATTCACTTAAGCTATGACCGGACGGATCGGCTGATTATGCAGGACGGCGGCGTTACGGGCATTGCATGGCTCGGTGCTGACCTGCCGCCGGATGCGCCGACCATTGTAATTCTGCATACTATTACCGGCACGCCGGAAAGCATGCGCGAACTGGTGCGCGACCTCCATCAGCATACCGGCTGGCGCATTGCGCTTTGCCTGCGCCGCGGCCATGCAGATTTGCCGATGCCTGTGCCTAAAATCAATCTGTTCGGCTCGGCGGATGATTTGCGTGAACAGCTGGCCTATATTCAGGAGAAATATCCAGCTTCCGCTTTGTACGCGCTGGGTTCTTCCGCAGGCACAGGCCTGCTGGTGCGCTATTTGGGCGAAGAAGGCCAGAAAACGCCTTTTAAGGCGGCTTTTGCCCTATGTCCCGGCTACAACACCGAGTCCGGCTTTAAAAATGTGCATCCGTTTTACAGCAAAATGATGACCAAAAAGCTGTTTCAGAAGTTTATTGAGCCTTATCCGCAGACCTGGCAAAACACTGCGTCATTGCCCAAAGTGCTGGAAGCGAAGACGCTGTTTGATTTTGAGCAGGCCTATTTTGAAATGGCGGGTTTTGCAGACTACGGCAGCTACAATCAGTCAACCAATCCAATTTATGTTTTTGAGCAGGTGGAAATACCGCTGCTGGTGCTGAATTCGGAAGATGACCCGGTTTGCAGCATTCATAATTTTGACCCTTATAAGGCGATAGTCCGGCAGATGCGCAGTGTGGCTGTAGTTACAACCAAAAGGGGCAGTCATTGCGGGTTCTATGAGGGCGTGAAAGAAACCCGTTCTTGGGCGGCCAAATTGGCGGCGGATTTCTTTTTGCTGCAGGCGGCTTCGGAACGGCCTTAATGCATAAAGATCCGCTTTGCATCATGCCTGCCAGCTAAGAAACTGACGGGCATTTTCTTTTTTAATCCGAGACTTTATTTGATGTGCGGAAGCGCTATAGCCAATTGCTAAAATAGTTAACACAATAAAAAACTAATGAAATCCTATTTTATAGTAAATCATGAGTAATACGAGCTTCAGAGTTTAGCTATATTCAAGAAACCGAGTATTGATTTAAACATCAGCATAATTATTTATAGCTAAGTTTTCTTAAACGACTCCGTGAAAATCCCCTTAGCCTCCTAGACCCTTGAGTAAAATAAACTTTGGATACGCGTGTGCGGCAGGGATGCCGCACGTTGCCCATCACGGCAATGAAGCCGTGTATGGGCAACAAAAGACTTTTGCTCCTTTGGGTCTTTCCAAAGGGGGATCTTGCCTGCTCAAAGGCATTTAAACTCCCAAAGGAAAAATGAGGCAATGCAAGCGCCATCGTTAATTGCCTAAATGGCTAACACGCCAAAAACCCAATGAAATTATATTTTATAAGAAATTATGCGTAATACAGACTTTGGAATTTAGCTATAGATGCAGCTTGAGCAAGAATAAAGCACTGCCTTGTTCGAAGCGCAAGGCGCCGCAAGATGCTTTCCCTGCGAAGCCCCTCTTCTCATTTTGGTGAATAGGGGAGATTGAGCAGATGGCGCGATTGTGCGGATTTAATCATTGCTAAAAAATGCAGTAATTTGCAGAATATTATTGACTGAAAATCAAGAGTATTGCTCAGCATGAAATCTACAATTGAGGAACTGCAGGCTTTTGTCAGCATTGTGGATAGCGGCTATATTGTTATGGCGGCGGAACGTCTGCAGCAGACGGCCTCAGGCGTCAGCCGGGCACTGCAGCGCCTGGAAGCCAAATTGAATGTCACCTTGCTGGAGCGCACCACCCGGAAATTAAAGCTGACGCAGGAAGGCCAGCTGTTTTTAGGCAAGGCGCGCCGGATCTTAAATGATTTGGCGGAAGCGGAAGATTCACTGCTGAAGTCAGATGAGGATATTTCAGGCTTAATCCGCATTGATTCAGCCACGCCTTTTATCCTGCATGTGCTTGTGCCGCTGATGCATGAGTTTATGCGCAAATATCCCAATATTGAGATTGAGCTGAATAATCATGATCAGGTGATTGATCTGCTGGAGCATCAAACTGATGTTGCGATCCGTTTTGGCGAATTGAATGATTCAACGCTGCATGCAAAACTGCTGTGCCGCAGCCGCTTATATATTGCGGCCAGCCCTGAATATTTGGCGCAGCGCGGCATGCCCAGGCATCCGCAAGACTTGCTGGCGCATGATCTAATCGGCTTCAGTCAGACGCAGCATCTGAATACCTGGCCCATTCAAGTGCAGGGTAAAGCCTTTAGCGCGCGTCCCAGAATTAAGGCGTCTAATGGTGAAACCGTCCGCCAGCTTGCATTGGAAGGCGCAGGCATTGCCTGCCTCTCGCGCTTTCTGGTGCAGGATGATATCAAAGCGGGGCGGCTGACGGCCTTGCTTGAAGATCAAATAGAGCTGCATTATCAGAAAATTCACGCCGTGTATTATCTGCAGGAGCATCTGCCGAAACGGGTGCGGTTATTTATTGAATTTTTAGCGGAAAAACTGCAGAAATATTTGTAGGCCGGGAATTTCAGCCCTAAAAAAACCCAGTGCATGCACTGGGTTTTTTGCGCTGCTGCAGACAGGAAATCAGTTTTCAAGCGCTGGCGTAGCCGCTGCAATGGCCGCTGCCACTGCATCATCTTCAGACTGCGCTGCTGCGCTGTTTTGCTTAGGCGCAGCTTGCGTTGGCTTGTCTTCAGCCTTAGGCGCTTCGGCTTTAGGCGCAGCAGGCTTAGCTTCGGCAGCCGGCTGCGCATTGTTTGCCTCGCGGCGGATTTCAGTGGTGGTGTTCGGCGTTTCTTCGCGGATGATCTCTGCATGAGAAGGCATCGGCGCGATTTCCTGAGTATCGGCAGAATCTAAACTTTCAAATTTAGCAGGCTCCGCCGGCGCTGCGTCAGAAGCTGCGGTTTCGACCTGTTCTTGCTCTTCCTGCTTCGGCTCTTCTTTTTTTACGCAGGCGGTAATCAGTAAGGCAGCAGCAATTGCGCCGCAAACTAAAAGTTTTTTATTCATAATCGCACAAAATTAAACATTAAACGGATATGCGTATTATAACCATAAAATAGAATATGAAAATCATCGAAATTTAAGCTAATTTTATATCGGAAATGCTGATAGAATAACCAATTGTTTATTGTTCTATGAATTGATGCGGAATGACTTTGCTTTATTAGTGCAAGGTAAAGTAAAATTGCGCAACATTGCAGGCCTATTTAGGCTCGATTGTACGAGAAACCCAATGACCCATTTTATTTTCGTTACTGGTGGTGTAGTTTCATCACTAGGTAAAGGTATTTCCGCTGCTTCAGTTGCTGCACTTTTAGAAGCCCGTGGTTTAAAAGTAACCATGGTC
>NZ_JAVXCI010000037.1:0-26746 GCF_036659555.1 Acinetobacter sp.
TCGAAAAGATTACTCACGTGCACCACTGGAATGACACATTATTCAGTTTTAAAACCACCCGCGACACCGCGCTGCGTTTTAAAAATGGTCAATTTGTGATGATTGGTCTTGAAGTGAATGGTAAGCCTTTAATGCGTGCATATTCTATTGCCAGCGCAAACTATGAAGAAGAGCTGGAATTTTTCTCGATCAAAGTGCCGGACGGCCCTTTAACGTCTATTCTGCAAAAAGTAAAAGTAGGCGATGAAATTCTGGTTTCCAGAAAGCCGACAGGCACTTTGGTTCTTGATGACTTGAACCCGGGCAAAAATTTATACCTGCTTTCTTCCGGCACCGGCCTTGCGCCGTTCTTGGCCACCATTCGCGACCCGGAAACCTATGAACGCTTTGAAAAAGTGATTGTGGTTCACGGCACGCGCTTCATTTCTGAACTGGCTTACCAAGACCTGATTTTAAATGAACTGCCAAACAATGAGTTCTTTGAGGAATTAGGCATCAAAGACAAATTGGTTTACTACCCAACGGTAACCCGTGAAGAATATCCAAACCAAGGCCGTGTAACGACGGTGATTGAAACCGGCGAAATTTTTGAAAAAATTGGCCTGCCGCGTTTTAACCCAGAAACTGACCGCGCAATGCTCTGCGGCAGCCCGGCATTCCTGGATGACGTTGCTGCGCTGCTTGATCAGCATGGTTTAAAAGAGTCTCCGCGCATGGGCGTACTGGGCGACTACGTAATTGAACGCGCATTCGTCGAAAAATAATCCCCCCACTTTCAAAAAAGACTGGAGCATATGCCTCCAGTTTTTTTGGCCCTTTTTGTCAGTTTTTAACAAAAAAATCTCGTATAAAAAGAAAAGTCTTGTTTTTACTCAGTGAAGTAAATATAATCCTGCAACAGAACAGACAGGTCTGTCTATTTTTATATTTGCTGATTAGAAGATGATTTAATCATCCAGAGGGTTATAAAATAAACATAAGAAGAAGCTTCCAGCTTCTCGCCATCTGCAGCCTGCCCATCATATTTTTATGATGGGTCAATTGCAGAGTACAATCAACTTATCAGCGAAGCGCGGTTGACATACAGTCATCGCGCTTTTTTATTGCCCAAATTTCAGCATGCCTGCGCGCTGCCGGTTCAGCCTGAAGCTTGAACAAACCGGCAGCATTATGCAGCCATTGCAGATCAGGCCGGAGCCATCTCCAGCTGGATCAGCTTTTCCACCCTTTTCCAGTAATCGTCAATATTCACTGCATTCGGATCAATCTGCGCCTGAATCGTCATGCCGTCCAGAATGCTGGACAGCAAGGCGGCAAGCTGCTCCGCCTGCTGCACGCCCAAGCCATGCAGGGCGTCACGCAGGCGCCCGCTCAGCCATTCCTTATAGTCAATGGCGGGCTGCAGCGAGGAAGGATAGATCTTTGAAATCTCTTCCACCGCTTTTTGAAACATGCAGCCGTTAAAGTCCGATGTATGAAACCACGCGTGATACCAGAAAAACGCCGTTCTGATATGCTCCATATAATCCTGCGGATTGCAGGCCGCAATTGCTGCGCCTAAAGACTCCTGCAAATTAATATTTCTCCTAATCAGGCATTCTTCAATCAGTTTCGCTTTAGATGGAAAGTATTTATAAAACGTCATTTTCGCAACGCCTGATTCACTAATAATCCGGTCAACCCCTATGGAGTTGTAGCTATGCGAGTTAAAAAGATTCAGCGCAGTATTAATTATGTCATCTTTTTTTGACATGCGTTTTACCTGCCGTACGGAATTTGCAATGTAATAATTGACTCATAACAGTTCTAAGCATTTGTAATAGAATATCATTATACTGATATTATGAATGTCCGGGAAATTTTATCAGAGAATAAATTTACCGCACAAGTAGTTGAATTGATTATACTATTTAATTAAATTTAGCTATAGAAGATTGCTATATTTTTAACTATGATAAAAAGATTAGAATCACAATTTACCAATATATGAATACTCTCTCCTTTACTCAGTCTGAGCATACACGCAAAGAACTCCTGCATTTTATTCAAAACTCCCTAAGCCCGGAGCTGTGGCGCAATAATGCATGCGCCATCGGCGAACTGAAGCAGCGGACAGCATCGCATGACTTATTCCGGCACCCTATGCTGGAACGCCTCAAGGCCTGCCAGTTAAGCCTTGAACAGCTTAAAAGCATTCATGTCAATTATTTCACAGCCATTGTAAAAATTTTTACCGATGCGCTGAGCATGCTGATTTATCAGGCGGCTGCGCTGGAAAACAATGCCAATATCCATAAGGAAAGCCGTATCAGCGCAAAAGTTTATGCGCGCTATTTGCTGTCCTTAAATTTGATGGATGAGCTGGGCTTCAATACCCATAATCTGGCGCAAAGCTCGCCGGCAAAATCTCATTTGATTTATTTTTTAGACCTAATGCGCCAGCTGGAGCTGGAGCTGGACGCCAGCCAGCAGCATAAGGCCGAAGCGGAAGCTCATGCGCTGCAGGAATTTATTCAGCAGCATATGCATTCATATGCAGACTTGCTGCTGCTTCTGGCCTGCACCGAACTGCAGGTCATTAAATTCAGCGAGGCGCTGCGGATCAATATGCAGGCCTATGACCCCGCATTTGCACTCGGATATTACGCCTGCCACGGCATTGCAGACAGTTCATCGCAGCATCTGGCCAATGACGACAACCATGAAGATGACATCTGGGCGCTGCTGACCCAATGCTTTGCCAGCGAACACAGCCAGCACTATAAAAAAACCCAGTCGCAATATCTTGAGCTGTGGAATAATTTCTGGAGCAAGATGCATCAGATGGCGGCATAGGCATTCAGCGCCTATAAGCTTTAATATTTCAATATGCAGCCCGAAGCGGAAATAAGCGACAAAGCGCCATATCCAGCTGCAGCGTTTCTGGATCAGCAGTGATGCATGCTCTATGCTGCGCAAACTGCGGCGGCTAAAGCTGCGGATGGGACATCAACCTAAGCCTAGGCCATGAAATTTAAAACAAAATTACTGGCCAGCATGCAGGCGCAGGCCCGGTTTTTATTTACTCTTGATTCAAGTTTGCCTAAGATGAACGCAACAACAAAAATGGTTTAAGCCACAACATGACAATTGCGCCCTTACGCTTTCAAGATTTCCTGCATCCGCGCCCAAAGCCTAAAGGCATTGATGTGCAGTGCAAGCTGCAGCATTTTGCGCTGATTACCTATGCCGTAGACCCTAAACGCTTCCAGAATATTATTCCTGGACGCTTTAAGCTGGATACCGTTCAATACCGCGGCCAAGAACGCGCGCTGATGTCGGTGGTGCCCTTTATTGATGTGGATTTCACTTCCGCCGTTTACCCTTTTCCCAAATTTGAGATGGGGCAAACCAATTACCGTGTTTATGTGATTGATCAGGAAACGCAGGAGCGCTGCGTCTGGTTTATCGGCACAACTTTAGATTCATGGACGCTGATGGTGCCGCGCCATGTCTGGCAGCTGCCTTGGCATCCCGCCGGCTTTAAATTTGACTGCCGGCAAGACGCTGACGGCTTATACAGCCAGTATAAAATGCAGACTGAGTCGGCATGGGCCGGCGCTGAACTGCAGCTGGCGCAGTCGCCTGATGACGGCTGGCAATTTGAAGGCTTTCCGGACTTGGAAACCTATCTGGTGTATTTAACCCATCCGCTGGCCGGCTTTTATCACCGCAGGGACGGCAAGCTGGGCACTTACCGCGTTTGGCACGGGCGCCTGCAGCCGCGGCCGGCAAAACTGCAGCATGCTCGTTTTGAACTGTTAGACCGCATGAATCTGGTGCCTTTTGAGCATCAGCTGCAGCCGTACAGCGCGCTGATTGAGCCGGTCAATGAGTTTACTATTTACCTGCCGCCGGCAGTGCTGGACTGAATAAAAACCAGGGCCAAAGCCCCGGTTCTTTCTGCAGATTTGGCTAAGCCAAATGCAATTCAGCGCCTATGCTTAAAGTTAATTCACAGGGCTAATTCACTTTTATCGCACACCACGGTAAATCCCAGCGATTCAAAATCAGCATTGTCAAATCTGTACACCAGCTCATCTGCAGTTAATTTAATAATGCTGAAAACATCATCACCCGCCGGTTCAACCAAATCCTTGGTGATGTGATAGTGCTGATCAAATTCATGATTATCAATTGAAAAATTATGAAATTTCAGATTCTGAAAGATCAGCTGATTGCCCCGCAGCGCCCAATTCGACTTTGCCTCGTATTTTAAAAAGGCTTCGTCACTTTCATTGGAAAAATGCACAATTCCAGTCTGCGGGGAAGCGCCGCTTTTCTGGAAATCTATATTGCTGAATTCAACCAGCTGATAGTCTTCAACATCTAAGCTGGCAATGCATGACCACTTTCCCCATAATTTTTTCTGATCAATTATTTCTGTCTGGGCATAACTCAACAGTGGCGCAATGCCGCATATGAATGCCAATAATAATTTCACTTTTATTATCTCTTTAAAAATTCATCCGCTATTTTAAGCAAAATCAATTTTAAAAGCACCGTTAAAAGCACCGCGCGGCGGCGCATATTTAGCTGGCCGCGCTCAGCTGCGTGCTTCTGCGTTCTGACAAAGACTTACGGATCACCCGATAGCCGCCGCTTAGGCCCAAGCCAGCCATAATCACCGCCACAATAATATCCGGCAGCATGCTGCCTGTGCCGAACACCCCAACTGCGGCAAAAATGACCGCCACATTGCCAATCGCGTCATTGCGGCTGCAGATCCAAACCGACTGCATATTGGAGTCGCCGTCGCGGAACGCATAAAGAATATAGGCTGCCGCGGCGTTGGCGATTAAAGCCAGAACGCCAATTGCGCCCATGGTCACAGCTTCCGGCGCAATGCCCTGCGAATAGGCATAGATCACTTTGCCAATCACCACCAAGCCGAATCCGGCCATCACTGCGCCTTTCACCAGCGCAACCGTAGCGCGCCAGTACAGGCTGGCCCCCAAAACCGCCAAAGAAATGGCGTAATTCACCGCATCGCCAAAGAAGTCCAGCGAATCCGCCCAAAGCGCGGAAGAATGCGCATAAGCGCCGCCAATCAGCTCAACAAGGAACATGGCGAGGTTAATAAACAGCGCAATCCACAGCGCGGTTCTGAATTTACTGTCCGGTTTTGGCGCTACCGGTTCATGACTGCAAGTACAGGCCATTTGCACAATCCTCTATCTGTATTATTCTTATTCAAAACTATGGACTAACTCCAAGGTCAAGCTGCCTAATGAAAAATGAGCCGAATTATTTAATTAAAGACCTTGCGGATAAAACCGGCCTGAGCCATGACACGATCCGCTTTTATGAAAAGAAGCAGCTGATTCAGCCCAGCTTCCGCGGCAGCAACAACTACCGCTACTACAATGATGACGCCTTAAAGCGCCTGCTGTTTATTAAGCGCTGCCGCGCTTTGGACATGACCTTAAAGGAAATTCAGTCCCTGATTGCGCTGGAGCAGAACCCTGAGCAGGACTGCTCTGCGGTCAATAACTTAATTGCCGAGCATTTGCAGCATGTGGAAAGCCGGATTGCCGAACTGCTGACCTTCCGGCTGCAGCTGCAGCAGCTGCGGCAGTCCTGCGCTGTGCAGTCGACCGTTGACCAGTGCCAGATTTTAAAGCAACTGGAAACCGCCGATGAACAGGCCTGCAGCGCGGCGAAATAACCGGCCGGGCGCTACAGCGCTTTTTGATTGACCCGATGAGACAGCTCCGCCGCGGACTCTTTGCGCTCTGAATAGCGGCTGCAGAGGTAAGCTGACTGCCCGCGCGTCAGCAAAGTAAATTTGTACAGCTCTTCCATGACATCGACAATACGGTCGTAATAGCTGGACGGCTTCATGCGGTCATTTTCATCAAATTCCAAAAAGGCCTTCGGAACAGAAGACTGATTGGGAATGGTCAGCATGCGCATCCAGCGCCCTAAAACGCGCATTTGATTCAGCGCATTAAACGACTGCGAGCCGCCGCAGACCTGCATCAGCGCCAAGGTCTTGCCCTGTGTGGCGCGGATGGCGCCGGCAGCCAGAGGAATCCAGTCAATTTGCGCTTTAAAGATCGAGCTCATTGCGCCGTGGCGCTCCGGCGAGCACCAGACCATGCCTTCCGCCCAAGCCAGCAGCGTGTGCAGCTCCTGCACTTTAGGGTGCTGCATGTCAGCATCTTCCGGCAAAGGCAGGCCTTTGGGGTGGAAAATTTTCACCTCTGCGCCAAAGCGCTCAAGAATGCGCCCCGCTTCCAGCACGGCCAGGCGGCTGAATGAGCGTTCGCGGTTGGAGCCGTACAGCAGCAGAATCCGCGGCGGATGCGGCAATGCTTTGGCTTGAACCTGCTCAAAACTTGGCGTTTCCAGCAAATCTGCATCAATATTCGGTAAAGACATATTTAAACTCATAGCTTGTGTGGCATTGCCCCCTCAGTCCTGCTTAAGCGGGCTTCGGGAGCTATTATTTTTAAGGAGTAATTCATGATTGCGCAGCGGCTGAATCTTCAGCGGCATTCATTTGGATAGAACTTCTTGCGCAGCCAAAGCGAAACGCTGACCAGAGCAATCAGCACCGGAACTTCCACCAAGGGGCCAATCACTGCGGTAAAGGCCACCGGCGATGCCAGGCCGAAAGAGGCAATGGCGACCGCCAGCGCCAGTTCAAAGTTATTGCCGGCAGCGGTAAATGAAATGGCTGCGGCGCGCGGGTAATCGCTCCCCATCCATTTGCTTAAAAAGAAGCTCAGCAGAAACATCAGCACGAAGTAAATCAGCAGCGGGACGGCAATGCGCAGCACATCCATCGGCAGGCTGACCACTTCCCCGCCCTTTAAGCTGAACATGGCCGCAATGGTGAACAGCAGCGCCAGCAGGCTCAGCGGGCTGATTTTCGGCAGAAAATGGTTTTGATACCAGTCCAGCCCTTTGCGCTTGAGCAGAATTTCACGGGTCAAAAAGCCCAGCAGGAACGGAATGCCCAAGTACAGCAGCACAGCCTGGCTGATAGTCCAGAAACTGACATCCACCGCCTGCCCCGCCACGCCAAAATACGGCGGCAGCACAGTTAAAAACAGCCATGCATAGGTGCTGAAGAATAAAATCTGGAAAATGCTGTTAAAAGCCACCAAGGCCGCAGCGTATTGGCTGTCGCCGCAGGCCAGATTGTTCCAGATCAGCACCATGGCAATGCAGCGCGCAAGGCCAATCAAAATCAGCCCCGCCATATATTCAGGAAAATCGTGCAGGAAAATCACCGCCAGCAGGAACATCAGGCAAGGCGCTATCAGCCAGTTCTGCAGCAGGGACAGCGCCAAGGTGCGCTTGTCCTGAAAAACCTGCGGCAGCGCCCTGTAGTCAACTTTGGCCAAAGGCGGGTACATCATCAGAATCAGCCCGATGGCAATCGGCAGATTGACCGTGCCCACGCTCATCTGATTCAAATTTTCTGACGCCTGCGGAAAAAACACGCCTATCGCCACCCCAATGGCCATGGCAATGAAGATCCACAAGGTTAAATTGCGGTCCAGAAATGAGAGTTTTTTTGCATCCATGCGCTTCATATCAGGCAATTTCTGAAATTTTCTGGATTTCAATTGTCAATTCCTGATCAGACAGATTGGCAAAATCTAACGCAAAGAAGGCATCCAGGCGCCGGTTAATATGCGCAACAGTCTGCATAAATGCCTGCATTTTTTCCTCGTCAGGCAAGTCTAAATGCGATGGATCATCCAGGCCCCAATGCGCTTTAACGGCTTTGCCTAAATACAGCGGACAGGGTTCATGCGCTGCCGCACTGCATACGGTAATGACAATATCAGGATTGAACGGCTCGCATTCCTGCATGTTTTTGCTGTAAAGGTTTGCCGTTTCCAAACCCAAACTTTGCAAGGTTCTCAGCGTGAATGGATGCACCTGCCCGGAGGGCTTGCTGCCGGCGCTGCAGGCGCTGAAACCATCAGGCGCGCGCGCGTTGAACAATACCTCTGACAGAATGCTACGGCAGCTGTTTCCTGTGCATAAAAATAAAAAATTCATAATATTTACAATGACCTAATTACAGCAATTTAAACTTGAACATAATTCAGCATCGGCCGGATTAAAGCGCGGATGCTGGGCGGCGGACAGCGTTAAAACGTCCAGGCACCAGTCGGGCAATTCATCATGCAGGCGGTAATGCACCCACTGCCCCTGGCGCCGATCCTGCAGAATTTTTCCATTGCGCAGCAGCGCCAGATGACGGGAAATTTTGGGCTGGCTGAGCTGCAGCCCTGCGGTTAAATCGCAGACGCAGCGCTCGCCCTGCTTCACAATCATCATGACAATATCCAGACGGGTTGGATCTGCCAGACATTTAAAAAATTCAGCCTGATTCATAATATATGCATATATGTATTTTCATATATATTAGCGCATAAAAAGTGACAGCGCGATGACCAAAATGCAGAAACAGGCTTTTAATCCCGAGTTATTTACTGGGTTGAATCATTTTTTTATATCCCTACAATAAAGCCATAAATTTTGTATGCCTTTTTGACATGACCATTTCACACGTTACTGAGCTTCTTTCACCTGCCGGCTCGCTGAAGAACATGCGCTATGCATTTGCTTATGGCGCGGACGCGGTGTATGCAGGCCAGCCGCGCTACAGCCTGCGCGTGCGCAACAATGCGTTTGATCATGACAATCTGCAAACCGGCATTGCTGAAGCGCATGCTTTGGGCAAAAAGTTTTATGTAGTGGTGAATATTCAGCCGCATAACTCCAAGCTGAAAAACTTCATCCGCGATTTAGCGCCTGTGGTGGCAATGAACCCTGACGCCCTGATTATGTCCGATCCGGGCTTGATCATGATGGTGCGCGAGAATTTTCCAGACATGCCTGTGCATCTGTCAGTGCAGGCCAATGCCGTCAACTGGGCAACAGTGAAATTTTGGAAAAATATGGGCTTAACCCGCGTAATTCTGTCACGCGAGCTGTCCATTGAAGAAATTGAGGAAATTAAAAATAACGTGCCGGACATGGAAATTGAAGTTTTCGTACACGGCGCGTTATGCATGGCTTATTCCGGCCGCTGCTTACTTTCCGGCTATATGAACAAACGTGATGCAAATCAAGGCGCCTGCACCAATGCGTGCCGCTGGGACTATAAAATTCACGAGGCAGCTGAAGATGAAACTGGCGATGTTATTCCAGTAACACAAATTGAAGAATCATCATGCTGTCAAAACAAAGATGCCGATGAGCAGCACGCCATACAACAACACCAATTTGGCGAGCCGATTTTATTACAGCGCAATGAAGAAGAAATGTTCGCAGCCGAAGAGGACGAGCATGGCACTTACTTCATGAACTCCAAGGATCTGCGCGCGGTGCAGCATGTAGGCCGCCTGACGGAAATGGGCATTCACTCGCTGAAGATTGAAGGCCGCACCAAGTCCTATTTTTACTGCGCCCGCACCGCGCAAATTTACCGCAAAGCCATTGATGACGCACTGCAGGGCAAGCCTTTCGATCCAGCACTGATGTCGCAGCTGGAAGGCTTGGCCAACCGCGGCTATACCGAAGGCTTCCTGCGCCGCCATGTGCACAGTGAATATCAGAATTATGAAACCGGCTCTTCGCGCTTTGACCATCAGCAGTTTGTCGGCGAAGTTTTGGAGCGCAATGGCGCTTACCTCAGAATTGACGTAAAAAACCGTTTTGTGGTGGGCGACTCTTTAGAATTGATGACGACCTCAGGCAATATCACTTTTGAACTGACTGAAATTTTAGATAAAAAAGGCCATTCAATTCCTGATGCGAAAGGTTCCGGCCATATTGTCGATATTCCTGTCCCTGCCGATGTGGACATGAACTATGCCCTGCTGATCCGCAACTTGCCGGATTCGGCAATGGATATTTCCGCAGCGTCTTTGGCCTACGCAGCCAGCTGATATGGCCCTGCGTATTACACAGCAGTGCATTAATTGCGATATGTGCCTGCCGGAATGCCCGAATGATGCGATTTTTGAAGGCGCAAAAGTGTATGAGATTGAGGCGGCGCGCTGTACGGAATGCGTGGGCTTTTATGAGCAGCCAACCTGCATGGCGGTCTGCCCGATTGACTGCATTGAGCCGCATCCTGAGCACAGTGAAACGCAGGAGCAGCTGATGCGGAAATTTGAAGGATTGAACTTATTCAGCAAATGACCTTGGGGAAGGCTGATAAGAGGAACGGAGCTGCGCTCTAAGTTCCCGCAGAAGAAAAAGAATGTAAATATAACAAAATTGACACGCTGTGTCGGGGGAAAAAGCCAAAGCACTTGGGGATGCTTTGGCTTTTTCCTTTTGGGCGGCATCAGCTGTATTATTCAGCCTTTGACCATGCGCCATAACTGACGTTGGGCAGCACAATAAAGCGGTCGCCAAATTTTTCCCGGTTTTGCGCCACCGCTGCAGCGCGCTCCGCGGCGGTCTGCTGATTGCTGAATGCCCCCGAAAAATCATGCAGGGTATCGCCCAGCAGCATTACAATTTCATAATCTTTGCTGATGCTTTGACGGCGCTGCTCTTTAGATGTTCCATACAGCAGAATCTGCTGGCTCTGCACCTGCGGCAAATTCAGCTGCTTCATCATATGCATGGCGGACGTACGGTATTTTTCAGCGCGGTCAGACACATAGAAAATCTTTATGCCCTGCTGATCGGCAAACTGCAAAAAGTCCAGGCTGCCTGGAATCAGTTTCGGCTGCCCTGACTGCTCCCACGCATCCCAGGATTTCCAATTCGTATAGTCTTCACAGCGTTTCAGATCATTGACAAAGACATCCGTATTGTCTAAAACCGTTTCGTCCAAATCCGTGACAATGGCCAAATTTTTAGCCTGCGGATTGGCCTGCAGAATTTCTTTAAGGCGGTGCGCGGCCAAATTATAAGCCTGCAGCTGCAGCGCCTGAACTTCTGCAGAACGGTTTTGAAATTTCAGGCTCATGCCATACTGCTGCACCGCAGGGCAGCCCGGCGCTTCTTTGGCCTGCAGCTGCGCGCCGGAACACGCCACTACGGCCAAAAGCGCGGTGTATACATGCTTTCGCGTTAAATTCATATTCAACCTCAATTCTCAATTCAGTTTTGCCTGCGGATGCATCATCTGCAGTAAATACAGGCCTTTAACGGCAAAGCTTTTTTGCTCAAAGCTGAGCGGATGCCTGCTGGCCAGTCTTCCATTGGCTTTTCCACATGCGCCAGCCATTCAGCGCCAGCAGGATAAAAATAAAGTATAAAAATGCGGTCAAGTTCAGCGATTTGTGCAGATACATCAGCACATAAATTGCATCCAGCACGCACCACATCGCCCAGCTTTCTATATATTTGCGCGCCGCCCAATAGCTGGCAACCAGGCTGAATGACGCCAGCATGGAATCCAGCCAAGGCAGAGAAGCTTGGGTATAAGTGGAAAACAGCAGCCCTAAGACCAAGCCGGCCGCAGTGCCAATCAGCAGGCTGCGCGCCATAACCGCCTGATTCATATAGCCCGCATGCAGCGGTTTTGCAGCGGACGCCTTTGTCCAGCTTAACCAGCCGTACAGCTGCATGATGATAAACACGCCCTGCAGCAGGGCATCGGCATACAAATGCACTTGGTAGAAAATAATCATGTAGAGCATAACCGCGATGATATTGACCAGCCAGCAAATGCGGTACTGTTTGGAGGTCAGCCAGACGCCCAGCACATTCAAAATAAACGCGGCGATTTCTAAATGCGACATATTGAACCTGCTTAGAAATTCAATTTCAGCGCAAGGCTGGCAGTGCGCGGCGCGCCTAAGAACAAGTAGTCATCGCCGCCGGATTCACCCGCATCACGCCAGTATTTTTTATTCAAAAGGTTATCGACATTGAAGCGCAGTTCCGCATTGGTTTTGTTCCATTTAAAGGCATAGGCTGCGCCTGCATCAAATACGCTGTAGCCGCCGACTTTGGCTGCTGCTTCTTTATTGGCGAATTTGCTTGAACTGTAGCGGCCGCCGGCCATCAGTTTCAGGCCTTCAACCTGCGGCAGATCATAAGTCACAAAACTGGCCGCGCGGAATTTCGGCGCATTCTGCATTTGATGGCCTGAATGAGCCGTATTGGACACATCTTCCAGACGGACACGGCTCAGCGCCATAGTGCTATTCATCACCAAGCGTGAAGTTAAATTGCCCGACAGCCCCAGCTCTAAACCGCGGCTGTGCTGCTTGCCTTCCTGAATAAAATAGTATTTGCTGTCCGCAGGGTTCAATGCCGTATATTGGTTATCCTGGCGCAAATCAAACAGCGCTGCCGTGAACAGGAACTGACTGATTTGCTGCTTATAGCCCAATTCATACTGTTCAGAATGAATCGGCGCCAAAATGGCATCTTTATTTTTTGCATACCATGCTGCCGAACGGCCATCCGACAAGCCTTTGGCATAGGAGGCATACACCGTTGCATCTGCTGTAGGGCTAAAACTCAGCGCCAGTTGCGGCAGGAATTTGTCCAAATCAGTATCGCGGGTTTGCACGCTTTGTTTGCTGTAAGCCTGTTCATCCAAATGAATCCATTTGCCGCCCAAAAGCGCTGACCATTGCGGGCCGAATTCAATGCGGTCAGATACAGTTAGGGCCGTCTGCTTGCTGTCTAAGGCTTTATGGCGCGGGCCAACAGTTACATCAGTCGGGTTGAAATCAACCGTATCTTCGTAGATGTTTCCAAAACCGATAGATTCATTCACGCTGTCATAGCGCTTACGTGACTTATGGGTCTGCGCCAGTTCAAAGTTCAGATGATGCAGGGTATTGGCCAGTGACCACTGCCCTTGCAGCTGGCCTTTCAGCTGATTGGTCACATAGGTGTCATCCGGGTTTTGATAATCATAGATATCGTAATTGCCATTCGCATCGAAACCATTGCCCAATCCGCTGTACTGGCAAACGTTGCTGTAGCAGCCCCAGGCAAAGGTGGAATAATCATCCACTTTGGCTTTGCTGTATGAGCCGCTTAGATTTGCCGTCCATTGCTCATTCAGCGCATAGCTGTATTTCAGGCTGGTGTTTAAGCTGTCAATGGTGACCGGCTTGCCCCAGCTTTGATAGGCCAGCAGGCGGTCCTGCTGCACATTTTGCGGCACTTTGCCGTCCAGCAGCTGATAGCCGGGCACGGAGCGCTGCTGCTGGCGCTGCGATTCCAAATCAAACTGCAGCGCAGACTTGTCTGTCATTTGCCAGTCCAGCGCAACTGCCCCCATATAGCGCTTGCCGCCGACATGATCGACATAGCTGTTGATTTTTTCATTGACCAGATTCACGCGGTAACCCAGCTGCTGCTCGCTGCCCATAAAGCCGCCAAGATCGGCTGCTGCGGAAAACTGCCCGTATTCATCCGCATTGAATGACAGCGACTTTACTTCTTTCGGGCGCTTAGACACATAATTCACCACCCCGCCCGGCGTCGACATGCCGCTTTGAATGGCGGAAATGCCTTTTAAAATCTCAACCCGCTCTTTATTTTCCAAAGACAGATTCTGTTCGCCGCGGACCGCATGGCCATTCAGCAAATAGCTTGAGCCCAAATCTAAAGTGAACCCGCGCGATACAAAATTGGAATAATAGCCAATCGGCGCATAGCTGTCGCCGACAGAAGCGTCATTTTTCACAATATCCGCTAAAATACGCGCATGCTGGTCTTCAATCATTGCGGCATTGACCACGGCAATAGAAGCCGGCGCTTTCTTTAATTCTTTAGTGCCGAAACCTGCCAGCGCCAGCGCATTTTTTTCTGCAGGCGCAGCCTTTGGCGCCGCAACAACAATGGTTTCCAGCTGATTGACGGCATCATCGGCAAAGGCCGCAGGCGCAATGCAAAGCTGTGAAATAACCGCAGCTTTTACTGCGCCTGCCAATGAACTTTGCTTAAATTGAAGATTCATGTTTAACCTTTCTGTCTGTTCCTAAAGCGCCGCTCACCCCATGCCTGATATGCACATGGCGGATCTTGCGCTGCAAAAAATTGAATTGAAATAATGCGGAGTGAATTGCGCTGCGCAAAAAGCGCAATGCTGCCTGATGGGCGGCAGCCTGTGCATTCACAGCAGATTGAAAAATCATGCGGCTGCCTGCTGAATCAGCTGTGCCAGCTTTTGGCAGAATTGCTGCCCCTGCGGCTTAAAAAACCAGTCCGTATGCGCAATCAGCCAGTCATGGTAGGCCGCATCTGCATGCTTGAAATTGCGGGTAATGCCCGCAAAATATTCAAGTTCTGACACTGCAAAGTCGGTATGCACAATTTTGATCAGTTCCGGCAAAATGGCGAGTTCTTCCAACGGATGCGCATGCTTCACATAGGCCTGAATAAATGCCTGCAGCCCGGCTTCATCAATATGAATATCCTGCGTCTGATTTAGCGCCAGCCAGTCGATAAAGTTGCGCTCAACCGTTACCGCTAAATCATAAATTGCGGAGTTGCGGTCAGTTAAGCCAAAATCGATCACGGTGCTGATTTCAGCCTGATCGCTGTTTTTGCTCCACAGCAGATTGGAAGCGTGCAAATCATTATGCGTCCAGATTTTTGGCGCGCACTGCATGGCCGTTTTGACTTTTTCATGCACATGCGCCAATTGCGACAGCCAAGCCTGATCCAGTGGCTTTTCCGCAAAATATGCGCTTAAGGCAGAACTGTTTTTAATACGCTGGCGGATTGCCTGCGCAATATCGTGGCTCAGCAGCAGATCCTGATTTGAAATCAGCTGCTGCGCGCTACGGCCCTGCACAACCGGATAGTTTTCTGCCGCCTTATGCAGCGCCGCCAGCATTTGGCCTGCTTGACAGGCATGCCCTGCGCAGAAAAAAGGCTTCCAGGACAAATGGTCAGCATACAGATCAAGCCCATGGGCCTTCTCATGCACCTCATAGCTCCAGTCATCCAGTTCAACCGCTGTAGCGCCATCTTTTGAACAGATGATTTTAGGGAGCGGCAGGCGCTGTTCCGCCAGATGCTGAATCAGCTGATGTTCCTGCTTTAAATCCGCCGCAGTGCGGAAACTGCGGTGGCTGCGCTTGATAAAATAGGCAGCCTGATTGACTTGAATCAGCATGGCTGATGAAAAAGGGCGCGGGCTGCGCCACAGCACCGCCGCCTGCCCCTGCAATTGCGGATACCGCTGCTGCAGCTGCGCTAAGTCCGCAGCCGATATGTCTTGCCAGTCTTTAGGTTCAAGGCTTTCCCCCATGCCATGGCCAAGGCTTGCGCGCTGTTCCGCCATCAGCATTTTTCCTGATGCATTTCTGCAGACAATAGCTTGAAACAGCAGCTTTTAAACATTAAGTTCGAGCTGTATAGTTTGCTGCAGCAGCAATTATGCGTCATGAATTATTCAACACCCGATAAAAAACAGTGCGGAATGTAGTGGATATACCTGGTACATACCAATATTATTTATTGATCAAATTCATTTTTTAAACTATTTATCCGATAAAAAAATTATTTTTATTACTTTTCTGATTAATTTAAAATCCGCACTGTTCAGCCGGCAAACAAATCATCATTATTCTTATGTCATGGCATCCGGTTAAAAACAGCGCTTAAAATTATGTTAGGCATTGATATCTAAATTCATTTCTATCTTATCTTGCGGCCAGATTTCGACATCATACTCAATTACCTGAGTATCTGACTTCGAAATCCGCTCTATGCGTATGGCGGTTTGGCTTGGCGGAATGCCCAGCAGCTTGCCGTCAAACGCTTCTGCAGCAGTATTTTTTATTTTCAACTGGCTGCTGCTGTATTTTAAATCATAGTGGTTTTTAACCACTTCTTCGACTGAAGGAATGACATCAAAGTCTAAAAATCCGGGAAATAAGGCCACAGGCAAATAATTATATTCAAGCAATACCGGAACATTATCTGCATAGCGCAAGCGGATAATTTCAAAAAAACCGGATTTACGGATTTCTGAATCAAATGCAGCCGCGCCTTCAAAGGCTGAGTCTATTTTTTTAGCTGAAATCAATTCTGTTTTAGCCGTAAATCCCTGCACTTTAAGATAGCTGTTAAAGTTGGCAATTGAAGCGGGGTAATATTGTATTTTTTTATTGCTGACGAACCAGCCTATGTTTTGGACTTTATAAATTTTGCCTTCCGCACGCAGCTGCTCATAGGCTTTGCGGACAGTTTCTCTTGAGCAGCCATATTTCAGCGCCAGATAGCGCTCGGATGGAATCAGCTGATTGGCCGCATATTTTTTTAACTCCTGCCCAATCAAATCTCTGATTTCCATATATTTCATGTTTGAATCCTATTTGAAGCAGAGCTTGCTGATAAATGGCGCTTGCAGAAGGTATGCAGTTTACGGGCCTATTAGGCCGTAAATGGCGATGCGCATAGATTATAGAAGAAACGGCTGCAGTTTATAATAGCTTAAGGGGCTGCAGTGAATTAGCATTATGATAATCTGCTGCTGCCCCTCAAAACTTATTCTTTTAAGTTTAAGAGCAATTCCTCTCTGCGCAGGAACTCAAAAAATGTTTCTAAAGTTTTCCCATGGCATCAATAATAATGTTTTGCTCTGCAAGTTGCCTAAAATAAATTAGTGATTCAATTTCATAAGCTTAAATTTTAAATTCCACCTTTACGCTGCTCAACATCCCTATGCAGCATGCCTTACTAGCTCATCAGCTAATAACTCAGCCTGCTCAAGCACAGTTTCAGTCGCCAGCAACTCCATATCAGGCGGATAACCATACTTCTTAAGCAAGCGCTTCACAACTACTCTCAGCTT
This sequence comes from Acinetobacter sp., assembly GCF_036659555.1. Classification (GTDB taxonomy): domain Bacteria; phylum Pseudomonadota; class Gammaproteobacteria; order Pseudomonadales; family Moraxellaceae; genus Acinetobacter. The sequence continues at coordinate 16,805 of NZ_JAVXCI010000037.1, forward strand.
AGCTCGTGCAGCTTCCTTAATCGTCCAATCCAATGTCACATTCTTTCTAATACTATTAGTAAGAACAACCGCCAGCTCTCGTAAGATCTCTTTTTGCATGAGCTCCCTGGCGCTGTCATTGTCAGCTACCGCTGAATAGAAAGCATATTCATACTCCGTCAGGTTAAGTTCCTGAGCGAGCTTATCTGATTCTTGGATTGCTTTTGCAAGCTTGATCAGCTCATCGATGACCTCAGATGCTGTAAGAACCTTATTCTGATAACCCTTGATCGCAGATTTAAGCATATCCATTAGCTTCTTGCCTTGAGTTACGCTTTGACTGACCCTTGCCTTAATCTCATCGTTTAGCAGCTTCTTAAGCGCTTCTAATGCAATATTCTTATGCTCATAACCTTTCATCTCTTGCAGAAATTCATCTGACAGGACTGAAATGTCTGGCTTCTGTATTCCCGCCGCATCAAAAATATCTACAACTTTATCCGTTACTAATGCCTGATCAATTGTTTGTTTAACTTTCGCTTCAAGCGCTGCATTCGTTAATGCCGCTCCATCACCGCCGCCTGCAAACTTCGCGAGACGAGCTTTTACAGCTTGGAAGTATGCAACCTCTGGAGTTGCTTCCATCGCTAGAGGATGCGGTGTTGCAAGCGCATATGCTTGAGACATTGCCGCTACAGCATTCAGGAATCTGGTTTTACCTTCGCCCTGATCCAGACCGAGAATATGGTTTTCAGACTCAAGGATGATTCCCAGTTTCCTAGAAGTGCCTGCAGTAAAATACTCTTTGTAATTGTACCCATGCATAATCCCTTCGAGCACTTCCAGCTTTTCTTGCAGAATTGCTGCAGCCTCATCCTGCACCAATGCGGGATCACCCTTACCGCCAGCCTCTGAATAAAAAGACAAGGCCTCTTTAAGGTCTGATGCAATACCAAGGTAATCTACAACTAAACCGCCCGCCTTGTCTTTATAGACTCGGTTTACGCGCGCAATGGCCTGCATGAGATTATGGCCTTTCATTGGCTTGTCGATGTACAGCGTATGCATGCTGGGCGCATCAAAACCCGTCAGCCACATATCACGAACAATGACCAGTTTCAGCTTGTCGCCGTTATCCTTCATGCGTTTTGCTAAGTCTTGCCTTTGCTTCTTGGTCGTATGATGTTTTGCAATATCTGGCCCATCTGATGCAGCTGAAGTCATAACAACTTTGATGACACCGTCATTTAAGTCGTCGCTATGCCAATCTGGTTTCAGCTTTATAATCTCATTGTACAAGTCAACAGCAATTCTGCGGGACATGCTGACAATCATGCCCTTACCTTGGTTTGCATTAGCAGTCAGCCGCTGCTCAAAGTGAGTGACTATGTCCTGGGCAATGGCTTTAATCCGGCCTTTACTGCCGATTAGCCCTTCGACCTTGGCCCACTTTGCGCGCTCTTGCTCGTTTTGGCTTAAATCACCTTCTGAGTAAAGCGCATCAAACTCTTTGATGAGCTTCTCCCCCTCTTCGCTAATTCTAATTTTTGCAAGGCGGCTTTCATAGAAGATACGAACCGTTGCGCCATCTTCTACAGCTTGTGAGATGTCATAAACATCAACATAGTTACCAAAGACAGCAGGTGTGTTAACGTCCGTCTTCTCAATCGGTGTGCCGGTAAATCCAAGATATGCAGCATTCGGCAATGCATCGCGCATATATTTAGCAAAACCATACACTGTACGTTTACCGACAATCTGGCCTGTCTCATCTTTTACATCGACTTCTTTAGCGTTGAAGCCATACTGCGAACGGTGCGCTTCATCTGCAACCACGACAATATTGCTTCGGTTAGACAGTTCCTCGTAAACACTGCCGCCATCATCTGGCTGGAACTTTTGAATGGTCGTAAAGATCACACCGCCAGATCCAACCTTGAGCAGTTGTTTAAGTTCCTCCCTGCTTTCTGCCTGTTTTGGCGTTTGCCTTAAAAGCTGGCTTGATGCTGCGAAGGTTCCAAAAAGCTGATCATCTAAATCATTGCGGTCTGTGATGACTACAACAGTTGGATTATCCAAAGCCAGGACAATTTTCCCAGTGTAGAAAACCATAGACAGGGACTTGCCCGAACCTTGGGTATGCCAGACTACACCTGCTTTCTTATCGCCAACTGCCTGCTGCTGAACCAGCTCCAGTTTACTTCTGCCCTGATGCTGCAGAGCTGCCTCAGCAGACTTCGATTCGGCATTCACCGCTGAAGCCCGAATCGTTGAAAGCACCGCAGCATTCACAGCATAGTATTGGTGATATGCTGCCATCTTCTTGATGGACTTAATGGTGATTAAGCCATTGGCATCTTCTTCTTTGGTCGACTCAAAAACGATAAAGTGCTGAATCATATCCAGCAGTGTAACTTTATTCAGCAAGCCCTGAATCAACACTTCTAATTGGGGCTTTGTCTTAGATGCCTTAGATTGGCCATTCGCAGTCTTCCATGCCATGTAACGGCTAAAGTCTGCTGAGATTGTACCTGCTTTTGCTTCTAAACCGTCAGAAACAATATTGAAAGCATTGTATGTAAAGAGTGACGGAAGCTGCTCTTGATAGGTCTGAATCTGATTGTAAGCGCCATCTACAGTGGCATTTTCATCCGCTGCATTTTTAAGTTCGACAATAACTAAAGGTAAACCATTCACATAGAGGATTAAGTCTGGCCGCCGTGTCCAGCGGTCTTCTTTAATGGTGATTTGGTTGACTACCCAGAACTCATTGTTCTGTGGATTATCAAAGTCAATTAGCCAAACATATTCGCCTTGTGTATTGCCATTTTTACTGACTTCAAGGTTAATACCCTCTGTCAGCAATCGGTGAAAAGCTTGGTTATTGCTGAGCAACTCTGGTGACTGCAAATCCGTAATCTGCTTGAGCGCCTCAATACACTTATCTTCACCTAAATGCGGGTTTAAGCGATGCAACGCTTCCAAGACTTTGCTTTCTAAAATGACCTGCTTATAACGCCGTAATGGCTGTTCAGCTTTAGGCTCAATGTCTGGACCATATACATATGTCCAGCCTAAGCCCTGAAGCTGTTCTATTACCATCTGCTCTATATCTGATTCGATCATCTTAGACATTCTTTACCCCCTTTAAAGCATATTCATTTTTACAAGACCGGCTTAATCTTTATTCTTCTGCTTGCACGTTATAACCATACTGCTGAATACCCGCCCCCATCTCTCCAGTGTAGTTATGGCATGCTTGCATATAGGTTTCTGCATCTGACCACAGCACACCCGGCACACCAGAGTCATTTAATGGAATAACGGTTACCTGATCACCAATCTGCAAAGTTGGCTTAGTCAATGAACACTGAATCTGAATTTTGTGCGCTTCATGATTCCATTCGATTTTTTCAGCATCCCATCCTCTGCTGCCACCAATAAGAGTTAACTCTATATTTGATTCAGCCGGAGTTTGGCTTAACTGCTTAAACGCCACAACCCGGCCGATTGTGCAAGGGTCATGATAGCAAGACTCCAACTGCGCACCTTTCTGCACGCCAGAGAAATCAAATGCTGCCGCTGACTGTTCGATAATGGCTGGCGCCTCAGCTTCTGCCGGTATTTCTTCCGCAGGTAAGGTTGGCTGCTGTGCTGCTTGCTGCGGTTTCATCTCATTCATTGGAACAACAATCTTTTTCACTTTCCAGCTTAAACCATCCCGTTCCATGATCACTTTCAGCTGTTTGTCTTTGTCTGGATTCTTTAGCGTGACCTCAAACAAATTCATCGACAAATAACGAGTGCTGTACTCCAGCTTTTCTTGATTTGGCGATGATTGATCAGATGATTCTTCTGAGGAATGCTTTAAGCTATCTCTAAAGTCTTTCCCCTGAAGCATCAATGTCATGCCTTCCGGAGTAATAACAGCGTCCACTGTTTTATCAACCATGGTTGTTGCGATCATTGCTCCCAATGCTTCCCAACCATTGCTATCTTTAGCTGCCAAATCCTTAACCATGTAAGCATTCATTTGAGCTTTAAAGCTTTCACGCACACTTGGGTAGTCAATATATGCGGAGAGTTTCTCACTGTCTTCTGCCTTTGCCGCACTCTTAATACTATTGAGCACTAGATATGGCGAAGCATAGTAATAACCGCCAATTAGCAGCACAACAATAGCTATTAATGCACCTATAATTTTTTTATTCATATTCAGCCCCCTGAATGTAAAAAGGCGAAGCCAACAAATGACTTCCCTTAAATGCTATAGAACTTCATCTGTTTGGTATTGGACTCGCACTTCACCGCTCATGAGTTTAGGAAGTAACGTGTCTCGTAGTTTTTCTAAAGTTTTGATTTGTCTTGAGTTATAGATCAGCTTTGACTCTATTGATTGAATATATTCATTGAACTGCTGAATGACTTCATCACTTGGCTTACCTATTGTGAACTCTTGTAGATGATCTACATTCACTCGTTGTCTACCACTTGAGCCTTCCATGCAACTTTCAGCATAGTCTTTGAAATCTTGGTTTCTGCATAAAACATAAGCCATCAAAGGATGAAAGCCCGTCTTTGGACGCATCACAATATATTCAGTAGAACCCCAACCCACTTCGTTTCCATCTAAAAAAGTCACATAGCCTGCTTTACCATTCTCTAGACAAGGTGTGATACGAGCAAGCAACGTATCTTGATTAAGGAATTTAGTACCTGAGGTAAACTCTCGAGTGTAATAGCCTGTTGCATTAAAGCTTTGAGTACTTAGCCCAGCCATCTCCAAATAAATCGCTTCTGCACCCTTTGCTAAAGTACGCTTTGGATTAAAGGCAATCAACTCATTAACAGCTACTTCATCAAGGGATTCATCTTCAATAAACCCTTGACGAAACAGTGTTTCAGCCATTGCTTCCAAGGTCTTGTTCTGACGATGCAGTAAATCAATCTTGTCATCTAATGATGAAAGAACTGAGGCTATTGCTTTTTGTTCAGAAAAATTAGGCAATGGAATATCTAATGTTTGAATATTATAGATTGGTAATTTAGGTTGAGTGGAACCAACTGCCCGTTGGTCAATCTTGTCTTGACCTTCTTCTGATTTCAAATAGTAGTATACAAAATCGTTACTTATACCATTAGAAATAGGGATAAGCTTAACGCAATTCTCTGTGAGGTTAGCCCCATCTAAAGTTTTACCTACTATATTGAGCGATCCAATCTGTCCAACAATTGAAAGTATTAGATCACCTTCCTTAACTTTATACGAGCTTATTGCTCCTGTTACATTTTCAGGAACATACAGAAAGCTATCTGCGAGGTTTAAAATTCGCCCTTTTTCCATATCGGTAATACGAATATAAGGATGGATATTTGGTTTCGATTGAAGCAACACTCCTTTTGGCAAACGCTTACCACCTTTCACCAAATAAAGCTCTTTGATTATTTTGATTTCCCAAATCATACAACCACCTTCGCTAAGTTCTCAGCAATGACTTGATTCAGCTTAGCTTCCTCGGCAAGCTGTTTTTCAAACTCAGCCTTAAGGCTTGTGAAGCGTTCCTTAAAGTCGAACTCATCTTCATCATCCGCTAAACCAACATAGCGGCCTGGGGTCAGTACATAATCAAGCTCAGCCACTTTCTCAAGCGGTACAGAGGCGCAGAAGCCTGCAACATCCTCATACTCACCATTTTGGTTTCTCCAATTGTGGTATGTATCAGTGATCAGCTGCAGGTCTTCATCAGACAATACTTTTGTTCTGCGGTTAATCAGATGACCAAGGTTACGCGCATCAATGAATAAGATTTCATTGCTGCGGTCTTTGTACTTAGCCGAACCAACACGGTCACGGCGCATAAACCATAAAGCAGCAGGAATCTGAGTATTCAGGAATAGCTTGGCAGGCAGATTCACAATACAGTCAATGACATTGGCTTCTGAAACCAAGGCTTTACGAATTTCACCTTCGCCACTGGTTTTAGAAGTGAGTGCACCTTTCGCAAGGACTACACCTGCCTGACCTTTAGGACTCATGTGATATAGAAAATGCTGCATCCAAGCAAAGTTTGCATTACCTGCAGGCGGTGTACCTAGTGACCAGCGAGCATCACCCACAAGCTGCTCACCGCTCCAGTCCGACACATTAAATGGAGGATTAGCAATTATGTAGTCTGCTTTCAGGTCTTTGTGCGCATCATTCAGGAATGAACCCTCAGAGTTCCACTTCACGTGTTCTGAGTTAATACCGCGAATAGCTAAGTTCATCTTCGCCAGCCGCCATGTAGTCTGGTTGCTCTCTTGACCATAAATAGAGATATCATCAATGAGACCTTGATGTGCTGTTACGAAATTCTCTGACTGAACAAACATACCGCCTGAACCACAGCAAGGATCGAAGACACGCCCTTTGTACGGCTCAAGCATTTGAACCAGTAAACCAACAATAGATTTAGGCGTATAGAACTGTCCACCCTGCTTGCCTTCAGCTAAAGCAAACTCACCAAGGAAGTACTCAAATACATGGCCCAGAACATCGGCAGAGCGAGATTTCGCATCACCTAGAGCAATGTTGCCAATTAAGTCTATAAGCTCGCCTAAGCTTGTAGGATCGAGATTCTGACGTGCATAAACTTTTGGGAGTACGCCTTTAAGCTGAGGATTCTCATTTTCAATGGCTTCCATGGCTGCATCAACAATGACACCAATGGATGGCTGCTTAGCTTGGCCGAGCAAATAAGACCAGCGCGCAATTTCTGGAACAAAGAACACGTTGTATGCCATGTACTCATCACGGTCTTCTGGATTGGCACCCTCAAATTCACCCTCACCTGAAACCAGTAAATTGTAGTGTGCTTCAAAGGAATCTGAGATGTACTTTAAGAAGATCAAACCAAGGACTACATGTTTGTACTCGGCAGCATCAATGTTCTTACGAAGTTTGTCTGCAGCCTTCCACAACACGACTTCTAAAGGTTCTTGTTTGGTTTGCTTTGGAGCACGAGCCATATTGAGTCCTGAGTACAAAATTGATGTATTGATTATAAGCATGAATAGTAACGAATTATGAATACTGACGTAAGTGGATAAAGACATGAATTGTCACGGATCACATTATATTTCTTTACTGTTATGCACTTGGTTAAATTTATAATCTTTCTCCTACATCTTTCGTGCGGCAGAAGGCGCTTGTAAAATTTAACCAAAGGAAAATAGGAATGCGCCTCCCCCCAAGCTATTTCGTTTTCCCCTCGCTTTACGCCTTGATGACCTAGATCATAGATGATGCATCTTCGTCGCAGACCGAGTGGAAAGCCGAAATGCTGTAAAACGTTAAGTGGGGGAAAAATTTAGTGTATGTGGTATATAGACCAACAGATTATCGAACGGATGGACCACAAAATAGACCGAAAAATCCGATGGTCTAAAAATAGCAGGCAATAAAAAACCACATAAATCAATGATCTACGAGGTTTAATATGGTTGGCCCACACAGACTTGAACTGTGGACCAACGGATTATGAGCGGAAACAGATTCTTATAAATTTATTATTTAAAACAATGGTTTAATTAATGGTTGGTTGTGCGAATTCAATGTCTACAATGAGACCGCACATAAATTATTAACTACAGGAAAACTAAAAACTTTTGAAAACTACTCATGAAGTTGAACAAATGAGCCGCATTGATAGACTTAAGAAAAATAAACTATTTTTTGTTGAAAAAACTTACAAAAACCGCAAAAAGACCGCTGTCTTCTGCTGTCCCGCAAAAATAGACCGCAGAAATACAAGGATTTTTTTATAGACCGCAAAGACTATGCTCTCTTTGCGTACAACGTGTTGGACAGCAAAATGAAAGTAATATCTTTAAATAACCCCCTAAAAATTATTTATTTAGGGAGTTTCAGTATATTAAGACTAAGAAGCAAAATGACTAATTAACTTATTTTTCACATCTGCATGGTTTTTAGCAAAATCAGAGTTTGTCCAAGTATCAAATTGTTGAAAAATTCTGATTGAATTACTAAACAACTCAATATTTCCTTGGAAATATTTTTGCTTCTTATCAGAGTAATCACGGTTATTTTGAGAGGAATTTTTTCGTCTCGATAGTAATACTAAATTACCCAGTCTATCTTTTGCATGATTACGTTCTTCATCGGTAAAGTCATTTAACCATTGGCTCTCAGTCTTGGGTGTTTGAGGAAGAATATGCTCTATGCTAATCGTACTTGGAAAGTCTAGTTTAGTTGTATGTCCATGCAATATACAATCCAATTTGAGCATTAGATATTTAGCAGCTCTTCTACCATAAATTTTCTTATCCAACTCGATAGCTAATTCTGATTGATCTATATGCTTTCTCAGTAGTTGAATGACTTCTTCACTAGTTTTCGTGTCTATATTTTCCATCCAATTATTCACATTCTCTATTCGACTCGTTGGTGTTAAACCCACCAGCCAATCATAAGCAAATGCATTGTCTAATGATTTTACGAAATTAATTAGTTGATGATTACCAAATTTATCATAATACTTTAATAATGGAGCAATCCAAAAATCTGACTCAAACCCTGCTTTCATCACTACAAGTAAGTTATTTAATTCAAAGCTTTTTGACAACTCATAGTGATTATTGTCGAATATTTCAATGTAATGCTTTCTGTATTTATCAATAAAGTTAAAAGTATCCATCCCTTTATTTAACAAAGGAGGTAGATTTTTAGTAGTTTTATTAGAACGATCATATTCCTTAGGTGCATAAATGCTATCTTCATACTCTTTCAAGAGACTGACCATTGCTTTCTTTTTAACTAAGATTGAACGCAGATGAGATAGAAACTCATCAAAATCTTCACCAAAATAATTTTCAGCTTCTTCCCAATTTTTTGCAGCTTTCACTCTTTCATCATGATTAGAAACTAGAGCTAAATTACTTGCTTTTAAAATATCACTACTACGAAGTTTAACACCTCGATTATTCATAACCGTAAATAATCTAAAAGCATCATCAAGTTCTTCAGATCCTACATAGATCATCAGCACTTTATTGATTAAAAAAATAGCAAATTGGTCAAAATTTTGATGTTCTTCAAAATAGTCTCGTATTTGAACTATATTTTTAGACATATTGATTACTGAAAGATCAGTATCCTTGCTATAACTTTGAATAAGTGATGAAGTTATTTTAAGTGTACTTTTTTCTTCTTTAACATAGCCATCAATGAAATCTTTAACTTCTTGCCTAATATCAAATACTACTCTCAGTCGCTCAGGAGTACTTGTAAATAAATTTTTCTTTTGGAAAATAATTTCTTTACAAGTTTTAAGGCAGTCCTCGTTCTCTGTTAAGTCACGAATCACAGAGACTAGCAAGAAAAGGGTCGTTAATCGCTGCTGGCCATCAAGTACATCATACTCGACATAATTAGTATTGTTTTTTTCAGTAGATTTCTTCTGTAAAACCATTGACCCTAAAAAGTACTGAGCATTCTCATCACGATTCATAGCATCACTTAAATCTTGTAAAAGTTCAGCTATTTGATCCTTGCCCCAAACGTAAGGTCTTTGATATTCAGGTATTCTGTACCATTTTCCAAAGAGATCACCCACATATAATTTTTCACTTTCAATCATTTTATATCTACTTTCACAACAAAATTAATTAGCTTAGAGAACCAGAAGCTAGAAAACATTAAGCGCTTTAAATCAAAAACATAAATCTGTTTATGTCAAAAAATGTATATCTCTATTATGTTATTACCTATTACACAGAAAAACATCTGATAAATAAAAAAGAAGAGAACCAAAGGATTAAAAAACACCCAAAAGGAAAATGATCCTAGCCAAAATAATAGACAGTACTTCCCTCTAAAGATGACGTAACGTTAACTTTGGAGATACAAAAAATGGCTAAACGTTTTAGTCCTGAATTTAAACAGCAAGCAATTGATTATGCACT
>NZ_JAVXCI010000038.1:0-24462 GCF_036659555.1 Acinetobacter sp.
GAGTTGTTGGTCTTTGATACCTTTTGCGGACTCTACGCCTCCGCTGACATCGACCGCAAATGCTTGCGTGGTCTTTATGGCGTCTTCAACATTTTCAGGCTTTAAGCCGCCTGCCAAAATTAAAGGGATATCGAGTTTGGGGAACTGCGACCAGTCAAAGCTGTGCCCTGTTCCGCCTTTCAGCTCAGGATGCCAAGCGTCTAAGAGTACTGCACTTGCGCCTGCTTGTTGATAGTTTTTTATGGTTTCTATGACATCCAGCTCAGGCTTGACCTGAAGGGCTTTATACCAGCGCCGTCCAGTCCGCTCAGCGATAGCGGCGCATTCGGCTGCGGTTTCATCGCCATGAAACTGGAGCATGTCCAAAGGCGCTTCTTTCAGCACAGCCTCTATTTCATCTGCAGAAGCATTTACGAAAAGGCCAACGGTCTGCACATAGGCGGGAATATGCCGCATCAGTGCCTTGGCCTGTTCTGCCGTCACGCTGCGCGGGCTGGGCGGATAAAAAACCAAGCCAATTGCGTCTGCGCCTGCATGGACAGCAGACTGTATATCCTGCGGCCGGGTCAGGCCGCAGATTTTGGCACGGGTTCGCATCATGATTGCTCTATTTATGGCGGTGTATTTTGAATCGCCGATTCATCTATTTTGAGGGCAAATTATTGTAATGCAATTTTGAACTGTTGCGTGCAAATTCAGCAGCTTTATCTGCTCATGCAAATAGAAAAGCCCTGATGACTCAGGGCTTTTCTATGCTTCAAAAGATTATTTCATTGCATAGCGCAAAGTTACCCAAGCGGTGCGGCCGTCTTGGTTATAGTCTTTATTCGTCTGATATTCTTTATCAAACATGTTGGCAAGTTTTGCCTGAATACTGAATTCAGGTGTAGCTTGATAAGCAACTCGCACATCAGCTGTTGCAAATGCGCCTAAATATTGCGTATTCGCTGGATTAGTATAACGCTTATCTTCAGCATGCACTGAACCGCCTACTGTCCACTTATCCATTTTATAGTCAGCAGAAACATTCAACAATTGTTTAGGTATATATACTGCCTGTTTACCTTTATTTGCAGTATTGCCTCGGTCTTCTGGTTTTTGATAAGTGTAGTTAACATTCCACATCCAATTACTAAGATTTTGCCCTACTTCAAGCTCCCCCCCTTGAATACGCGCCTTATCTATATTAATTGCTGGCCATCCTACAATCATATTGTCAAATTCATTATTGAAAATGTTCAATTGCCAATCCAGCCATTGACGGCCTTTAAAACCAATTTCAATATTTTCAGCTTCTTCTGGCTTTAAGTTAACATTACCCGCACCCGGCCAATACAACTCATTAAAAGTAGGCGTTCTAAATGCCTTACCCCATGCAGCATAGGCTGTGTAGTCATCATTGAAACGATAACCAACACTAGCATTGCCAGTAGTATGGTCACCATACTGCTCATTGTCATCAAAACGGACAGCAGCCTGCAGATCAACTGCGCCAATTGCTCCTAAATATTGAGTAAAGTAGCCAATATTATTACGCTCTTTAAGAGTATATGCTGTCTCACTGGTGACTTTATCATCTTGATAATCAACACCAAACATTAAAGTATGCTGCGGGTGCAATGACAATGTATTTAACCAGGAAGCATTATTGCGCTCAGTATTAATATGTGAAGTTGTACTGGCAACTGTTTCTAATTTGTCTTCAGTACGCCCTATTTTAAATTCAGTTTCCCATACATTAATTGGCTTATATTTAGCAGTCACACCGTAAATATTTTGATTGATGTTAGAATATATATTTGGACTGCTGTCATATTCATTTTTACCATCAGTATAAAGCACATTGCCTTCTAAGCTAAATTGATCATTAAATTGATGACCGGCCCTTACAGAAACTGATTTATTCTCATAGCCGTCTTTATCTGGATCGTATCCCCATCCCGTTGGCGCTGTCGTGTTAATACCCTGTGTTTTACGACCTGCAAGGCTCAATGTTGCCCATGAATTCCCTTCTTTCACATGAACCCCGATATTACCGTCATAAGTTTCATGCGAACCGTAGGTCATCGATGCAAATGGCTTAATTCCATCTTGACTGCCTTTACGCGTAAAGATCTGAATCACGCCGCCAATAGCTTCAGCACCATACAAACTTGAACGCGGTCCGCGAATCACTTCAACACGCTCAATCTGATCGATTGGGAAATGTTCAAATGCGGCTGCACCTGTTGTTGCAGAACCGACCTTTTGCCCATCAACCAGCACTAAAACATTGTTTGATTTTGTGCCACGCAATGAAATACCTGAAGTTTTGCCTTCACCGCCATTACTTCTCATAGAAATACTTGGAACTGTTTTCAGCAAATCAGTCAATGAGTTAAATTGTTTGCGTTCAATTTCAGCCCGATCAATGACCGTCACACCTGCCATTGTATGTTGATCTGGTGTAACTGTTCGGTTTGCCGTCACATTGATAGTGGGCAAAGTTTCTGCCATTGCAGCTGAAAGTGGCGACAAAATAAAAAGAGAACCCAATAAGGTCTTTGAGATAGGATGCATGCTGTATTCCCCGATCGCACCGCCCGTGCGAAGATATAAATGGATAACGCATAGGCGGATTACGGGTAAGCAATACAAAAAGCATGCAATCCCTGTCTAACGCCCGCCGCATTATGTGTAGGTTGCATCAGGCCGGTCTCCGGACTTAAGGGCAAACCCTATTCACCGTTGCGGGGGCAGTGTCAGCGTTTGACTGACTTCCCAGTTTCACTTCGCATATGGAAGCACCTGAAGCGCAGGCAGAGTAATTTTTAGCAGGCTTGAAGTCAAGCTGAATCTGACCGCATCAAAAAATTTACGCTGCGCTGTTTATTCATTGCCGCGCCAGACTATGGCATTATCCTTTTTTATATGCAGACACAGATTTTCAAACCCTTAAGGAATACAGCATGGGCCACCGTTTAAGCAAAATTTACACCCGCACAGGCGACTCAGGCACCACCGGCCTAGGCGACGGTTCACGCGTTGCCAAAGATGATTTGCGCATCGGCGCCTTAGGCGATGTCGATGAACTGAATGCCTGCGTCGGCATTCTGCGCTCGCAGATTGCGGCCAGCGCAATTGCGGATAAAGCAGCTTGGGACAAACCGCTGAGCCTGATTCAGCACTGGCTGTTTGATCTGGGCGGCGAAGTCTGCATTCCCAACTACACCCTGCTGCAGCCGGTCTGCGTTGAGTTTCTGGAAAAAGAAATTGACCGCATGAACGAAAGCCTGCCTATTCTGAAAGATTTTATCCTTCCTTCGGGAACGCTGGCGTGCAGCTATGCGCATCAGGCCCGCGCGGTCTGCCGCCGTGCGGAACGCGCGTTAATGTCTGTGCAGGCCCGCGATCAGAACATTCAGGCAGCCGCCCTGCAGCTGCTTAACCGCCTGTCCGACTGGCTGTTTGTCGCATCACGCGCCCTGCAGCGCGCCGAAGGCGGTTCGGAAGTGCTGTGGCAAAAAAATATCAACGAAACGATTTAAGGTTAATGCTAAATTGATCTTTAAATGGACTGAGCTTGATGGCTTGCGCATGGCTGCTTAAAAGGTGGCTATGCAGGCGCTTTCCGCAAGGCCAAACAGCGCACAGTTTCCGTCATGGCATAATCAAATTTCCAGCTGACAATAAGGCGGATGCATGAGAATCATCGGACACCGCGGCGCCCGCGGTGAAGCGCCTGAAAATACTTTAGGCGGTTTTCAGTATATTCACGGCTTAGGCATCCGCGCGGCCGAGTTTGACGTGCGCCAGCTCAAAGACGGCGAACTGGTGATTATGCATGATGACAATTTCCTCAGAACCACAGGCATAGACAAAAGCCTCTACGAATGCGCCAGCACAGAGCTTGCGCCGTTTAATCAGGCTCATATCTGGATGGACTGGGACAGGCAGGCCACACCAGCCCTGCGCGATGCGCTGCGGATCATGCATGACTTTGAGCATCTTGAAGTTGAAGTTAAGGCAGTAGAAACCGCGCAGCAGGCTGAAAGGCTGATCATCGAACTGCAGAAACAGCTGCAGGGCTTTGAGCGCACGGCGGTGATCACCAGTTTTGACCTGAAAATCCATCAGGCTTTAATCCGGCAGAACAGCGCTTTCAGGCGGGGCCTGCTGATTGAGGATGACAGCGGAGAACAGGCCATTGCGCAGGCTTTGGCATTCGGCTGCTGCCAAATCGGCTGGATGGACCGGTTGGCCACGCCGGAAATCATCCGGGCAACGCAGCAGGCGGATTTAGCCGTCAGCGTCTGGACGGTTAATAATATTGAACGCGCGCTACAGCTGCGCGGCTTAGGCATTGACGGGCTGATTACCGACTTTCCTAAAATGATGCGGCAGCATTTATGACAGTTTCAAAACCATTTTTTAATGAAAAGCCCTGCAAAAATGCAGGGCTTTTTTATGCAGAATGATCCATCCATGCAGGCGCTATTTTTTCTGCGCCTGCAGCAGATCCCGGCCGCTTTTATCCTGCAGCATCAGCTGGCCGCCTTTCAGCTGAAAGCGCTCGGCATCCTGCAGGGCATCCATCAGCACCGCTTCCTGCGCCAAAGCAGCATCGCAGCTGAAATGGCCGGCGCGCGCATTGAGCTTTACGGTACGCTGGCCGGCGTCCAGCTCATAGCTGCCCGCCAGCTCATTGCAGCCGGTATTGCCCCGGAGCTGCTTAAACTGCGAGCTGAACTGCAGATAGGGCTGATGATGAAAAAATTTGGCTTTCTGGCCTGAAATCTGGGTGATTTCCCAGCGCACATCCTGCACGCCGTCCATGCTGCTCATGGCCTGCGCAGGCCGTTCTGCAGACGCAGCGGATGCAACATGGCTGGCGCTCTGGCAGCCAGCCAGCAAAAACGCAGCCGACAAAGTGACCGCCAATCCGCACTTTTCTGTATATTTTTCCTGTTTTTCACGGCAATATCGAACAACTGTCATCAACACCCTCTAAGCTTCGATAAAATCAATAAATAGTCAGTCTTATTCTGTTACTGTTTAGTACAATACAACTGTACAATAAATACTGTGAACAGCTGTTTGCGCATGCTAATATGCTGAAGTCTTAATCCATAGAAAGAATATGGATTTTACTTTCTATTCAAACCTGCCAAGGTTCTAGGAGTACTGCCGGAGATGACCGCTCCCCTACCCAAAGCCCCAATTAACTGGATTGCCGTATTTGCCTTGATATTCTTGCCAATTGTGGCGGCAATTGCAATTCCGTTATATGCCTATCACCATGATTTCAGCTTAGCCGCCTGGATCAGCATGTTTGTTTTGCTGGGCGTCAGCAGTTTGGGCATCACGGCAGGCTATCACCGCTTATGGGCGCACCGCGCTTATGAAGCCACCTTGCCATTAAAAATTATTTTAATGATTATGGGCACATTTGCCGTTCAGAACAGCATTCTGTTCTGGGCTTCAGGCCACCGCACCCACCACCGCCATGTCGATGATATCGAGCAAGACCCCTACTCCATCAACCGCGGCTTCTGGTATGCGCATATCGGCTGGATGCTCCGTGACTATCCGTCAGGCGCCGCCAACTATAAAAACGCGCCGGATTTGCTGAATGACAAACTGGTGATGTTCCAGGACAAATACTATGTTCCACTGGTTATTGCCGTGCATGCCAGCATTCTGCTGCCGATCGGCTGGGCGGTAGGCGACATGTGGGGCGTGCTGCTGCTGGGCGGCTTAATGCGCCTGATCCTCAGCCACCATGTAACCTTCTTCATCAACTCGCTGTGCCATATGTGGGGTTCGCGTCCGTATACCGATGAAAATACGGCGCGCGACAATTTTGTCCTTGCGATTGCCACTTGGGGCGAGGGCTACCACAACTACCACCACATTTTCCAGTACGATTACCGCAACGGCGTGAAATGGTGGCAGTACGATCCGACTAAATGGCTGATCTGGTCTTGCTCTAAATTAGGCTTAGCCAAAAACCTGCGCCGCATTCCAAGCTTCAACATCAAAAAAGCCGAATTGGCGATGAAGTTCAAATATGCCGAGCAGGATTTGGCGGTGTATGGACACAATGTCAATGAAGACATGGCGACTGTGAAGCTGCGCATTTCACAGGAATATGACGCTTTTTCTCAAACCTTGAATGACTGGGCAAAACTGAAAGAGCTTGAGATTCAGGCGAAGAAAGCTTCGGTTGCCGAGAAGATTCACCAAATGGACGACAAGCTGAAAATGGAATTCCAATTGGTTGAACAGCGCCTTTCGCACCACCGCCAGACACTGAACCTGCTGGTCAGCAGCCTAAAGAAAAAGACCGCCAGCTGATCCCTCTGCGCTCATTCATAATGCAGTCAGAAAAAGCCCCGCATTTGGGGCTTTTCTTTATTTGAAATTCACGATAATAATGGGCATCTGCAATATAAAAAGCGCATCACTATGGAAATAAGCAATATCCCCTTTGGCCTCACCAACTGGGATGAAATAGCCACCGAAAGATATGAAGGCGAAAACGGCTACGCGCTTTGGCGCACGCAGCGCTTTGGGCCAATCCGCGTGCGCATTGTGGAATACTCTGCCGGCTATATGGCCGACCATTGGTGCAGCAAAGGCCATATCCTCTTTTGCATAGCGGGCGAACTGCATACAGAACTGCAGGATGGGCGCCATTTCATTTTAAAGGCCGGCATGAGCTATCAGGTTGCGGACAATGCCGAAGCGCACCGCTCCTACTCGGAAACCGGCGCGCGCCTGTTCATCGTGGACTGAATTGCGGATTAAGCATTTACCGCACATCCGCCTGCGCAACTTTGCTATAGTTTAAACCTATTCAGCACTTGCCCATTTTGTCTATGCATTTCAATTCACGCTATTCTGCGCTCCCGGAAAAACTCTATCACCATCAGCAGCCCTCAGCGCTGCAAGGCGCTAAAGCCGGGCATTTCAATGCGGCGCTGGCAGATGAGCTGCAGTGGTCAGATGCCGATAAAGCCGCATGGGTTGAAATCTGCAGTGGCCGGAAAACCTTTGCCGAATTTGAGCCTTTAGCCATGGCCTATGCAGGCCATCAGTTCGGGCAATGGGCAGGCCAGCTGGGCGATGGACGCGGGCTGCTGATTGCGCAGATTATCGATAAAAATGGCCAAACCGTAGACCTACATCTTAAAGGCGCCGGCGCCACGCCTTACTCGCGCATGGGCGACGGCCGCGCGGTGCTGCGCTCAGTGATCCGCGAATATCTGGCCGGCCATGCGCTGAATGCCTTGGGCATTCCCTCCAGCAATGCGGTGGGCTTCACCTCCTCCACGCAAGGCGTGCAGCGCGAGAAGCTGGAACTGGGCGCCATGATGCTGCGGACCTCCGACTGCCATATCCGCCTGGGGCATTTTGAATGGATCAATCAGTATCAGCCGGCCCTGCTGCCTGAATTTACCCAAAAATGCATCGAATGGCACTATCCGCAATGCCTTGCGGCGGAACAGCCGGTGCTGGCTTTCGCCGCTCAGGTGATTCAGCGCACTGCGGTGATGATTGCGAAATGGCAGCTGGCGGGTTTCGCGCACGGCGTCATGAATACCGACAATTTGAATATTACCGGCTCCACTCTGGATTTCGGCCCTTACGGCTTTATGGAGCGCTTCCGCCCGAACTGGATCAACAACCATTCGGACTATCAGGGCCGCTACACCTATCAGCAGCAGCCGAGCATCGGGCACTGGAATTTATGGACTTGGCTGAATAATTTAATTCCGCTGTGCCCGGCAGGCGATGACAAGGCGCAATGGAAAGAGGATCTGGCCAAATGTCTGGAACATTTTGAGCCGGCCTTTCTGGAGCATTACACGCTGGGCTTATGCCGGAAAATGGGCCTGCCCAGCCTGCATAAAGACAGCTTTGACTGCGCCATGGCGTTTTTGCGCGTGCTGCAAAGCGAGCAGCTGGACTATACGCAAAGCTTTATCCGCCTGCAGAACAAGCAGTATGAGCTGATTAAGGATGACTGCCTTGACCGGCGCCAGTTTGAAGGATTCCTGGCGCAGTATCACGGCATCCGCGGGCTGCAGGACACCGCTGCGCTGGATGAGGCGATGGCGGCAGCCAACCCGCGCTATATTCTGCGCAACCACATGGCGCAAAAAGCCATTGAGCTTGCGGAATGCGATGACTTCTCAGAAGTCGAGCGCCTGTTCCAGCTGCTGCGCCAGCCTTATGTTCAGCAGCCAGACTTGGAGCAGGCAAGCGACTTGGCGCCATTGCCGGGCGATCAGCCTGAAGTGGCGGTCAGCTGTTCATCTTAAAACAGCAAATCTGCGGATAAATTTTGACTTATCCGCAGTGCGCTGAAACAGCAAACAGGCAATAAAAAACTGGGCAGATCACTCAGCCCGGTCTGGCATAAAATGCGCGGCCCGCCTATTTCAGAACGGAGCAAAGCGCGCCGGCATCCTCAGCGCATTAAAATGTCGACAGCCCGCTCCACTCCATAAAGCGGTACAGCATATACTTCAGCTTGGATTCGTCAGCATACTTGCTGTAATCCACACTCATCTGGCGGCCGTGCAGATTTGACCATGCGCCATTGAAATACTGCTCCGCATCTTTAAAAACAGCGCTTTGCGGCTGTCCAAGCACCCGCAGATTGGTTTCCAGATTGTAGTTTTTCAGATTGCGCGCAGTAAAGTTGGAGGAGCCCAGAATCAGCTCGGCCTGCTGCGCGCCGTATTTCGCAATCATTTTGCTGTGGCACTGCTCGCCCTGGGTATTGCACCAGCGCACCGGCACGCCGGCATCGTTCAGTTCCGACGCCACCTGGCGGTTCGGTATGCCGTTCTTTTGGCGGCCGAAGGCATCCTTGTTCGGGTCCAGCAGCACCCGCACATGCACCCCGCGCTCATGGGCTGCAATCAGGCCCTGAATGATCTTGCGTTCAGACAGATAGAAAATGGCCAAATCAATGCGCTCTTGCGGCTTGGCGCTGTCCAGCAGCTGCAGCACGGCATCGTAAATGGCTGCTTCGGTCAGCACCTGCACCTGCGGATCGCTCGGCGCCGCTTCAAACTCGCCGGCAATCACTGCAGGAAAATCGGCTTTGGACATCATCGCCACAGCCTGCTCGGTTTTCAGCACATCCAGCGCGGTATTGCCGCTCACCAGCAGGGCGACATTCGAATGGCGCGAACTGCCGTCATGCGGATTCATGGAAGTCACCAGCGCCTGCCAGCCCTCTGCCGTATCTACCACCAAGGTTTTGCGGTGATTGGCTTTAAAATTGAATAAATCCAGATAGCTTCTGATGGTGATTTTTTCATGGCCGAATGGATTCGGCAGCCACCCTTGTTCCGGATTATTGCGGACTCCCTGGCAGCACAGGTACCAGAAGCCCGACCATGCCGGATTGGATGCGCGCAACGGCGTTAAATCGGTTTCAATCACGTCGATTCCGGCCTGACGCAGCTGGCGGTAGTGTTCGGGCGCCACGCCGCCGTACACCGAATTGATCGGGTCGGTGATCAGCTTGATTTCAACATTCGGCGCTTGCCTGCGCTTCTGAATCAGGGCATCGGCCAGCTGCTGCGCCAGCGCCTGATGGGCGATTTTAGAGGTGCCGACTTCTTTATTGAACAGGAACATATCCAGCACAATCGTGGTTTGCGCCTGATCAATCAGGCGCAGCATCTGCTTGAAAATCTGCTGATCCAGATGCAGCTTTCCAGACGCATCGGCATAGCTTTGATCGGCGATAAACTGCACCTTGGCATGGCGCAGCTTGCCGGTGTAATCCAGCCCCTGCGGCAGGGGCTTATAAGTGTGATAAATTGCCGAAGAAAGGTAGCCGATGGCCAGCAGTCCGATCACTGCGCTGATGTAGCGCCGGCGTGACCAATTCAGCTTGCCGTGAATTTTCTGAAAGATACGCATAATAAAAAACCTAGTCCAATGCGCTCAGACTAGGTTTTATCCTGTGATTTTTCAAGAGGATTTCTGTGACTTCAGGCTGTTTACGGCGCTAAAATCACAGGCCGGGATCAGAAGCCGAATTCGACGCCCACTGTAAAATTGCGCCCGGTTTGAGGAATATTCGACAGGAAAGAGGCATGCGAATACACCTGGTCATCCAGCAAGTTATTGGCGTTGAAATACACGCGGTAATCGCCGGCTTTGCTGTACTTTGCGGCATAGGCCAGGCCGAGATTCAGCATATTGTAGCCGGAGGTTTCCTGCTCATAGGCCGCGAACTCATCCTGCTTAAACACATGGGAATATTCCGCCGTGCCTGACCAGCCGCCGGCAAAGCCGGCATTGACTTTCGCGCCCAAGCGCCCTGCAGGCACGCGCGGCGCATTTTCGCCGTCAATTTTGCCGCGCACATAGTCGCCGAATATGCTCAGCTTATAGCTGTCGCTTAAAGCATAGCCGGTTTCAGCTTCTATGCCGTAAAACTTGGCTTTGTCCTGCGTGTAGTCCACAAGGCGGAAGTTTTCATGCCGGTCGGTGGTGGCCGCGTAGATATAGCTGTCATACCAGTTGTGATAGGCATGCACATGATAATCCAGCCGGTCCGCCGCATAGTGCAGGCCCAATTCCAGATTATTGGATTTTTCCGCGCCCAGATTTTGATTGCCGCGCTCATAGGTATTGGTGGCAAAATGCTTGCCCTTGGCATACAGCTCCTGCGCCAGCGGCAGCCGTTCCTGATGCGATGCAGACAAAGACAGCTTATAGTCCGGCGCAAACTCCCAGCTGGCTGCGCCCGAATAGGAAATAGCGTAATCATCAAAGTCTTTCTGCGCGGAGTCAATGTCAATCTTCTGCTGATCCGCGCGCGCGCCCAGCTCAACATGCACATCGCCAAACTGCCTGTGCTCCAGGCCGAACAGGCTCCATTTCTGCGTTTTGCTTGGATTCATCAGCGCTTCTTCGCCGCGGATGTCCAGCTTCTGCTGATTGTACTGCGCGCCAATCACCCCTTCCCAGCCCGCCGCCGGCTTATGCGCCAGCTCTAGGCGCGCATCATAGCCCTTGCTTTTGAAGGCGGTCATCACTGCGCTTTCTTCCTTTTCATCATGCTGATAGTCGGTATAGCTGGCATGCGCGCGCAATTTCTGAAAGCCGGCAAAAGGTTCCGCCAGTTCTGTGCGCACATCATAGCGCTCCGATTTCAAATCAACCCAAGGCCCTGCATGCTCCTCTTCATGCGCATGGCCGTGGCCGGGTGCGGGCGCAGGCCCGTGCGCATGGCAATCCAGCTCGTCGCCATGCGGATGGCAGTCTTCATATTCATGGCTGTGGCCCGGCAAGCCGTATTTGTCCTGGCGGCTGCTGTAGGCGGCGCCGACAAAGCCGCGCTCATGAATCCATGAGCCGCCGACATTCACGGTTTGCCCTTCGGCAAAGGTATTGTCCACGCGGCGCTCTTTTTCAAGCTCGCCGTCATGATCATGGAAATAATCCGGAGCGATATAGTTATTGGCTTTGCGCTTGGAGCCTTCTACACGCACAGCAAACTGCCCGCCCAACGCTGCCGTGACCCCGGCGCTGGCCAGCTTCTCATCGCTGCCGGAGTTGTAGCGCAGCCCGGCCCGGCCTTCATAGCCGTTTTCCGGCATTTGCGCTGGAATTTTCTGATCCGTCACATTCACCAGTCCGCCGGCGGCGCCCGCGCCATACAGCAGCGTGGACGGCCCGCGGATGATTTCAACCTGCTTGGCTAGAACCGGATCGACGGTAACCGCATGGTCAGGCGAAAGCGCTGACACATCGGCCGGTTCAGAGGCATGCTGCAGCACTTTAACCCGCGGGCCGTCCTGGCCGCGGATCACAGGCCGGCTGGAGCCCGCGCCGTACTGGTTGGAAGACACCCCCAGCTCGCCTGCCAGCGCATCGCCAATGGTGGCGGGCCGCTCCGCCAGCTGCTGCTGGCTGACAATATGATCCGCCGCGGCGAAATCCGCAGCCGTCTGCGCCAAGGGATGCACCTGCACTTGAATGGTATCCAGCCGCTGTGCCTGAACGGCATTTTCATCGGCGTATGCCAGCGGCGCGGCGGCGGCGAAAAGTGAAGCGGTAATTAAATTCTTTTTAAATAGCATTAGATTGGCTCAAACAGGTCACTGTTAATTTTTTGTTATAATATAACATTTCATTTACTTTGCAATAAAATATTGGCGGAACTTGGACTTCATTTCGTTGAGGATTCAACCAATACTCCAAAATATATATTATAATTTCTCATTATTTGATGTTTTTTGATAAAACAGTTCAATCTTTTGCAGAGCCTAATTTAATGATTTTTTTACCAGCCAACACACTAAAATCTTTCATTTCTTTTGGGCTAATTCTTTTTTATTTCATTTTTTTTATCAATTTAATTACTGATGATCGCAGCAGCTGGTCATTAGTCTATATTCCTTCATTGTTACTGGTTATTTACCTTATAAAGAATAGAATTTTTTACATTCATCCTATTGTCTTTGCTGTTGGGATTTCTTCTGCATTATTAATAACACTGAATGAATATATATTTCACATACATCAAACCGATCTTGCTATTAACAAACATGAAAATAAATACATCCACCAATTTCTATATGTAATTCCATTTATATTTTTAGGAACATTATTAAAATTTTCAAATTTTACGGCAAAAAAATTTGAAAAAATCATTCTTATAAGTATTATTTTTTCACTTATTTTCAACATATATCTTAATTTAAAACATGATTTTTATCGAGATTTATTAATTCCTGAATTTAAGTCGATCATTCTTTATGACTATTGCATCATCACACTCAGCCTTATTGGGCTAATATTCAGTTTCAAACTTAAAAACAAGCTTTCTTTTCTCTTTATTGGCTTATGCTTATTCAATATTTCTATGATTACCTTGCATGGCAGCCGCGGTGCTTGGATTGGCATTCCAATTACATTGTTTATGATTGCTTTTTATTTCTATAAAACACATCTTAAACACACTATTTTTATGATACTCATGTCACTCATGCTTACTATTGGCATGGTTTTTATGCCAAATTCTCCCATTATGGACCGTATCGATCATCTTCAAAGCGATGCCTCTTTAATGGAGAAAAATGATTATAATACGAGTGTTGGAACACGTTTTGCCTTATGGAAATTCGCTTTAGAAAAATTTCAACAAGCGCCTTATGCCGGAAATGGATTTGTTAATTTTAAAAATCAAATTTGCGCACCCGAATCTAAAAATATAGTGCCTAACTGCCAACCGCACGCACATAATATTATTTTCCAAGAACTTGCAGCACACGGCCTACTCGGTTTTTTAAATATTTTACTACTGTCATCTTTACCTCTTTATTATTTTATAAAAAACTTGATGAAAAACCCAAATCGACATACACGACTTTTAGCATTTTCAGGGTTAATCACCATGCTTTACCTCACAATCTGCAGCATGAGTGATTATTTATTCTTTTTCCCCTTTCCGACAATGTTCACTTTTTTAATTATATTAAGTTTACTCAACATTATTTATGTTGAAAATTTAAATAACGAAAACAAAAATGATGCATCGTTTTGATGATGAATATAAAAGACTAAAGAATGCCTTTTACTTTATCTCACGCTGTTTTAGCGCCGCCGCTGTCGCGCCTTACAGGCGGGCGCCTGCCCACCGCCGCTTTAGCCATCGGCTGCATGGTGCCGGATTTATTCCGGCTGTTTAGCGACGAACGCTCCGATGTGACGCATTTGTGGAGCGCGCTGATTCATCCGGATTTATGGATTGGCCTGGCATTTTGCGCAGCCTGGTATCTGCTGTACCGTCCTGCAGTTTACCGCTTTTTAGGCCTGCAGCACGACTTAGGCATTCACAGCGCATGGGCTGCATTACGGTTTTTGGGCGCCGTCTGCGCCGCCATTATCGCCGGTACCGCCACGCACCTGATTTGGGACGGGCTGACCCACGCCGACTTCCGCACCTTTGCCTTTAAAGAGGCTTTAAGCCAGCCCGTCATGCTGCTGGGCCAAGCCTATCCGCTGCACCGCATTCTGCAAATCGGCAGCTCTTTCGCTGTCCTGCCGCTGATCGGCTGGATGAGCTGGCGCTATTATCAAAGCTATCAGCAGCATCTTCCCGTCAGCTTTAAAATCAGGCGCTTTGCCTGGGGCCTGGCCCTTGCCTCGCTCTGTGCGGGCGCTTTGCAGGCCTGGCTGTTTAACATTTCGCCTTCCAGCCAGCTGTGGCGCGCAGACTTATATGAAATGACCGGCCGCCTGCTGAATGAGTTTGCCCACGGCAGCCTGCTGATGTTCAGCTTAGGCTGCCTGCTGTTTGCCGTTCTGGACCGCGGACACCGCATGGGCTAAAGCTGCAGGCGGATGCAGCGCTAAAACCGCGCGATTTCCCGCGGTTTTTTGATCTAGTTCTTGTGACGGCCCCCTCAAAGAGGCATAATCCTAGATTAATTTTTTCTAAGGCGGTGCGCTGTTTACGCATTCGCTTCCTTAACCCATATAGTTGGATTTTTTACGCTATGATGCGAACTCATTATTGCGGTTCTTTAACCGAAGCTCAAATTGACCAGACAGTGACACTCTGCGGCTGGGTGCACCGCCGCCGCGATCATGGCGGCGTGATTTTTCTGGACATGCGCGACCGTGACGGCCTTGTGCAGGTGGTGATTGATCCGGACACTCCGGAAGCCTTTGCAACTGCTGACAAATCGCGCTCTGAATACGTGCTGAAAATTACCGGCCGCGTGCGCCGCCGCTACGAAGGCACAGAAAATGCCAATATCGTCAGCGGTCAAATTGAAGTTTTAGGCAAAGAAATTGAAGTTCTTGCAGCGTCTGAAACCCCGCCATTCCCATTGAATGACGAAAATACCAACATTTCTGAAGAAGTCCGCTTAAAGTACCGCTTCCTGGACATCCGCCGTCCGGAAATGCTGGACCGCCTGCGCTTCCGCTCTAAATTGACCAACCTGATCCGCAACTATTTCGAAGAAAACGGCTTCCTTGACGTTGAAACGCCGATTCTGACCCGCGCTACGCCTGAAGGCGCGCGTGACTATTTAGTGCCAAGCCGCGTATCCAACGGCAGCTTCTATGCCCTGCCGCAGTCGCCGCAGCTGTTCAAGCAATTGCTGATGGTCGGCGGCATTGACCGCTACTACCAAATCGCCAAATGCTTCCGCGATGAAGACTTGCGCGCTGACCGCCAGCCTGAATTCACCCAGATCGACGTTGAAACATCGTTCATGAGTGACGATGACATTATGGATCTGATGGAAACATTGACCATTAAGATGTTCAAAGAACTTCTGAACGTTGACTTCGGCAAATTCCAGCGCATGACTTATGCAGACGCGATGCGCGACTATGCGTCCGACAAGCCGGATATGCGCATTCCGCTGAAGCTGGTTGACGTTGCAGACATGATGCAGGACGTTGAGTTCAAAGTCTTCGCAGGCCCGGCTAAAGATCCGAAAGGCCGCATTGTCGCGCTCCGCGTGCCGGGCGCAGGCGCACTGCCGCGCAGCCAGATTGACGAATACACTAAATTTGTCGGCATCTACGGCGCGAAAGGCTTGGCGTACATTAAAGTCAACGAGCTTGAAAAAGGCATTGAAGGCCTGCAGTCGCCTATCGTTAAATTCATCGAACCGATCGTGCTTGATTTGCTGAAGCGCGTTGGCGCTGAAAATGGCGACATCGTCTTCTTCGGCGCGGACAAAGCCAAAATTGTGAATGATGCTATGGGCGCTTTGCGTATTAAAGTCGGCCATGACATGAAACTGTCGACTTGCGAATGGGCGCCGCTTTGGGTCGTTGACTTCCCGATGTTTGAAGAAACCGATGACGGCAAATGGACCTCTGTGCATCACCCGTTCACGCTGCCGAAATCCAGCGTTGAAGAAGTGAAGAGCAATCCGGGCCAGGCGCTGTCTGTCGCTTATGACATGGTCTTGAACGGCACTGAAGTCGGCGGCGGTTCACTGCGTATTTACACGCTGGAAATGCAGAAAGCGATTTTTGAAGCTCTGGGCATTGGCGAAGAAGAAGCCGAAGAAAAATTCAGCTTCTTATTGAATGCACTGAAATTCGGCGCGCCTCCGCATGGCGGCTTGGCATTCGGCCTGGACCGCCTGGTGATGCTGATGACTGGCGCGACGTCTATCCGTGACGTGATTGCCTTCCCGAAAACCAAGACTGCAGAATGCCCATTGACTCAGGCGCCTGCGCCGGTTGAGCCGAATCAGCTGCGTGACTTGGGCATCCGCCTGCGTGAAAAGCCGAAAGCTGAAGCCAAAGAAGCTTAATTGCGCTTTTGCTGAAGTTAAAGAACCCTGCGCTCTGCAGGGTTTTTTATTGCATTGAGATCGCCAGGCAACGGTGGCATAATAGCGCCCTATTCCACTTTGCTGTGAGCATTCTTATGGCTATGCGTCCTGAAGTCCGCCGTCGCGCAATCGTTTTAATCGTTTTTGCTATCGTGCAATGGGTTTTCATGCGCTACATCGTGGATAATCAATTATTCAATTTAACCACTTATAACCGCATTGTCGTGTTTTGCATCAGCAGCCTGGGTGGCGCCTTTATTATCTTTGTCGGTTTGATTTATATGGTGCTGAAAGGCAATGCGGATAAAGAGTAAATAATTACTTATTATCCCTAATACTAACCAAAACCATAAAATCGATATAGCGTTATTAATTGTGGCTGATAATATCTATATCCATTTTCCTTAAGATAATCAGCATTCGAGCTTTGTATGGGTCTAAAAAAATCCACTAGAAAACTATTTAGATTACTTTCATTTAATTTAAGATTTTATAGAAATGTAAGATATAAGAATCTAGAACCAAACAACTTTGCTGACCCAATAGTTTTAAATCCAGCAGATAAATCATCTGAAACTTCTATTCCCTCAATAATATGGATGTATTGGGATTCCGAACCCCCTGCACTTGTCCAAAGCTGCTTTAGTCAAATCCAAAGACTAAATCCATCTTATCAAATCAATATCTTAAATAAAGAAAATATTTCAGATTACTGCAGCTATGATTTTTCTCAATTTAAAAACCTAACTCCACAGCAGCATTCTGATTTACTAAGATTTTATCTGCTTTATCACTATGGCGGCTTATGGTTGGATGCTAGCATCATTACTTATTCCAATCTAGATTGGATCATTGATATTTGCAAAAAAAATAAAACTTCTGCTTTTGGATATTATAGAGCAGCCAATGTTACAGTGCCGGAATACCCGGTCATTGAAAATTGGCTTTTAGCTTCAGAAAAAGGGAATACTTTCTTTAAAAAATGGTTAGATGAGCTAAGTAACGCATTACTAATGGGTGTTAAATCTTATATTACGGATATAGAGAAAAATATACCAAATTCCACTGAGTATTTCCAAAAAATAGGAATGCTAGAATATTTAATTGCTTATGTAGCTTGTCAAAAAATAATGCGTGACAATAAAATAAGCATTACACTTTTTAATTGTGATGAGAATGCGTTCCTTTATCAGAATATAAATATTAAGTCGAGTACTTATTTCATTGAATCTCTAGTTTTAAGAGAAAGGCCTAATACCATGCCACATCTAATTAAACTGATTGGCGCAGATAGGAAGCTAATTGAACCATATTTCTTAAAACATAAATTCAAAAAAGATTCGCTTTTAGATTTTGATAACAAAAACTGATTGAGTGTAATTTTTCAAAATTGCTTTCAAAAGCACCCACCTTATACTTTACCCTTATTCTGCAGGATATTTTTTATACAAAAACTTCGCAATATTATATCTTAAAGGCGTTCCAAACCGGCTTATAGGCACATCATTACTCTCAACCCGCTCTTTCTCAATAGCGCTTAATTGCGAATTTTGCTCCCCTGCAGCAATGACAGGATGATCAACTACCGCCGTCATCAGAATCGAAGCCGATGGGCTGAAATCGGTCAGACAGCGCCAGTCATCGGCTGCCCGCAAAGGATGATGGTAAGCAATTAGCGTTTTGGCAATCTCCCTGTCCACAATATAGGCAACGGCATAGCAAATGCGTTGATAAAAATCAGGAGACACTTTTAAAATTTTGCGGTGCAAAAACTCAGCATCCAAAATGGCGCCGCGGACTTTACGGCTTTCTTTCATCAAAATACCGCCGATACTGAACAGGGTATTTTTCGGAATGTTCAGCCGGGCTAATTCTTCTGATAAATTTTCTACAGCTAAATCATCCGGAATAATCGCATCATCTTCCATCACAAGCGCATATTCATCATCTGTTTTTAAAAATTCTTTTAACGCTTCCAAGTGTGAAAGTGTGCAGCCAACCATGCTGGGTGAAAGCGGCCTAGACCGGCCTTTTACGCCCAGTTCAAAATATTCCTTGGCAGTCAGTTCAGCGCCTTTAATTCCGACTTTTTTAAATGGCACATTGCCTTGCTTGAAAAACGGCTGGCCTAATGTTTTTTGCAGTCTTGGCGAGCCATTTTCTTCAATGCTTACAATAAAAATTTTCATCAGAACCCACCAATTTCACACTGCATAAATGATATCTAATGTAGAATTACATAGATAGTGTTTTATATATTCTTACAGCCATGATGCGCACAATTTTTAAAAAATGGTATAAATTTCAACAAAGCAAACAAGCTAAAAAATTCAATTCGCATTGGTACATGCGTTTTGGCTGGCTGTCAGAATCCTTAAAAAGCCAAGAACAACTCAAAAATCTTTTTGAAATCCACTCACCGCGCAAATTTACCTTTGCAGACTGTTTTTATGCGCAGGAAAATGACCGCCATTTCATTTTTTTTGAAGAAGTCGATGATGTTCACCCGGTCGGCTTTTTATCGGTTATCGAAGTCTTTAAAGATGGGACTTATACTGAACCGCAAACCATTTTAAAACTGGACTATCATCTGTCCTACCCTTGTGTTTTTAAAGCCGGAAATGACTGGTACATGATTCCGGAAAGCAGCGCCAATAAGACCGTTGAACTGTGGAAATGCGCCGAGTTCCCGCTCAAATGGGAAAAGCACTCGAATATTTTAGAAGGCATTGAAGCCGTGGACAGCACGCCTTTTTATCATGAAGGCATGTGGTACCTGTTTACGTCTACACGCAGAAACTGCAAAAAATTCGGCGACCGCTTAGACTTGTTTTTTACCGAAGATATTTTAAATCCGAACTGGCAGGAGCATCCGCAGAATCCGGTATGCAGAGGCCATCAGCAGTTCCGCATGGCGGGCAAGCCATTCATTTATGACGGCAAGCTGGTCCGCCCAAGCCAAGACTCGTTAAAGCGCTACGGCGGCAATATTGAGCTGAAGGAAATTGTGCAGCTGAGCCCAGCGCACTATGAAGAACGCCTGCTGGAAGTTGTCCTGCCTGCATGGAATGACAGCGATGACGGCTGCCATACCATCAATGCCGAAGGCGGTTTTGTGGTTTTAGATGCGATCCGCTTATCCGCAAAAAGCTAAGGGATCGTCCTGAGTTATTTTTGCAGCAATTGCTCATAAATATTCAGCGTCTGCCCTGCCATCGCCTGAACAGTCAATTCAGCCTTGGCTCTGGCAAACAAAGGCTGAAATTCGGCCTGCGCCGGCTTTGACAGCGCATGCATAATGGCATTATGCAGTTCATCCGCTTGGCCGATGCCGGCCAAATACGGCGCCGGCAGCCACTCAATCACGCCATTGACTTTGGTCGATGCCATGGTTTTATCCGCCTGCAGCGCTTCAACCATCACCAGCGGAAAACCCTCGCGGTCTGAGGACAGCACCACGGCATCCGCAAGCTGAATCAAATCACGCGCATCGCTTCGGAATCCAAGAAAAGCCGTCTGGCGCTGCATGCTCTGCTGCGCTTGGTTTTCCAGGCTCTGGCGCAATGAGCCATCCCCAACAATCCAAAGATTGGCCTCTATGCCCTGCATCGCTTGAAGCAGCAGGCTGATATTTTTCACCGGCTCTAAGCGGCCAATGCACATCACAATTTTTTTGGACGCGTCTAAAGCCGGATGCTGTGCATAAATCTCAGCTTTCAGCTGCTGTTTTTGCTGATCGGAAAGCATAGGCTGCGCATACACGCCATTATAAATCACATGCGCCTTGGCAGGCGGTATGCCCTGCGTCAGCGCTTGGCTGACCGCAATAACCGCATCTGCAGCCGCATAAGCGGATTTATTTTTTTTAGTGCCATGCACCGTGCTGACAAATTTAATAGGCTTCAGCCATGCGCGGATTTTTGCAATCAGCTCAGCCGCCTTGCCGGCCTGCGCATGCACAAGATCCGGCTGAATTTGATTGATCAGGCTTTTCAGCTGCCAAAGCAGCAGAATGTTCCAGCGGCTGCGGGCAAAATCGACCGCATGAAAATGCACCCGCGGATTGAACTTTTCCGCATAGCAGGGATGCGCAATCATATGCACTTCATGCCGCTGCGACAGCTCATTCGCCAAGTTAAAGGTATGCTGCTCCAAGCCGCCGATGCCGCCGCTGGTCGCCAAGACCTGAACAATCTTCACGCTTTATCCTGCTTTTTCTTGGCCGCATTTTGATGCTGCTCAAACAGTTTTGCTTCCTTCAGAAAAGCGTAAAATGCATTGATCATGCTGTTCACAAAGCCGCGCCAGCCATTCAGGCAGCTGCGGCGGATAAAATAGGATTTCAGGAAAGTCACCGGCATGACTAAGCTGAGTTTCAATAGGCTTGGCTTTTTGCCTTTTTGAAACTTTTCCGCCGCCTTTAAATCAGAATACTGATTATTTTTTTCCACTTTGACAAAAATGCTGGATTCGCCATAGTGATAGATGTCCCCGGAAGCGCGGGCACTCTCGCCATTCACCACCACATTTTCATGCACCTGATTTTCCAGGTCATACTGGCCTTTGCTCTTGCGGAAAAAACGCACTTTGGCATGCTTTTTCGTGTGTTTGCTGTTCGGCACGCCCAAAAACACATCATTAATCGGCGTAATTAAGGCATCAATTTGGCCGGCTTGTATCGTGCGCTCAATTTCAGCTTTCAGCTCAGGCGACAGCACTTCATCGCCGTCCAGATTCAGTACCCAGTCATTGCGGCACTGCGCTAAAGCGAGGCTTTTCTGCCTGGCATAGCCCTGCCAGTCCTGATGCGCAATGCGGGTATTCGGAAATGACTGCGCAATGGCATAGGTATCATCCGCACTGCCGGAATCCAGAATAATCACTTCGGCAAAATCCTTGACGCTGTTCAGCGTATCGCGCAGCCAGGCGCCGCAGTTCAAGGTGA
The DNA here is from genome assembly GCF_036659555.1 of Acinetobacter sp. Lineage (GTDB taxonomy): Bacteria > Pseudomonadota > Gammaproteobacteria > Pseudomonadales > Moraxellaceae > Acinetobacter. The sequence goes on from NZ_JAVXCI010000038.1 coordinate 21,274, forward strand.
CAATATAAACACTGCATGGGATCATAATTTATAGCGTCCTTTGGCTAAGGCAATGCGCATTTGCACGGCATTCATTGCGCCATGCGTGCTGACGCGGGGAATATTGAATTGATTTTCCGGGGTATAGGCTTCGACTTTTTTGCGGGTCGATACCGCATTTTGAAAGCCGAGCTCTTTGGCCATCTGCTGATGCTTTGCATTAAAGCGCCCAAAAGGATAGGCAAAGCTCGGGCAACGGCCCACCAGCGCTTCCACATCCTGCTTAGATGCCTGCATTTCTGCAAAAGCGTCTTCATCAGACAGTTTCAGCAAATTCACATGATGCTGGGTGTGCGCGCCAAATTCAATCACCCCAGATTCAGACATCTCGCGAATCTGTTCAGCATTTAATTTCTCAATGCCTTCTATTTGCGTTGCTAAATAAATCGTCGCTTTGGCCTTATATTTTTTCAGCAATGGATAGGCATATTGGTAATTGTCCAAAAAGCCATCATCAAAAGATAAGGCAAAAACATTGCTTTGCCCTTGATACTGATCCAGTTCAGAAACAAAGCAAAACGTGGCCTTCTTTTTGACTAAATATTGCAGCAGCTGTTCAAATTTAGCCGGCTGCATATTCATGCCTGACGCCTCTGCATGCGGCGTCACTTGATGCAGCATCACTACTCTCGGCAATTTAGCGCTGCGCAGCGGCAGCCAAAAGGTATAATTGCCCAGCAGGTACAGCACCGCTGCCAAAACTGCGATGCCGGCCAGAGCATATAAAATCCACATTAAGCATATACCTCATGCGCCCATTCATACGCTTCTGACAAAGGCTGATCAAAAGCCACTTCAATCATAAACTGGCTGATGCGCTTGGCATTGAAGCTGCTTCGGGTTTTATTCCAGCCGGCTTCTGCAATTTTCCGGGCCTGCTCCGGATGGTCTGCATAGAATTTAATTTTCGCAGCCAAATCATTCTGGTCATCAAAATAGACCACTTCCTGCTCAGTATAGAGTTTGTCAAAGCCCGGAATTCTCGGGCTGAATGTCAGCAGGCCATTGCCGGTCAGCTGCACGATGCGGTCTGAACTGTACAGTATGACATCATTTTTGCGCGAATAATTCAGCCCCATGCGCGACTCGGACAGCACCTTATAATAGCCTTTGCCGTAGACGCCCGGCTGCTCAAAACAGCCGTAATACTGATACTGCACCTGATTCTGCCGGAGGGTATCCGCCAAATCCTTCAGGAACTTTTCACGTTCCGGCTCCTTATAAATAACGCCGCAGAAAATGAACTCCTTATCAATATTTTCCGACTCGAACTGCTTCAGCACTTCCACATTGCGGTGGCCGACATTCGGCATATAGGCTGTTTTTAAATGCGGCTGCTTCAGCTTTTTCAGATATTCGCCGCCAGTCGTGCAGAAAATTGCATCCAAATACGGGGAAAAATCGCGGACAAAACCCAGCTTCTGCTCTAAATACAGCGGATCGACATACCAGAAAGCGATTTTAGTTTTTGGAAACTGCTGCTTGATTTCTTTCAGCACGCCTGGACTCATCAGGTCGCTGTGCCCAATCAAAACCAGATCCGGCTCAATATTATTGACGATTTTCAGGATTTCTTTATTGGCCCAGCTGGCGCCGAGTTTTTTAGTTTTAAAAATTGTGCCCATGCGCGCCATATCGCGGAAACTGAAGTCATAAACAAAATGGCCATTTTCAGTTAAGCCTGCGGAAATTTTGCGGTCTGTACAGTAAAAATGGGCGCCCTGCTTATTGAAGCCAAAATTCGCAATATGTAAAATTTTCATCCATCTACTCAACAAGATAAAATAGGCGTCTGCATGAAAACTTCAGGCAGCAATATAAATTCAGACAGTGCGCAAAAAAGCGGACTGATTTATATAATAAAACAGTCCGCCAATTAAAGAAAATTGTAAACGCAGAAACTTAGTCGCTCAATGAGGCATAAGGCAGATAATCATCCCAATCAAACACGGTAATATGCGGATTATTCTTAATTTTTCTTAATGTCCGCGCCTGATTCAGATACGGCGTTTCCACGCCCAGCATGCCCGCATAAATATTCATGAAATCATAGGCGCTGATAGACTTGTCCAGCTTTTCACGCACGCTCTGATCACTCGAAAGCACAATAAAAGGCACCTCGTAATTGGCTTTGGAGTTATTATCCACATGGTATGAATCGTTATTTACGGTCATGCCGTGATCGGAAAAATAGGCCATGCTGAAACTTTTTCCAGTTTTACTTAAAACGCCATGCACAGATTCAAGAAATGCATCCATTTTATTAATGCTGGATAAATAGCAATTAATCGCTTCCGGATATTGCGGATATAAGCGCGGGCTGTCAAACAGGCGCTCGCACGCATCCGGATGCGAGCCCATCATGTGCAGAAAAATCACATTGTTTTGCTTCGGATACTTTTTAATTTGCTGATCAAGCAAAGCGATCAGCTCATTATCATCTTTATTTTTCGACTGGTAATTGCCGCTTTTTAAAAACAGCTGATGCTCAGCATGAATGCCGATTTTAGACACTGCAGTATCATTTTTGCCCACAAAGCCCTGATTTGAAATCCAGATGGTATTGTATCCCGCCTGCTTAGCCAAAGTCATGACGTTCATCGAAGACTTAATATTGCGGCCTTTATCCATATAAGCCAAAGTGCGGGACAGGCTTGTTGCGGTATTTGGCGCAGTCGAAATATAATTCCCCACATACTGGACCGGCATGCGGTCTAAAAATGGCGTGGTCTTTTCCTTAAAGCCATACAGGGATAAATAATCCCGCTGCACGCTTTCACCCAGTATGAAAACCTGCGTGCTGTATTTCGGGCTGCTTTTGGAAATTTCCCAATTGACCTTTTCAGCATTGCCCTCATTGAGGATTTTTTCTTCTTTTTTATATTTCAGGGCAGCATTTGCAGTTTGAATCAGAAACACATTAAAAACATTGAATATGCATAAAAATGCGATCAAATATTTATTGACCGCCAGTTTATATGAGGTCTGATATGAACACAGATAATAAAACGTTAAAATCCCCAAGATCACAACATACAGCAGGAATTTATAATGGATAACGGACAGGAATTCCAAGGCTTCATTGGTATTGGTTTGAAAGATTGACGCAATAATGCCGATAGACATATGCCCCTGCAGAAAACCCGCCGC
>NZ_JAVXCI010000038.1:24562-26724 GCF_036659555.1 Acinetobacter sp.
GAATTCTAGACCTTTATTTAAATTTTGCAATTAAAAACAATAACTTTTATTCTGTTAATAAATACCGGCAATCATGGCGTTACGGTAGATTCCGGCATCCACTTTCCCTCAATACCGCCAATATCAATAAAAATTCAAAAAGAAAATATGCTGGTTTCTGACGCAGGCTTTGCTGCTGGCGCTGCAACAGCCCAGCAGCAGAATTGCCCAAAATGCTTTTTTTACATTATCAATTATGAGGTATGAATTCCGGCTGCATGACCGCAGTTGAAAACTGAATAAAGCGTTATGGACTTAAGCCTTATCCGCTCCAGTTTCCAAGACATCAGCTTCCAAAGCATGAATCATCAATTCATCATAATAGATGCAGCGCGCTCAGCCTCTTTAAAAACAGCAGGCGCCGCCAATTGCATCATACCGGCGGATTGAGAAATCAGATTCTTCTGCATAAGGCTGTCTACCGACAGGGTTATTCTATCCTTTTTCAATCGGTCAATCTGAATCACCCCGACCCGGCAGCCTGCCGTCAGCGCCTCATAAATCATCGACACGCTGTCTTCAGTCACCCAAACCGCTTCCGCCTGCTGCATTTCTTCAAAAATCCAGCCTTGTGGGGTCTCTTCCACAGGAAAAACCTGCAGCTGCCCGGCAAAAGGCTGCGCCCGCAGCTGTTCCAGAAAGCCTTTAGGCGTACGGCGCGAGGTGGTCAGAATAATTTCCGCCTGCAGGTTGCTTTCCGCAATTTGCTGAATTGCATTCAGGACTTTTGCATTATTCCATGCATGGCGCTTTGAAGGCCCGCCCAGGGCAATTAAAATCCGGTTTTGCTGATGGCGCTGCTCATTCACAATCGGGTTCAGCGCGCCCTGAGTCACAATCACTTTTTCAGATTCAGGCACGGCGTCATGTTCAGGAATAATTGAATAATCAAACCATGCTACAGGGAAATTCGGCTTCATTAAAATCACGGTTTTGGCCTGAGGATAGGCCTTCCCCAGCAGCAGCACCCGCAATTGAGTATGGCTGCCTACGCCCAAGATATAATCCGGCGCCTGCTCCAAAGCCTTTAACTCGCCTGAAATTATGCCTTTAACTAAAGTCAGAAGCGGCAGCTGCTCAATGGAAATTTCCTGAAAGGTCACGCTTTGCCTGCTGATGCGCTGCACCGCCTGATACAGGCCGGCAGCCTGCGAGCGGTGCCCGGCTTTTCCATCACTCACATAAACAATATGCACGGTTTCACTGCTCCTTGCGCTTGCCCCCAGGCTTCAATCCGCCGCTTCCGAATGAAAGGCTTCTTCATAAGAGCTGGTAATATGCCCAACATCCAGCGCCTGAATTCCACGGCTGGCTAAGCGCTTCGCCAATACTGTGCCGGATGGCCCTAAGGCAATCAGAATCAGGCCCGCACTGTCTGAAGATTTTTCAACCTCTGCAGTGATGCGCTCCAGGTCTGAATACGCATTGCACGCTTTGGAATAAATGATTTTTTTCTCTGCAATATTGTCAAAAAGAGCGTGATTTATATCCAGTTTTGAACCTTCACCCGTAATAAATACGGTTTTCTTTTGATTCCAGATGGCTTTCCATGCAGCAATAGACTGCTCAGGATACATAATGAAGAAATCCGGACGCGTGACCATCGAATGGCCGTAGGCTTGTTCAAAGTTCAGCTTATGCTTAAGATCCTGCCAGCGCACATACCAGAATTTCAGCCACCAGTTTTCTTCATAGGCATTGCATGCCTTTAAAATGGTCGGCAGGCAGACCAACAGCCTGCTGTCTTCATTTCTTAAAATTTGCTCCAGCTCAGCCGCCAGTTCAGGGCTGGCCTGCTGAAAATCAATATCATCGCCATCCATCAAAGTGATTTCGCCATCACCAAAGCGCGCCAGTGACTTGCCTTTTGCAACCTTATCCAAAGTGTCCAGCATGCTATGCAGCAGGCGGTCTTCAAAGGCTTTTAAATCCTGCTGATTTTTAGCCAGCCAGCGGTTTTTATCAAATTTGTACATTCTTTTTTTCATGCGCAAATTAAATCTGCGCATAGCCGACTCAAATGACATTCTGCACCTTCAGCAACCATTACCTATCATATAAAAAAGGCGGAACTTCTGTTCCGCCTTTTAATCTTAACCGATCAGCTTATTTTACGTAAGTTA